>NZ_JBBNLQ010000007.1:0-100637 GCF_040092395.1 Collinsella sp. CLA-ER-H4
ACATAGTCTACTGGAATACGAGCCGGAGGCAGGTAAGATTGAAGGGCCTGACCCCGGAGGAGTTCCGGAATCAGGCCCTCGCGGCCTAGTCGCTATTTAGGGCGCCCAAGATTTGGGACGCAGTTCATTGGGGCTTCGGCCTTTGTTTTTCTGCAGCGTCCAAGCGCAGTTTATCGATTCTCAATTGACCCGATGTTCTTGAGCTCGATGGAGATGAGGCCGTTGGGCTCGTTGACAAACTCGATGTACTCAGAGTTCGAACCCATCTCGGCCGGGAAGCTGATCTCGATGCCCGTGTCGGTACGGATCTTGTGGTTGCGCACCGCCGCGCGTTCGACCTGCTTGCGCTCCACGGGCACACGCTCAGGCACCTTCTCCTCAGTCAGTGCCGCGCGCACGCTCTCCTTGATAACCGGCTCGTCCTCAAAGACCTCATCGACGATATCCCAAGGGGGCAGTTCCTCGTCATCCTCAACTTTCTCGGCAACAGCAGCCTTAACCTTGGCGAGTGCTACAGCCGTGTTGGCACCGTGCTCCTCGGCGACTTCCTCGACCACACGTGTCACGGTGTCGATTACCTCCTTGCCCGATACCCCCGTGTCGCACTGCAGCAGGCCATCGGGAATGAGCATGCGATCCTCGCCGGCAATCTTGCGCTTCTTATCCACATAGCCGATCTCCATGGTGCTTGCACGCACGATTGCATAGCTCGGCACCTTTTGCGAGGGATTCGGCAGAATGGCGTAGTGGCGCGCAATGTCGTTGCGCACCTCGCCCTCTTCGCGACCCACCTCGTGCATAAAAGCCTGCTTGGAGCCCAGCAGCATCACGGCAAACCAGCGGGCATCCTCATCGTCATCAAAGTCCGCCACAAGCACGTCAGTGGACTCGGCTTTCTCGGCCTTGGTAAGTTCGGAAGAGATGAACTCCGCAATCTGCTGAGACAGATCCACGAACTCACGCTCACCAAAGAAATAGCCCTTGAGCTCGCCGCCGAATGCGGAGTTCTCGGCAAACGTGGCACGCTTGTTATCAGCCGAGGTACGAGCGCGCCGCAGGTGCGTGGTTACGAAATTACGCACGGTGCGGCTCTCGATATCGAGCTCGCGCTGGCTCATAACGTTGACGGCAGAGTCAAAGTCCAGGATATGCAGAATCGCGTGATTGATTTTCATATACGGCATTCCGTTCTAGATCGATTTCGGCACGAACCAGTATAGCGGTCGATCCCGCCCCAGGCGCATCGAAGATTGGTGCATCGGGGACAGGTTGCTTTGCACCAATGGTTAGCGCAGGAGCTCGGACTGCCAAGCCTCGAGCTGTTCTGCCAAGCTCTTGCCGGCAGCGGGCATGTCGATCTGGGGACGTTTGGGCAGAAGCGCACACTTAAGAATCGCAACGATAGTCTGCGAGACAAAGCGTCGCGTATCCTTGTCAAAGCCTTGCGCAGCCTGGAGCATCACGGGCAGGCTCTCGCGCAGATTCCCAGCGATATCCGCAAACCGCTCAGCACCCGTAGCCTCAAGCACGGAGAACAACGCATCTACAAAACGCTCGCGCTCGTTAGGCGACACCGCAAGCAGCATCTCGCGAATGGAGCCATCAACGTATCGAGCACCGGCGGACAGGCGCTCACAGTACACGAAGTCGCGACCATCAACCACCCAGCTAAAGGGATTATGCTGAAGCAGGCTGAACTCGGTGCTCTCAACGATGGCATAGTCCTCCTGTGTCTCGAACATCATGCCAAAGATCGACGACCGAGGTAGCGTCTTGTCGATTCGACCGGATAGATCGGCGAAGGCGTTGCCGCTCAGAAACTCCTCGACGAAGCCCGGACCATCATGGGAATACGCCCGTTCGATTCGCTCACGGGCGACATCGGGGCACATCGCCGCACCGTACACCGCAAGGTTTCCACCCTTGGAATGACCTCCGCACAAAAGCGGCCCGTCAATCGCATCCGCCGCCTCGTCTACATAACGCGCCGCGGATTCCTGGGCCGGCACAGGACACCGGAACGCCATGTTAAAGTCCTCTTTCCAGCCCACAATCGTGCTGTCGGTCCCCCGGAAGGCAAGATAGCTAAACCCCGCCGGAAATCGGAACGTCATGGCCGCAAACTGCTCCGTTGTCTCGGCATCACTCACGCTACGATAGCCGCAAACACGAACGCCACGGTAGCGAGGGCTTGCTGCCACAGCCTCCAACAGGGCACGACTCCCCTCCGGATCCCACAGGTCGCCAATCATGTCTTGGTAGCACTCGGCGCGCAGCAGCTCGCGTACGTCTAGGCCCTGCCAGTTCGTCAGCTCCGCCATATCACCCGGCAAACGCAAATAGGACAACCACGCAAAGACCAGGCTATCCACCGCGCAGAACGGCCGTTCCTCAAACGGATCAAACGCTGTCTGGGCATAGGTCAAAAAATTAGGCGAATCCGACATGGCCCTCCCATCAACTATGGTGCATTGGGGTGGTGCAAAGTAACCTGACCCCCCCTCGCACTAAAAAGGCGCCCGGACCGTGTGGCCCGGACGCCTTTCATTGTAGCCTGTTGCCCAAACGAGCCGAATTTAGCAGGAGAAGTCGACGCTGTCGATGATGTCCTTGAGGGCCTTGGCGGAGGCGGTGAGCTCATGCTGCTCGTCATCGTTCAGCGGCACGGGGACGCGGCAGACGACGCCGTCGCGGCCAACGACCGTCGGCATGGAGATGGCCAGATCGGACAGGCCATACTCGCCCACCATGAGCGAGGAAACGGGCAGAACGGTCTGCTCATCGCGCATGACGGCAGTGCAGATGCGCTTGACGGCCATGGCGACACCGTAGTAGGTGGCGTGCTTCTTCTCGATGATGGTGTAGGCGGAGTTCTTGACGTCCTCGGCGATGCGCTTCTCGGCAGCCTCATGCTCCAGGTGGCCGTGAAGCTCGCAGAAGGTGTTCAGCGGAACGCCAGCAACCTGAGCGCTGGACCAAGCGACAAACTCGGAGTCGCCGTGCTCGCCCATGACATAGGCCTGGACATCGCGCGGGTCAACCTCGACGTGGGCACCAAGCATCTGCTGCAGACGGCCAGTGTCGAGCACGGTGCCGGAGCCGATGACATGGCCCTCGGGCAGGCCGGACATCTTAATGGCAGCATAGGTCAGAACATCAACCGGGTTGGAGACGATTAGCAGAATGCCGTCGAAGCCGGACTTCTTAATCTCGGGGATAATGGACTTAAAGATGTTTACGTTCTTGTTGACCAGGTCCAGGCGGGTCTCACCGGGCTTCTGGGCAGCGCCAGCGGTGACGACGATCATGGCGGCGTCGGCGACATCGGAATAATCGCCGGCGTAGATCTTCATCGGCTCGGCAAACGTCATGCCGTGCGCGATATCCAGAGCCTCACCCTCGGCGCGGTTCTTGTCCACGTCGATGAGGACCATCTCGGAGAACAGACCGCTCTGCATCAGAGCGAACGCCGAAGACGAACCGACGAAACCGCAACCGACAATAGCGACCTTCTTCTCGTTAACCATTAGAAACTCCCATCTCTCTCCACAAACAAGCCGCCCGGGAACGACCCGAGCGGCTTGCCGTAATCCCAATACATCCAATCGGGACTTTGATTATGCTCCTATTCGCAGCCAAAAATCGACCGTTTACCGAAATTGTTTGCAGAATTCGTAAAATAACTGCACGAAATCGGTTTCGAGCTATTGACGAGTCGAAATAGGTTTCTAATACAGGCCCGCCTCGCGAATGGCCTCGACAGCCAAAGCGATCTGGTCGGGCGGCAAGACCAGCGCCATGCGCACGTGCCCCTCGCCCGAAGGACCAAAGCTCGCGCCCGGCGTCACCACAACGCCGGCCTTCTCCATAAGCTCCTCGCAAAACGCCATGGAATCGGTGCGACCACCGGGAAGCTTGGCCCACACGAACATAGAGCCATGCGCGTTGGGACGCTCCCAGCCCAGGCCCTCAAGACCGTCGCACAGGGCATCGCGGCGCTCCTGGTACTTCAGACGCTGCGCCTCGACCTCATCGCGTGGACCGTTCAGACAGGCGATAGCAGCCTTCTGGATCGGGAAGAACATACCAAAGTCGATTTGGCTGCGCAGCTTGGCAAAGGCCGAGACCACGTCCTCGCGGCCGACCAAAAAGCCGATACGCGCACCGGTGACGTTAAACGACTTGGAGAGCGAGAAGAACTCAACGCCCACCTCGAGCGCACCGGGATACTGCAAGAAGCTTCCGCCCGGCTCGCCGTCGAACACGATGTCGGAGTATGCGTTGTCGTGAACAATCAGTAGATCGTGCTCACGCGCGAAGGCGATAATCTCCTCGTAGACCTCGGGCGTACCCACCGAGCCGACCGGGTTCGCGGGCAACGAAACGATCATGTACTTGGCGCGATCGGCCACCTCGGGATCGATGCCCGCCACATAGGGCAGGTAATTGTGCTCGGCAACCAGCGGATAGTACTCGAGCTTGGCATCGGCGATCTTCGCACCCGCCTCAAAGACCGGGTAGCACGGATCGGGAACTAGAATGGTGTCACCCGGATCGAGCAGGGCCAGGCCCAAATGACCCACGCCCTCCTGCGTGCCGTTGCACGACTGCACCATGGACGGCGTAATGCCCGAAACGCCAAAGCGACGCTCGTAGTAATCGCACACGGCTTGCTTAAGCTCAGGCAGGTCGCGCAGGGCGTACTTCCACATCTCGGGATCTTGGGCCGCCTGCGTGAGCGCCTCGACCACGTGGTCGTACGGCTTAAAGTCGGGCGTGCCCACGCTCATGTTGTAAATGGTCTTGCCCTGAGCCTTCAGCGCGAGAAGCTTGTTGTTGAGCGAGGCGAAGACCTCCGCGCCAAAGCGGTCGAGACGCTGAGATGCCTGCATGGTGCCACCTTTCGATATAAAAAACGCGGCGCTCCGACAAGAGCGCCGCGCGATACGGGCCATCAGATTGCAAAAGTGTAACGCTTGCAACCCCCGTATTGGTTCAATTTAGCCAACCTTAGTCAACTGGATTGAGCGCGTCGATCTGCGCAAGCCACAGACGCGAGCTAGCGTCACTCGGCATACGCCAATCGCCGCGCGGGCTGAGCGTCACCGAGCCCACCTTGGGACCATCGGGCAGGCAACTGCGCTTAAACTGCTGGGCAAAGAAGCGACGGTAGAACGTACGTAGCCACGTGTGGACGGTCTTAGCGTCGTAGACGCCCTCGAAGCTCTTGAGCGCCATGCGGTAGATCTTGCCCGGCTCAAAGCCAAAACGCAGCAGGTAGTAGAGGAAGTAGTCATGCAGCTCGTACGGGCCCACCAAATCCTCGGTCTTCTGCGCAATCTCGCCGTCGCCCGTGGGCGGCAGAAGCTCGGGGGACACCGGCGTATCGAGGATATCGAGCAAGACCTCGGCAATGCGCCCGCCAAAGACATCGGCGGCATAGCGCACCAGATGGCGCACAAGCGTCTTGGGCACGCTCGCGTTGACGGCGTACATGCTCATGTGGTCGCCGTTATAGGTAGCCCAGCCGAGCGCCAGCTCCGACAGGTCGCCTGTGCCGATGACAAAACCGCCGGCCTGATTGGCCAAATCCATCAGAATCTGCGTACGCTCGCGCGCCTGGCTGTTCTCGTAGGTCACGTCCTGCACGGCCGGATCATGCTCGATATCCTTAAAGTGCTGTTCCACGGCAGCATGGATTGAGACCTCGCGGAAGCTCACACCCAAGTCACGAGCGAGCGACTCGGCATTGGACTTAGTGCGGTGCGTCGTGCCAAAGCCGGGCATGGAAACCGCCGTGATACCCGTGCGCGGCAGCCCCAGCGCATCGAAGGCACGCACGGTCACAAGCAGCGCTAGCGTGGAGTCCAAGCCGCCCGAAAGGCCGATGACCGCAGCCTTGGTACCTGTGTGGGCGAGGCGGGTCTTGAGGCCCGCAGTCTGCAGACCGAGGATCGTCTCGCAGCGCTCGGCCAAGTCGCCGTGGTCGGCCGGCACAAAGGGCGCGCGCGGGAAAACGCGGTCGATATCGCAGGCATCGCGCAGGACAGGTTCTTCGGCCAGCACGCCCTCAAACGAAAACTCAACGGCCGTGGCCTCCGGCGCATCGTCGGTGCGCGTCCACGTCGTCGAGCGACGGCGCTCGGCAACCAGGCGGTCAAGGTCAACGTCGGCGATGGCCATATCGCAGGTAAGCAGTTTGGTCGCGGCGAGCTTGGAGCCGTTTTCGTAGACGAGGTTCTCGCCCGCAAAGACCATGTCGGTCGTGGACTCGCCCTCGCTCGCGTCCGCGTAGGCATAGGCGCAGTACAGGCGCGCGCTCTGGTTGGAGATTAGGCTGCGGCGGTAATCCGCCTTACCGATAATCTCGTCCGAAGCCGACGGATTGAGGATCACCGTCGCACCGGCAAGCGCCATCTCGGTCGAAGGGGGCGCCGGCACCCACAGGTCCTCGCAGACCTCAACGCCCAGCACCATATCCTCGGCACCTTCATCACAGCAGCGGTAGACAAGCCCCGAACCCAGCGGAACCGGACCCTGACCGGCAAACTCGACCCACACGGGATCCGCAGGCGATGGAGCAAACCAGCGACGCTCATAGAACTCACCATAGTTGGGCAGATACTTCTTGGCCGTAAGACCCAAAAGCTCGCCCGCGCAGCACACGGCAGCGCAGTTGTAGATATTCTCGGCAACTGCAACGGGAAGACCGATGGTAAAGACAATCGGCAGCTCGCGGGTTTCATCGAGGATATGCACCAGAGCAGCCTCGCAGGCATGCAGCAGCGTGCGGTTATGGAACAGGTCGGCCGCGGTATAGCCGGTCAGGTTAAGCTCGGGCAGCACCAGCGCGCGAACGCTGCGCTCGGCAGCATCGCGAACAGCCGCCAGCGCAACCTCGGCATTGCCCTCGACATCGGCAACGCGAATCTGCGGCGATGCCGCCGCCACACGCAAAAAGCCATCAGACTGAGAAAGGTGAAGATTCATAAGAATGCTCCCGTGCGTAGACGCCATTCACAACAATTAGCAAGTCCTATTGTAGTTCAACCGCCGGGTGTAACCGCATCCCACCAACTTGGTGAGCAATTGATGAGTTGATGGTATCTGTTAAATGTCACGTACGATTCACATCTGGTGGGTACCCTGATGGCTACACGAAACGAAGCAGATTTACACCGGGAGGACCCCGTATGACAACCAAGTACACCGACGCGCCGCGCACGCGCGTCATGACGCCGGCATCGCTCAACAACGGCGTGCACGAGAACCATTCCATCGGACAGACCATGGCCATCGCGCCCAAAAAGGGCCTGTTCGATGACATTTCCATTCCCCAGATCATCGCCGGCGCCGCAGCTGCTGCCACGAGCGTAGCGCTTGCCTCCAAGATTGGTATCGCTGGTTCAGTAATTGGTGCCGCCGTGAGCTCGGTCATCACCGTTGTGTCCTCGCAGGTCTACCGCCACTTTATCTCTGCCAGCGCCAAAGCCCTCAAAGGTACGCACGCCGACGTCGACTACCCCGCCGGCGCCTATGAGCCCGTTGAGCTTAATGCCGAGGAGCACCTGGGCGGCGCCGCGACTACGCAGGAGATGCGCCAGGTTGCGGGGCGTGCGACCACGGCGCGCGTCGCCCCTAACAGCCTGCGCGCCAAGGCCGCGGCAGAGCGCAGCCAGACGCAAAAGAAGGTCATCGTCTTCTCGATCGCCATCGCCATCGTCGCGGTCATCGCCTGCACCGGCGCCATCCTTATAACCACCGCCGGTGAGGGTCTGGGCGAGCGCCCCGAGCCAATCCTTTCGTCGCGCACGACCGAGAGCGATGCAAATGGCAACACCCAGTCGCAGGATCAGCAGGCGCAGACGGACGATACGCAAGACAGTTCTACCTCTGCCAATTCGTCCTCGAACACCCAAAACCAATCGCAGGGCACCGATTCCTCTACGGCCAACAGCAGCACGCCGTCCGGCACGACCGACTCAAGCCAAACGACTGGCGGTTCGCAGCCGAGCACGGGCGGCCAGACGAGCGACACCACTTCGGGAACGGGCACAGCAGACAGCAACAACACCAACAGCTCGAACAGCTCGAGCGGAACCGCGTCCGGCACGGCATCTGACAACTCGAGCCAAGGCACGGCATCGGGCAACTAAGCACATTTGCCTCTCATAGATAACCGACCTATACAACGGGCGCGAATCGAAAGCGGTTCGCGCCCGTTTGCCTTGGGCGCCGCCATGGCGAACGCTATGCGATGGTAAGATGCTTTACATGTGTAAAGAGGAGATTTGCCATGAGCAAGACAATAGTTAGGCCCACGCTATCGCTGGGCAACCACATCTATCTGTATCGCCTGCTACGCGATGCAATCGGATGCGGCAAGCAAACGTTTATGACGCAGGTCGAGGAGGCACTCGCTACTGGTGACATGGCCGCTTATGACCTGGGCTTTGAGTCCACGCGCGAGTTGCTCGAGGAGCTCGACGACTGCATTAAGCTGACCGTCTTTAAGGGCGGTCGCCTGTATGCCACTGTCATCGCCAACGATGCCTGGGATACCGCCCTTGCCAAGGGCGAGGATAAGCCCAAGGCAGCCAAGGGAGCCAAGCAGTCCTACAAAAAGAAAAAGCGCGGCGAGAAGGACCTCAAGGCCGTGCGCCCTAAGCACGTTAAGCGTCCCGAGCCCGAGCCCGTGGCCGAAGTCGCTCCGGAGCCCGAGCCCGAGCCCGAGATCGAAGTCGCTATTGAGGTAACGGCAGAAGCCGAAACCGAAATCGCCGCCACGACCGATCCCGAAGTCATATCCGAGCAGGAAGTCACTGCTGAGCTCAACGAAGCTCCCAAGTCGACAACCGAAGAAGCCGCTAACCAACCCGAGACGTCTGCGTTCCAAAACAGCGATGTCTTTGGCGACGAGGCCGAGGACGATCAGCCCGCCGATCAAGGCGCTTCCGAGTCGACGCCGGAGCCCGAGACGCCGCAGCCCGCCATCTCGCTCACGGTCGTCTATGACCCCGAGAACGCCAACGCCGGCATCACCACCATGGCATCCACGCCCATCGAGGCAAAGTCGAGCGTCGAGAATCAGAGCGCTCCGCAAGTCGAGCTCGACACCGCGGCCGTAGACGCACCCGCTATCGTCGAGTCTGCAGATTCCGCGGCGATGCCAAAAGTGGGCACCGAATCAGTGCTCGGCACCGAACCCGTGCCCGTCGTCGAGGTGACGCCCGTCAATGAGCAGGCCTTCGCACCGGCGATGGTACCGGCCCCCGCACCCGTAGCGCCCGCCATTCCCGAGGACTTCCCCGTCGATTTCGCAACTGAGGTCTTCTGCCCCGGTCCGTTGCTACACCAGCTGTCGACCTATCTCCCCTACGGCGCCGATACCCTCGGCATCGTCGGCGAGTACTACTGGATCGCCCGCGAGCGCGGTACCATCGAGGCCGCGCGAAACCGCGCAAGCTTCCCCCTGCGCTACACGCAGGACGGCGAGCGCCACGAGGTTGCCGTGCGCATCCGCCGCAACACCACCGGCGGTCTCGGAGCCACCTGGACCATCGATAAAGTCGAAGAACCCGAGCAGTAACGACAAACGGCTCAAATCCAAATCAGGATTTGAGCCGTTTTTATTTGTTGATGTTGCGTAACCAACAGCGAGCGGGCCGCAAGTGCCCCAGGTTGCCGTGAAAGAGGAGCGACGCGTACTTCGGTACGCGAGCGACGGCTTGAACGGCAAGATGGGGTGCTTGCGACCCGCGCAGCGTCGAGCAGTTACGCGGTTTGGAAAACCGCGTAACGATCTAGTCGCGCGTCAGCTTACGGTGGATACGATGCGGCTGGGCCGCGTCCTCGCCCAGGCGCTCGATGCGATTGGCCTGATAGGCCTCGAAGTTGCCCTCGAACCAATACCAGTTGCCCGGGTTCTCGTCGGTGCCTTCCCACGCCAGAATGTGCGTGGCGACGCGGTCCAGGAACATACGGTCATGGCTAATGACCACCGAGCAGCCCGGGAACTCGAGCAGCGCCGCTTCGAGCGAGGACAGCGTCTCGACGTCGAGGTCGTTCGTGGGCTCGTCGAGGAGCAGCAGGTTGCCGCCCTGCTTGAGCGTGAGCGCCAGGTTCAGACGGTTGCGCTCGCCACCGGAAAGTACGCCAGCGCGCTTCTGCTGGTCCTGGCCCTTAAAGCCAAAGCTCGCCACATAAGCGCGGCTCGGAACCTCGGTCTCGCCGACCATCATGTGGTCCAGGCCGTCCGAGACGACCTCCCACAGGTTCTTATCGGGATCGATGCCAGAACGGTTCTGGTCGACATAGGAGATCTTGACGGTCTCGCCCACCTCGAGCTCGCCCGAAGTCAGCGGCTCCAGGCCCACGATGGTCTTGAAGAGCGTAGTCTTGCCCACACCGTTGGGGCCGATGACGCCCACGATGCCGTTACGCGGCAGGGTGAACGAAAGGTCGTCGATGAGCACACGGCCATCGAACTCCTTGTGCAGATGATGGGCCTCGAGCACCTTGTTGCCCAAACGCGGGCCCACAGGGATGCGGATGTCGGTCCAGTCGAGCTTCTGGCTTGCGCGGGCCTCGGCCTCCATCTCCTCGTAGCGAGCCAGACGGGCCTTGTTCTTTGCCTGGCGAGCCTTGGGCGAGCTGCGTACCCACTCGAGCTCGGCCTCCATGCGCTTGGCGAGTTTGGCGTCGCGGTTGCCCTGCGACTCGATACGGGCGGCCTTGGTCTCCAGATACGTGGAGTAGTTGCCCTTGTAGGGATAAAGGTGACCGCGGTCGACCTCGCAGATCCACTCGGCAACGTTATCCAGGAAGTAGCGATCGTGCGTGACGGCAAGCACCGCGCCCTGGTAGTTGTGCAGGAAGTGCTCGAGCCACAGGATCGACTCGGCGTCCAGGTGGTTCGTGGGCTCGTCGAGCAGCAGCAGGTCGGGAGCTTCGAGCAGCAGCTTGCACAGGGCCACGCGACGGCGCTCGCCGCCGGAAAGTACGTTGACCGGCATGTCGGAATCGGGCAGCTGCAGGGCGTCCATGGCCTGGCCGAGCTTGGAATCGATATCCCAGCCGTCGGCGGCGTCGATCTCGTCCTGGAGCTTTCCCATCTCGGCCATGAGGGCGTCCATGTCGCAATCCGGGTCGCACATCTCCTCGCCGATCTTGTTGAAGCGATCGACCTTGGCGATCATGTCGCCAAATGCCATGCGCACGTTCTCGATGACGGTCTTGTCGTCGTCGAGCGGCGGCTCCTGCTGCAGGATACCCACGGTGTAGCCGGGGGTGAGCTTGGCATCGCCGTTGGAGACCTCCTCGATGCCGGCCATGATCTTGAGCAGGGTCGACTTGCCCATACCGTTGGGGCCCACGACGCCGATCTTGGCACCGGGGTAGAAGCTCAGGGTCACGTCGTCAAGGATCACCTTGTCGCCATGGGCCTTGCGAGCCTGATACATCTGGTAGATAAACTCTGCCATTTGCCTGTTCTATCCTTTCTACCTGCTGTTTCCCTATTCTTGATTCGCCTTAGTGGAAACGAAATGAGGGAACCAGCTCTGAAACGTAACGAAAAAGGGGCATGGTTGCCCACACCCCCTAATACTACCTGGGAAAAGTCCCCCGGAACATACTATGAACTGCGTACGCTAGTTTTCCGCAACCTTAACGAGCGGCTCGCTGCGATTTGCGCCACAACAGATACGAGTAGACGTAGACGGCTCCAACCGAACCAAACGCCAGAGCCGCAATCACCGCGGCGACGACTTCACTCGAAAGCACGCTGCCTGCCACGCCCATCACAATCAGGCCAATACCCAGCACCATAAAGCAGGCGCCGCCAAAACGCTGCGTACGGCGCCAGTTCTCGGAATCGGCAAGCGCCCAGGGTGTCTTGATACCGAGCGTATAGTTCTGCTTCACACGCGGCAAGTAGTTGCCTACGCCGATGAACAGCAAACCGACAACACCGGAAATCAGCACGTTAACCGAACCGACCGCCGGCACCACGCCCCAGACCGTAAGCTCTCCCAGCCAGCTTATGGCGCACATGAACAAGGTGAAGGCGATTACGAAGCCCTGGTAGAACTTGCCCGAGGTTCGATATGCCTCACCTTTGGGGTCGATGCGCGGCACCACGCAGAACATTGCGAGAAGTGCCAGAGGCAGCACGCCGAGCGCGGAGGCCATCCAGCTAGGACCCCAACCGTCGACGGCGCCGTTCGCGCCCCAGTGCGTGGGAATCTGCGCAGGCAAGCTCGGCATCACCATGAGGTGCGCTACGACATTGGCGACGCACAGAGCGACCAGCGCAATCCACACGCGCGACGATACCCCCGTGGGGTGAATGCCCTTGTTTTCGTTATTCATCCTTATCACCTTCCGTGTTTGTAAAACCCATAAACCAGCCAATCAAATCCTGCATGACGGTGGTGTTTAAGCTGTATACGATGTTTTGGCCATGGCGCTCGTCGGTCACCAACCCGGCGTTTTTGAGCGTCGCCAAGTGATGGCTCAGCGACGGCTTACTGATATCGAAATGCTCGGCAAGCTCCCCCGCCGTGCAATTGCCCTCGCGCAGCAACTCCAAAATGCGCCGTCGCGTTGGATCGGCAAGCGCCTTAAAACCCTCTCCCGGCATAAGACCTCCTCTCATCATCTCTCATGACGCGCACACTATACTCGATATTTAGATGTTTGTCTAACTATCTAATCTTGTACTCAAAAAAAATAGCCGCCTCCGCGTAATGCGAAGACGGCCACTTCTCACGCTACAAACGTGTTTTGGAGTTGGCCAACCCGCTGCAACGGGTGCCATCTGCTTCAATCTTATGCGAACCCCGATCCCATTTCAACAAGCCCAAGGGCTCAAATGGAATCGCGATAACACCTATAATGGCGATAGCTAAAACACGATTCGCTTCCCCATCGGAGGATGTCTATGACCGAAACCGCTGCCGCTCTCGTCGAGACACGCGACACCAAGCTCGAGATCATCATGGGCCGCGAGGCACTCGATAAGCTCGCCGATGCTACGGTGTTGGTGCTCGGCTGCGGAGGCGTGGGCTCCAACTGCTGCGAGGCACTCGCCCGCGGCGGCATTGGTCATTTCGTCATTCTGGACAAGGACATCGTCGCGCCCAGCAATATCAATCGCCAGGCTATCGCCTTTCACAGCACCATCGGCAAGCGCAAGGTCGATGTTATGGAAGCCATGATCCACGACATCAATCCCACCGCCACCGTTATCAAACGCACCGAATACCTGCTGAGCGACAACATCGACGAGTTCTTCGCGAGCGTTTTGGAGCAGACGGACGGCAAGCTCGACTACGTCGTCGACGCCATCGACACCATCTCGGCCAAGCTCACCATTGCCAAATATGCTCAGGACCACGACATTCGTTTGGTTAGCTCCATGGGCGGGGCCAACAAGCTCCATCCCGAGTGCCTCCGCTTTGCCGACATTTTCGATACGGTACGTGACCCCATGAGCCGCATCATGCGCAAAGAATGTAAGAAGCGCGGAATCAAGAGTCTGCACGTGCTGTTTAGCTGCGAGGAATCGGTTAAGACCCAACCTCGCGACCCGTCCAACATCCACGAGCGTACCGAGTTGGGTACCGCCAGCTTTATGCCGCCCATCATGGGTCAGATGATTGCCGGCGAGGTTATCCGCCAGATCAGCGGGCGCGGCACCGAGCGCGTACGCGCCGACGGCCAACGCCTGGACTAGCAGGATGTCCTGCGATGGAACCGCAATTCTTTGACACGCATTGTCATCTTGATTTGATGCTCGGCCCCGATGCTGCAGCCAGTGAGTCGGCGGCGTCGGGTCTGGGGCTCTTTGACTGCGGGGTCGACCCACGCGACTTTTCGGCCGCAAACGAGCGCGCCCGTCGCCTACCAGGCATCATCGCTGGCGTTGGGCTCCACCCCTGGTGGCTCGCCGACGGCCGCTGCGGTCCTGCCGAAGTCGATCTGCTTTGCGAAGTTGCTGCCCAAGAGCGCTACATCGGCGAGGTGGGACTCGACTTTTCCGCACGCTTTGCCGGAAGTGAGCCGCTACAAATACAGGCATTTGACCGGCTCTGCGATACACTCGTGCAGCATCCTCTTACCGGGCGCGTGATATCAATTCACGCCGTTCGTTCGGCAGGAGCCGTACTGGACGTCCTCGAATCGCATGGACTACTCATCCCAAACCCCGACTCCCCCGTTATCATCTTCCACTGGTTTAGCGGCACTTCGGACGAACTCGTCCGCGCGCGTGATGCGGACTGTTATTTTTCCGTCAACGAACGCATGCTCGCGTCTAAACGAGGACGCGAATACGCACGACAGATTCCACTCGATCGTTTACTGCTCGAGACCGATGCACCAGCGGAGGCAAACACAGAAACAAGCGCGCAGTCGCTCATCAAATCGCTCACAAGGACCTCAGAACGCATCGCCTCGCTCAAGAATTGTGACGCAAAGCGCATCGAGTCGGCAGTTTTAACAAATGCGCACTCTGTTTTTGACCTTCGCTAGCCCCGGTGGACAAAAAATGCCAGATATGAGTACTGTTGCAAATCCAGTCACATTATTTTACGGCAAAATAGTGCCTTGATAATGTACAGCTATCCATTATCAAGGCACTTTAAGGTGGTTAAAGTCATTTTTAGCAGGTTTTAATCGCTCGCAGACACCCAACTAGGCCCTCAAAAGCTAAATTTCGCTGTTACTAAATTAGTGACAGTACTCATATCTGGCATTTTTTGTCCATGGAGTCCCGGGGAGGCGACAATTCGACTCCCCGGGACTGCTCGCCTATTCGGAAATCGGCGCCCCATGGCCCCAAGAGCCTTCCATGCCGCATACGGTCGAAGCAAACCCCGCCGCAAAGTCGAGTGCACGCTCGATGGCCTCGACGCCATCCTCGCCACGCTTGGCGGAATCGAGATAGCACATCAAGAACGAAGTCAGAAACGAGTCACCCGCACCCATAGTGTCCTTCATTTCCGTTACCGGTTTAGCCAGTTGGCGGTAATAACGATCGCCATCATAGGCAATGCAGCCCTCAGCGCCAGCCGTTGCCGATACAAAACGCGGACCTAGGCTCTTCACCCATGCCAGACGCTCGCGAATCTCATCCTCGCTCGCGGCGTCTGCCGCGCTAAAGAATGCGAAGTCAACGTAGGGAGCAATCTGCTCGTAGTACTCGTCGGTCGAATCGTCCGAGAAGTCAAACGAAACCGTGATGCCCGCGGCCTTCAACTTGGGAAGTTCGCGCTCGGTAAAGCAATAGTTGCCCGAGTGGACTACGTCGAACTGCTTCATGTACGCAAGGTCAAAGCGATCGAGCACATAGCGAGCATCACCACGGATGCCACCCTCATTGGAGCCAAGGAAAACACGGTCGCCGTTAACGACGGTCACGCGCGCAGCACCATTCTCACCGATGAGCTGCTTGCATTTGGCTAGTTCAACGTCCTCATCTTCAAGACTCGCAATCACGTGCTCGGCAGCAGCGTCATTACCAAAGATGCCCATATACGCGGAGCGCGCGGCTCCGCATTTCTTGGCATACACGGCAAAGTTCACCGCATTGCCACCCGGATACATCGTGCGAATATGCTCGTAGCGGTCGACGACGTTGTCGCCAAACCCCAGTGCGCTCACGTTAAATGCCATAGCGCGCGCCTCTCTTATGCCAACGGAACCACTGTTGTGACAGCAGTACCGCCCAGGATCTACGCGAGTTCCAGTAGCTCCGGCAGCTGGTCGATAATCTTGTCCGCGGCATCCTGGCTAAAGCCAAAGCGCTCCTCGCGCTTGGCAATGACTGTCAGGCCGGCTCGCTTGCCGGCAGTGATGCCAGGCACCGAATCCTCAACGCAGCAGCAGCGATTCGCGGGCAGCCCCAGCAGGTCCAGCGCATGCAGGTAGATGTCGGGCTCGGGCTTGCTCTCCTTAAACTGCTCGCCGCTCACCACATACTCAAAGGCATCCGACAGCCCGCATTCGTTGAGCACTTCCTCGATGCTATCCATGGGAGACGAGCTGGCAAGCGCCACGCGAACGCCGCGGCGCGGCAGCTCTCGAATCGTATCCACGGCGCCTGGGTTAATCAAAGCCTGATAGTCGCGCGGACGCTCATGCGCCCACTCGTCCCAACGGGCCAACGCTTCCTCGCCAGTGAAATGCCCCTTACCGGCGCGCTCAAACCAATCGACCAACATATGCAGGAAGAACTGATGCGAGGTACCGACCTGCCCATTCAACTCCTCTTGAGTCAGGTTAAGCCCAAGCTCCTTGGCAAACGCGGCAGTCTCGCCCAAGTAGTAATACTCGGTATCGACAATGACGCCGTCCATGTCAAAGATAACGGCGTCGAACGGAAATGCGGACACGGCACCCTCCCTAACAAAAGGACGCCCGCAAGCAGGCGCCCGAGCCATGCATTAATCGGCGATTCTAACCCAGCAGCTTATCCAGCGCCACCGCAATGCCATCTTCGTTGTTATCGGCGGTCACCATCTGGGCTACAGCCTTAACCTCTTCGACGGCGTTACCCATGGCAACACCGGTGCCGGCCCACTCAATCATGGACTTGTCGTTCTGGCCGTCGCCAAACGATACGACCTCACTGGCATCGATGCCGAGCTTGGGCAGGGCACCCTCGAGTGCGCGGGCCTTGTCGATACCGGGCGCCGTGTACTCAAAGTACCAGTCGGCCGTAAACATGCCCGAAAGCGTCTGCTTAAAGGGCGCATACATCTCCTCGTAATGCGCCTGCAGGTAGGCCGGATCGCCCGCCGTCAGCAGCTTGTCCACGGGATAAGCATCAGCGACCTCATGCAGGCTCTCCACCTCGCGAATCTTAAGATCGCACGCATCGCGCTCGTATTTGACGATGTTTTTCTGCGAGCCGTCAGGCAGCGTGATCATGCAGCGGTACGAATCCTCGACGTGCAGATCGCGACCGAGCGAAATCATAGGGATCACGTCAAAATTACGCAGGTGATCAATCAGACGGTGCAGCTCGTCAGCCGGCATAGCCTGGTCAAAAAGGACCTCATCGGTCTGAGCGTCGACCACATGCGCGCCATTAAAGGCAACCAGCAGACCGTCATGGTTTTGAAGGTCGAGCTCCTGCGCCAAGGCGTGCAGTCCCCATGCGGGACGGCCCGAAGCCAAGATGAGCTTAATGCCCGACTCCTGCGCCGCGAGCAGCTTCTCGCGCGTACGCGGGCTAATCACTTTCTGATCGTTGGTGAGCGTACCGTCGATATCCATCGCGATGGCTTTGATTGCCATATATGCCTCCCTGTCATTGAACAACCTTGTCTGAGCCATCATACAGAACACCCATCGCGACTCCGTTTACAACGGGCAAAAAGTCATATTGTCTCGAACATGAACGGCGTGTGGTCGTGAAGCTTTATCGCTCAGGTCAAATACGTCTGCTAGCGACGCTCATCCGTCGGTGCGCCCTCGACGATCGCGATGCCCGCCGATGCGCCTAACGCGCTGGCGCCGGCCTCGATGAATGCGCAAGCCTCTTCGTAATTATGGATACCGCCCGCCGCCTTGATTGCCACGGCATCGCCGAGCACCTCGTGCATCAGCCGCACGTCCTCGAGCTTAGCACCGCCAAAGCTTCTGCCGGTCGATGTCTTAAGGAATCCCGGCTTGGCCTCCAGCGCGATCTCGCATACACGGCGCTTGGCGGCGTCGTCGCCGTCCAGCTTGCACATCTCGACGATTACCTTGTCAGTGATGCCATGCGCGCGACAAAAATCAGCAATGGTAGTCATCTCGCGCTCGATGGCATCAAAATCGCGGTTCTCGATCGACCCCTGATTCAAAACGTAGTCAATCTCGGTAAAGCCACACGCAGCGTATTCCTCAAACCTCGCAAGCTTCTCCTCAAGCGTCATAGTGCCCTGGGGAAAGTCGATGGCGCCGGCAAGGATGATGTCAGAGCCCTCGAGCATGGCGCGGCCCGTCTCGTACTCCTGAAGGTTCGCAAATACGCAGCGAAAGTTGTACTTTAACGCCTTCTCGACATATTGCTCAAACGTGTCCTCGGGGGCATCGATATAGTCGATGTATTTATTGATGGGTTTGGCAAGCGTCATGCTGGGCCTCCTTGTTCAGGACTGACAACCGATTCGTGGTTTCACGCGAAAAACCACGTTTAATGTACGCCCGACATGCAAGGACAGCGTCCGCATTCCGACAAGTGGTATGAAATTAGCTGTAAACGTATATTTACAGACAGCGAATGGCACCGCACGCGGATGCCGACAGCAAGACATCCCCCCCTCAATACACCCTCATGCCCCTTTACTGTTTGCGACCAGAAATGATGAGCTGCACAACGTCGTTAGCGGTCGAATTCGACCTCTGACGACGTCACGCGACTCATCGTATCCGACCGACAACAGAAAAGGGGCACGTTCGCATAGCGTGGCGCGTGACGGTTGCAAAACCACCCCATTTGAAACAAACGCAAAAAAGTACTTGCAAAGACACGTTCCGACATATAAGTTGATAAAAGACCGCCGTTGCGGTTTTAAGTAGATCGAGCATATGAAGTTTCAGTTTTTAGCGTGTAAGAGAAGGAAGATCGGCAAAGTACAACCCCAAACGCAATGACAACTTAATGAGGTAACTGCCACATGTGAGGCACCCAGGGCATTGCTGTCTCGATTTTGAGCACGATGCCTTCCGCCTTGCATGGGCCGTTCCATCCCGCCCCTGCAGCAACTGCCTCACGGGCTCATTGAAAACCGCATAGCACCCCAACGTCAGCACATCACCCACGGCAAGCACATCACTCACGACAACCAACACATCAACAAACAGCACGAACATCAACCGATTGGAGAAGCTATGACAAACCACCACGCAGAAGACGGCGATAAGAAAAGCATTCTGGATGCCCGCATTGAGCGAGCATATGCAAACGAATATGACGCCGCCTTTGCCGCCGCGACCATCAAGAACTACGCGTCGCTACCGCTCGCGACGATCTTGGCCGACCACCCTCAACTGCTGAAGCGCTGCACAAAGATCATGGGCGACCCCGACATTCGCAAGCTGACAGACCCCTATGCCCCAAAACGTGACAACGATTCGTACGTTCTTACCGTAGGCTGCCTAGCCCATATGCTTACGGCGCTCGACACGAAACTCAAGCTCGAATGGGAACCCGACGAGCGTCATGAACTCGAAAGCAAGCGGAACACCCTGCGCACCGCACTGTTCCTTCCGTTGGACGGCCTCAAGCGCTGCAACGTCGAGCTCAATACACAGGCGCGGCAAAAGCCCGGGACCACGGGGCAGAAAACTCCAAGACCCCATGCGGCCATCGTCGACCGCAACCGATATAACCGCATGACCGCGCACTTTTCCGCCGAGGGAGCAGCCATAAGGACGCTGATCGACCTGCTGTGCCTCCTGAGCATCAACGAGCTATTTGATGGCTATCTCGCCCTTGTTCCCGCGACGGCGCCCAAGTCGGTAGCAAAGATCATCGAGACCTGCAGACGCCAGTTTGAGCGCCATCGCAATGGCAGCGAGATGAACGCCAGCATCGCGCAGTACTACGCGGCTCATTACAAAAATGACGGATGTGCCCCTGTCGAGCATCAGCTGCGGCTCGCCTACACCACGCCCGTCGCAACGCTCCATCGCTTTGGAGCCCTTGGCGCTTGCGAGCCGCACGAACAGGCAGCCTGCCCCACAACCGAGCTCGATCTCAGGCTCGGACGAACCCTGTAGCCCGCCAGCCCCTCCGCGGGCAACAATCCTATTCCACAACACAACCAACAGAAAGGAGTCCTCATGGACACCAATCATTCCCCCATCATCAGCCCCCTCACCATGCGTGAATCCGCCCGAGGTATCACGCTCACCAGCATTTACGATGAGATGCTCGCCCGTCGCGAGCTCTCCGTCATGGGAAACATCGAAACCCCGATGGCCCACGACCTATGCCAGCAGATCCGCCTGCTCGATGCCACCGACCCCAGCCGCCCCATCACCATATTTGTCGCCAGCGTCGGCGGAAGCGTGCGATCGGGTCTTGCGATCTATGACGCCATGCGCCTCGCATCGTGCCCCATCCGCACCGTCTGCCTGGAATTCGCCGCGTCCATGGGCGCCGTGATCTTTATGGGCGGCGACGATCGCCGTATGGCGCCCCATGCAGAGCTCATGATTCACGACCCGCTGATCCCCCAGGGGGCAGGCGGCTCGGCACTTGCGCTGCAGGAAACCAGCCGGCGTCTCATGCAGACCCGCAAGACCCTCACGCAAATCCTCTCGGACCGCAGCGGCCTCACGCCCAAGCGCATCCAGTCCCTCACTGCAAAAGACACCTACCTTTCGGCCGAGCGCGCCGTCGAGCTCGGCTTTGCCCACGAAATCCTCTCGACCACCAAGGAGGTCGCCCATGTCTAACCTCGCCAGCCGTCTCGCCGCATCTGAGTCCGCATCGTCCACCATCCTCGCCAAGGATCGAACGCTTTCCTGCGACACCCGCCAAACGGGACTCAACAACAATGCACTTGTGATCGGCCCCTCGGGAGCCGGCAAGACCCGAAACGTCCTCAAGCCCAACCTGCTGCAAATGAACGCAAGCTACATCGTGCTCGACACCAAAGGCACGCTCTGTCGCGAAGTGGGACCCGTGCTGGCAGCCCACGGTTACCGCGTGCAATGTCTCAACTTCGCCGACCTCAACACCGTCCCGGCCCTTGCGCCCGGCATCGAGCGCTGCGGCTACAACCCCCTGAGGCACATTCGCCGCAAGGCGGACGGCAGGCCCAACCAGCAGGACATCCTCTCGGTGGCAAAGGCCATCTGCCCCATCGAGGACAACAACCAGCCTTTTTGGGATCATGCGGCGGCAAACCTGCTGTCGTGTCTTATCGCCTACGTCACCGAACAGCTACCCGCCGACGAGCAGACGATCAGCTCGGTCATCAAGCTGATCGAGCACCTGCAGGACGGCGCCACAGGTCGATTGTTTGACGACCTGATCACGACCGACCCCCAAAGCTACGCCCTCTCGCTATGGCGGCGCTACGCCATTACGCAAAATGCCGAGCGCATGCACGCGAGCATCGTCGGCATCCTTGCCGAAAAGGTCATGTGTCTGGGATTCGACGGTGCGGCACAGCTCTATCGTGAGTGCCATCAGGCGGACTTCGCTTCCATGGGACACACCCCCTGCGCCCTGTTTGTAACCGTGAGCGATATTGACCGCAATCTCGATCCGCTGACCGGCCTCTTTATTTCGCAGGCGTTTATGGGCCTCATTCGTGAGGCCGATAGGCAGCCCGACGGCAGCCTGCCCGTGCCCGTGCGCTTTATGCTCGATGACTTCGCAAATCTGCAGATCCCCCAGATCGACAACGTGCTCTCGATTATCCGAAGCCGCAACATCTGGGCAACGCTGCTGCTGCAGTCGACCAACCAGCTCGATGCGCTCTATGGCGAGGCACGCGCACGCTCCATCATGGGCAACTGCGACACGCATCTGGTGCTGGCGTTCCAGGATCCCGAGAGTGCCCGGGTGTTTTCCGACCGCGCCGACGCGCTGCCCAGCACGCTCATGGCGACGCCGATCGATCGCTCGTGGCTCTTTGTGCGCGGCTGCACTCCCGAACAGGTCGAGCGCTTTAGGCTCGAAGACCATCCGCTCTACGGGGAGCTGCCCGAGGCGCAGCGAGGCCATGCGGAGGCCGAGCTCTAGACGCAGGGCCCTCGCAGCACGCGACGCTCCGGCGAAGATCCTTAAAGGCCGTGCGCCCCGGGGCCACGGCAAAGCAAAGGGGCCCGCATCCGATGGGATACGGGCCCCTGACTATAAGGCGCGATGCGTTAACAGCAGCGACTACTTGCGGTGAGCGCGGTAGAACTCGATGAGCGCCTGGGTCGAAGCGTCCTGCTCGGCCTTGGCGGCGTCGTCATGGAAGGCTGGAGTGATCTGCTTGGCAAGCTGCTTGCCCAGCTCGACGCCCCACTGGTCGTAGGAGTCGATGCCCCAGACCGTGCCCTCGACAAACGTGATGTGCTCGTACAGGGCGATGAGCTCGCCGAGTGCGAACGGGGTCAACGTGTCGCCAAAGATCGAGGTCGTCGGACGGTTGCCCTCAAAGCAGCGGGCCGGGACGATCTGCTCGGGCGTGCCCTCGGCGCGCACCTCATCGGCCGTCTTACCAAAGGCGAGCGCCTTGGTCTGGGCCAGGAAGTTGCCCAGGAACAGCTCGTGCACGTCCTGGCCGCTGTCGGTCGCAGGGTTGGCGGTATTGGCGAAGGCAATGAAATCGGCCGGGACCACCACGGTGCCCTGGTGCAGCAGCTGGTAGAAGGCGTGCTGACCGTTGGTGCCGGGCTCGCCCCAGAAGATCTCACCGGTGTCGGAGGTCACGGCGCTGCCGTCCCAGCGGACATGCTTGCCGTTGGACTCCATGGTGAGCTGCTGCAGGTAGGCCGGGAAACGATGCAGGTACTGGCAGTACGGCAGCACGGCGTGGCTCTTGGAACCGAAGAAGTTGACGTACCAGACGTTGATCAGGCCCATCAGCGCAACGGCATTGTTCTCGAGCGGCGTGTTGCAGAAGTACTCGTCGATAGCGTGGAAGCCCTCGAGGAACTGCTGGAAGCGCTCGGGACCGAGCACGACGATCAGCGACAGGCCCACGGCGGAGTCGACGGAGTAGCGGCCGCCGACCCAGTTCCAGAAGCCGAAGGCGTTGGCGGGGTCGATACCGAAGGCCTCAACCTTCTCGAGTGCGGTGGAAACGGCGACGAAGTGCTTTGTCACGGCCTCGGCGTTCTGCTCATCGGAGCCGTCGATGGCGCCCTGGGCCTTGAGCTGCTCGAGCATCCAGGTCTTGACCTCGCGGGCGTTGGTGAGGGTCTCGAGCGTGGTGAAGGTCTTGGAGACGATGATCACGAGCGTGGTCTCGGGATCCAGGCCCTTAAGCTTCTCGGCCTGGTCGTTGGGGTCGATGTTGGAGATATAGCGGCAGTCGATACCGGCGTCGGCATAGGGACGCAGAGCCTCGTAGGCCATGACCGGGCCCAGATCGGAGCCACCGATGCCGATGGACACCAGGTGCTCGATCTTCTTGCCGGTAACGCCCTTCCACTCACCGGAGCGCACGCGCTCGGCGAAGGCATACATGCGGTCGAGGACCTCGTGCACGTCGGCGACGACATCCTGGCCGCCGACGATGAGCTGGCCCCTCTCGGTTGCGGGGCGGCGAAGCGCGGTGTGCAGGACGGCGCGGTCCTCGGTGGTGTTAATGTGCTCGCCGGAGAACATGGCGTCGCGGCGCTCCTCGAGCTTCACCTCGCGGGCAAGATCGCACAGCAGCTTGACGGTCTCATCGGTCACCAGGTTCTTCGACAGATCGAAGTGCAGGTCACCGGCGTCAAAGCTCAGCTTGTTCACGCGCTCGGCATCGGCAGCGAACCAGGCCTTGAGGTCGATACCATCGGCCTCGAGCTTCTCCTGATGAGCCTCGAGTGCCTTCCAAGCGGCAGTCGACGTAGCATCGATAGGTGCGGCAACAGTTGCCATAGAGTCCTCCTCAGCATACGGGCGCACGCCTCCATGCGCCCGGACATTCAGATGCCACTATTCTAGCGCAGGTCAAGACTACAATCAGCGAGCGTTGCCAATCGGCCCCCAAACGGCAACCGATCAAAAAGGGACAGGCTTATTTTGGCAGGTCAAACGCTTTACCAACCAAAAATAACCCGTCCTTTTATGGCAAATATTAGGCCGCGGCGCAGACGCTACCGAGTAACTCACGCAGAGGAGACCCGATGCCCTCCAGCAGTTCGGGCGCGATAATGGCAAAAACGGGAACCTCGCCGGTGCCCACGACAGCAGGCACCTTGCCCTCCGAGACAATGCATCCATAAGGCACAAAGCCGTCTTCGCCGGCATCGAGCGCCGCCATGCGACGCGCGAGCTCGCGCGCAAAGCCGGCAGTATCGGCATCGCCAATCGCCAGGACAAAGTCCACGCCTTCGTCGGTCGCCAGGGCTACGGCCTCATCGACCAAATCGTCTCCCCCATCGCCCCCGACCAAGCCGCAGCGAAAAAGCACGCGTTCGAGCAGAGCTCGATCAAGCGAGCCGAGCGCCGCCGAGACGAGCTCATCGTGCGTATGTTTGTCACCGCCCAACACGACCAGCGCCTTGGTGCCACCGTAGTGAGCGACCAATCGTCCGCACCAGCGAGCCACGTCTCCATCCGCAACAAGGCGCGTCGGCATACCAAACCCATAATTGACCATCTTTTCCACAACCCTTCCGTGCGTATAGGCGGTATCAATCGTTAGGCTCATGCTACGAAGCGAGGTTTTCCGAGCTGTTTCGCACTCTTTAGAGCTGCGTTAAAACCCGATCCAACCGCACGACCATACCTACCAAAACAAACCAGTCCCTTTTTGACAGGTTTTGACGACGTCCGGACGAGCGGGTATTATCGAACAGGTATTCGATAAGAACATGTGTTTGATGAAGGGACACGGATGGCGCACGAGCAGCACACCTATATCTGCATCGACCTCAAGACGTTTTATGCCAGCGTCGAGTGCGTCGACCGTGGGCTCGATCCGCTCACCACCAACCTGGTCGTTGCCGACGAATCGCGCGGGCGCACGACCATCTGCCTCGCCATCACGCAGGCCATGAAGGACTTAGGGATTCACAATCGCTGCCGCCTATTCGAGATTCCCGATGGCATCGACTACATCACGGCCGTACCGCGCATGCAGCACTATATGGAGGTGTCGGCGCAAATCTACGGCATCTATCTGGAATACGTAAGTCCGCAAGACATTCACGTCTATTCAATCGATGAATGCTTTATCGACGTGACGCCCTATCTGGACCTCTATCACACAGATGCGGAAGGGTTCGCCTGCACGCTGCGCGACGAGGTCCTCGCGCGCACCGGCATCACGGCGACGGTCGGCATCGGCCCCAACCTATTCCAGGCCAAGGTAGCGCTCGACATTACCGCCAAGCACGTACCCAGCCGCATCGGCATACTCGACGACGAGACCTTTCGCAAGGAGATCTGGCCCCATCGTCCCATCACCGATATCTGGGGCATCGGTCCCGGCGTGGCAGCCCGCCTCGAGAAATACGGCGTCTACGATCTGATGGGCGTCGCGGCGCTCGACGAAAACCTGCTTTACGACGAGCTCGGCGTCAATGCCGAATATCTCATCGACCATGCCTTCGGGCGCGAGCCGACAACCATCGCCGATATTCAAGCCTATCGCCCGCAAGCAACTTCGACCACCACAGGACAGGTGCTCTCGAAGGGTTATGCCTACGAACAGGCCTATACCGTCTTGCGCGAGATGGTCGACAACGCCGTTTTAGACTTGGTCGATAAGCACGTGGTCTGCGACAGCATCTCGCTCTTTGTGGGCTACGCGAGCGAACGCGCCGACATACGCCGCCTCGACGCCAGCGGTACAGCGCAGTATGTGGACGGATGCGGGCACCTGCGCTCGAGCACATCGAGTATCGAACCCACCGCAACCGCCGGCCCCGAGCTCGCGCCCCGTGCGCCCAAGCCCGTCCAGCGCGATGACGAACGGCGTCGCCTGGTGCGCGAAGCGCAGGCAATCGATGGCATCTTTGTGGGAGAGCATGGCGGCAAACCGCGCGGTGGCTATGCCGCACTCTTTGCGCACTCTAACGCCTCGCGAAAGCTGAGCGAGCGTACCAATTCGTTTAAGAAGATCATGGGCTATTTCGATGAGCTCTGGGCGCAGACTGTCGATCCCAAACGACCGGTCAAGCGCATCAACCTGGGATTTGGCAACCTCATGCCCGAGGAATTTGCCACCATCGATCTGTTCAGCGATATCGAGGCCGATGAGCGCGAGCGCGACCTGGCGCGCGCCGTCCTGGCCGTGAAAGGCAAGTACGGCAAGAACGCGCTCGTCAAGGGATTAAGCTTTACCGCCGGCGCCACCGCGCGCGAACGCAACGAACAAGTTGGAGGACACCGTGCCTAAACCCAAACAACAGCCCGTGCGCCCGCCGACCGCCTTCGAGCGCCTGGCGGACCCCGAGGGCAGACGCCGCGCCGCCGACCCCAACCTCACTGCCAACGGTGCCGTGCGCGCCAACCGCGCCGCACAGTTTATGCCCTTTGCCGCCCTCACGGGATACTACGAACTCGTGCGCAAGCAGGAAATCACCGTCGAGCCAAAACGTGAGCTCGCGGAAGAAAAAGCCCTCGTGCTTTCTAAAAAACTCGAGGGTCTCAAACGTGGCGACTTGGTTCGTGTCACCTATTACGATACATACGGCTATCGCAGCCGCACCGGCATCCTCGACGAGGCGCTCCCCGCCTTCAAGCTCCTCAAGCTCCGAGACATCGCCATCGACTTCGACGACATCCAAGACATCGAACTGCGCGGACGAGCCTAGCCAAGGAAGCGCATCCAGAGCGACGCTTACAGCGTCATGACGTAGTAGCCCGCGTCTTTCACGGCCGTCTCGAGGACATCACGATCCACCGGCTGCTTAGAGCGCACGCGTGCCGTGTGGTCCGCATACGTCACCGTTGCCCACACGCCATCCAGTGCATTGAGGGCATTGGCCACGTTCTGAGCGCAGCCGTCACAGCTCATGCCGCCGATGAGCAGCTCATCGCTATAGGGATAGTGTGACGCATCGGTATCCACCACAACAACCTTTTTGGCCTTCTTGCCGCTCGCACCATCGCTGCAACAACTCTTCCCGTGTGTCGAAGCGGCAATGCGACGCAGTCCAAAAAACATGCCGACGGCAATGACGGCCAGCACGATGAAATTCGCAGGGCTGAGCAAGTCACTCATGCGTTCCCCTTTCAAGTAGCCCTATCTAGATACCCCCATGGGGTGTCCCCATCTTAACCCAAAATCATGTCTGTTCGGTCAATTAGTTTCCCTCTTCAAACTTTTTTGTTGACCATGGCTTACTTTCGTGTATAAGTTTTCCTAGGCTAACAACTGAGGACCCGAAAGGGGCATCGTGACTCGAACCATTGACATCCCAACATACCAAACGGCTGTCGTGCGCAACTGCTCCCCTACGCTCGCAGGTATCAAGCCGGCTTCGCTCTTTACCTATCCCGGCGTTTACGCCAACCAAAACGGAAAACCCAGCGCCGCCCATATCGAAGAGCGACGCTCTCGCCTGCTCGCCGTCATAGCCCAATGCAACCGCGAGCTCCAGCCACTCGGGATCCATATGAGCGTTTTGGTCTGGCGCCCCTGCGGAGCGCTCATCTATGTGTACCGCCCTGCAGACCTCATGCGATACCTCTCCGACCCCCGCGCCACGACGGCGCTTGCCGCCGAAGGTTACGATGTCCACAACCTGCCCGCGTCCCTGGTGCATCTCGCCGCGCGCATCACGCTGGCAAGCAGCAATGCCGCAGAGAGCGCCTATGACGGCAGCGTCTGCGCGCTCGCGCGAAATAGGCACTGCGATACGGGGTGCATGTGCGAGTTCCCCCACGAAATTGGCTATTTTTTGGGCTATCCCTACGAAGATGTCCATCAGTTTATCGTCCAGCACGGCGAAAACTATAAGGTCTTTGGCGCATGGAAGGTATACACAAACGTTGAGCAGGCGCTCACGACCTTCGATTCCTATCGCGCATGCACGCAATACCTTACCTACATCTATCAACAGGGCTGCACTCTGGGACAACTTGTCCAGGCAACCCGATAGAGCATACAAAACGCGGCCGCACGCCGCACAACCGAAAGGAAGACATATGAGCAAGATCGCAGTCGTCTACTGGAGCGGTACAGGCAACACCGAGGCCATGGCAAACTTCGTTGCCGAGGGCGCAACCGGTGCCGGCGCCGAGGCAGAGGTCATCTCCTGCGCCGACTTCTCTGCCGACAAGGTCGCCGAATATGATGCCTTCGCCTTCGGCTGCCCCGCCATGGGTTCCGAGGAGCTTGAATACGATGAGTTCCAGCCCATGTGGGATGAGGTCAAGGAGACCCTCGGCGACAAGAAGGTCGTCCTCTTTGGCTCTTATTCGTGGGCCGAGGGCGAATGGATGGACAACTGGAAGGCGGACGCCGACGAGGCGGGCGTCAACGTCGTGGACTCCACCATCTGCTACGACGCGCCCGACGACGAGGGCGAGACCGCTTGCAAGGCCCTCGGAGCCGAGCTCGCGTAACGAACCCAGGGCCTCCAAGAGAGCCTGCATCAAAGCGCATCCCCATCCCTACAAAAGAGCGGGGCTGGATTCAAGTCCAGCCCCGCTCTTTTGCAACGGCAGTTACATCAACCGGCTACGAGATATTGCCCAAGAACGCCTTGGTGCGCTCGCTCTTGGGGTGGTCGAAGACCTCGCTCGGCGTGCCCTCTTCCACGATAACGCCGCCGTCCATAAAGACGACGCGATCGGCGACGTCGCGAGCAAAGCCCATCTCGTGGGTCACCACGATCATGGTCATACCGTCACGTGCCAGGTCGCGCATGACGCCCAATACATCGCGGACGAGCTCGGGGTCGAGCGCCGACGTGGCCTCGTCAAAGAGCATCACGTGCGGGTTCATCGACAGGGCGCGGGCGATGGCCACGCGCTGCTGCTGGCCGCCCGAAAGCTGACTCGGCATAAAATCGATGCGCTCGGCCAGGCCGACCTTGGTCAGCTCCTCGATGGCGATCTTCTCGGCCTCTTCCTTACTGCGCTTGAGCACCTTTTGCTGCGCAAGCATGACGTTCTTTTTAACCGACAGGTGCGGGAACAGGTTGAACTGCTGAAACACCATGCCCAAGTGCGTACGTACCTTATTGAGGTCGACGCCCTTGGCACACACATCCACGCCCTCAACGACAATCGAGCCGCTCGTGGGATGCTCCAGGCGATTGATGCAGCGAAGCATCGTCGACTTGCCCGAGCCCGAGGGGCCCAGGACCACAACGACCTCACCTTTGTGCACGTCCAGATCGATATCACGCAGGACCACGTTATCGCCAAAAGCCTTTTGGAGGTTCTTGATGCTGACAACGACCTCGTTGGAATTCGTTTCACTCATGACAGGACCTCCTTACAGACCGGCGATATGATCGGCGGGCGTCGCGACAACCTGTCCGGCGCTCTTGGTGGGACGCTTCTTCTTGGTCTCGGCCGTGCCCAAAAGCCTCGCCTCAAGACCGCTCACCAAGCGAGCGAGCGGCAGGGTGATGACCAGATAGAACAGGGCGGCAACCACGTACGGTGTAATGGAGCCCGTCGTGGCCACGATGGTACGGGCGTTCATGACGATCTCGACCACGCCCACGGCCGCAAGCAGCGACGTATCCTTGTAAAGCAGGATGAACTCACTGGTCAACGTAGGCAGGACATTACGGAACGTCTGCGGAATCATGACATAGAGCAGCGTCTGGAACGCGTTCATGCCCAGAGAACGAGCGGCCTCGTTTTGGCCCTTGGGGATCGACTGAATACCGGCGCGGAAGATCTCACACAAGTAGGCGGACGAGTTCATGGCCATGACGATGACGCCGAGCACGTAGTCATCAACCTTGACGCCGGCCAACGGCAGACCGAAGAACGCGATATAGATCTGCAGGAACGCCGGCGTACCGCGAATGATATTCACGTAGATGCCGGCGAGGCAGCGCAGGATGCGCGACTTGGAAATGCGCATGAGCGACAGGGCAAAGCCAAAGGGAATTGCCAGCGGAAACGCCACAAGCACGATCGAGAGCGACATAAGGAAGCCCTTAAAGACGATCGGCAGGCTTTGGACCAAAATGACCGGGTTTAAGAACAGGCGCAGGAACATATTGGAGTTCCACGCCTCGACCCACGGCTGCTCCTTAAGGTCGGCCAGGAAGTTATCGAATGCCGTCACGCCCTTAATCTCGACGGAAGGAATCTTGGAAATCTTCTTGGTCGAACCGTCGGCGAGCGTATAGGTGCCGCTAAAGGCCTCATCGCCGCCCTCGACGGGAAACGTCACACCGTAAACCTCGACACGGAAAAAACCGCCGGCAGGCGCCGTCTCGCCAAAGTCGATCTTGAGCGTCTGGCCGTCAGCCTTGCACGTAGGTTTCATGGGCGTACGATCCATGAGGTCCTCGCCCGAGAGCATCGTCAATCGCGTGTCATCGGTACCAAACGTCGTGCCGTCGACAAACGTCAAAGAAAGACCGCTCAGCTCCTCGTCGGCATCGGCCTGAACTTCCCAAGTGATGCGCGTCTCGGTGCCGCCGACCACATCGCTACCCGAACCGGTATTGGGTCGGGCGGTAATCTTTGCGGTCTCAAGCGCCTGGGCGGTCGTGGGCACGCAGGCCCCCGCGCATACCAGGGCGAGCGCCACAGCCAGGGCACAGGCCAGCTTTTGGAGCATCGAGGGCAGTGGAAAACGCTGCTCCGCGGCCCCTTTGTTCAGTCGAGACAAGGTGGCTCCTATCGTAGAAGTTGCCGGCAAAACGAGACGGAAACGCTCTCCGTCAAGAGAAGCGCAAAGGCCCTTCCCGCTAAAACGGAAAGGGCCCGCGCGCAATCAAGTAGTTATTTTACTTGATATTGTACTTAGCCATGAGGGCGTCGACGGTACCGTCGTCGGTCAGGTCCTTGATGGCCTGGTTGATGTCGTCCTTGAGCTTGGTGTTGCCCTGGTTGATGGCGATGGCGTACTCCTCGCCGGTGCTGACCTGCTTGATGGTCTGGCAGGTGTTGAACTGCTCGGCGGTCAGCTGGCTGGCAACGGAGCGGTTGGTGACTACGGCGTCGCCCTTATCGGACTGCAGGGCGCTGAAGCACTCGGTAGCGTCCTTGTAGGGGACGATCTTGGCCTTCGGGAAGTTCTCCTGGGCAAAGGCCTCGGCGGTCGAGCCAGACTGGACGATGATGGTAGCGTCGGCGTTGTTGAGCTTCTCGCTGTAGTTGTCGGCCGTGATGTCGGTGTTATCGACCTTGGTCACGATAGCCTGATCGTCCATGTAGTAGGAATCAGAGAAAGTGACTTCCTTCTCACGCTCGGGCGTGTCGGTGATAGCCGCGATGGAAACGTCATACTTGGCGCCCGAAGCGACGCCCGGAACCAGCGTGTCGAAGTCGTTGTTGACGTACTCGACATCCAGACCCAGCTTGTCACCGATAGCCTTGATGAGCTCAAGGTCAAAGCCCTGGTAGTCGCCGTTGTCATCCTTGTACTCAAACGGCGCGTACTCGGCAGAGGTGCCGACGGTCAGCGTGCCGTCCTTGACGAGCGCGTACTCCTTGGAGCCGTCGACCTTCTCGACCTTAGCGTCGTCAGAGCTGCTGGAACCGGCATCAGAACTAGAGGTGGCGTTGGACGAACCGCAGCCCGTCAGAGCAAGGGCGAGCGCCATAGCACCCGTGGCGGCAAATGCGCCAAGCTTCTTCAGCTTCATAATCAGTCTCCTTCCGGTGACCTCGTTTGATTCAGAGGTCTGCAAAAACTGTTGGCTATTATGCACCCGGAATTACGAATCTGCAATGAGAAAACTGATTGAAACAAACCCATAACGTGAATGGAATACTCTACTTTGTGACAGTCATTACTGCTGCAATGACCTTAATAATCTAATTTCAGCTGCATAACCTGCAAGTTCGTTCGGAGTCTCCAAAATAAACGGCAGCGAACACAAACGGCCATTCGATACAATATTCTGCATAACCTGCATACCGCCACCAAATTCCTCGCTGCCAAGGTATCCCTTGCCGATGCACTCGTGACGATCTTTATGGGCGCCACAAGGGTTCTTCGAATCGTTGATGTGTACGGCATGCAAGCGATCGATACCCACCACGCGGTCGAACTCGTCGAGTACGCCGTTCAGATCATGGATGATGTCGTAGCCGGCATCGCTCACATGGCAGGTGTCCAAACAAACGCCCAGCTTATCGGACAGCTCTGGGCACTTGGCGGCAACGCCCTCGATAATGTACGCCAGTTCTTCAAAGCTACGGCCCACCTCGGTGCCCTTGCCGGCCATGGTCTCAAGCAATACCGTCGTCTGCTGGCCCTCAAACATCACCTGGCACAGGGTGTCGACAATCATCTGAATACCGGCGTCGGAGCCCTGCCCCACATGCGCACCGGGATGGAAGTTGTAGTAGTTGCCGGGCAGCGCCTCCATGCGCCGCAGGTCCTCTGCCATGGCCTCCAGGGCAAACTCGCGCGCCCGCTCTTTGGCTGAGCAGGGGTTGTAGGTATACGGGGCATGCGCCACCAGCGGTCCAAAGTCGTTTTGCGCCATAAGCTCGCGCAGAGCCGCCACGTCATCCATGTCAAGTTCTTTTGCCTTGCCACCGCGCGGGTTGCGCGTAAAGAACGCAAAGGTATTGGCGCCAATGGACAGCGCCGTCTCCCCCATTGCCCGATAGCCCTTCGTCGTCGAAAGATGACACCCGATCGTCAGCATCTCCAGCTCTCCCTTATCAGTTGCGGTGAAATACGGTCTATTGGTGCCCTATTTTGGCGCAAACAGACCGTATTCCACCGCAAGTTATAAAAGGGGCATCAGGGACAAAGGCCTCCAGGCATTCCAAGCGCTGGTGCCATGCCCCCACGCCCTAAAGTTTCAAACGAATCGCATCGATGATGCGTGCGCAGCGCTGTGTGGCGGCTAGGGACATGATGGGGCTTTCGAGTTTCCCCGTCTGAATGAGCTGCGTCGCATGCGACGCCTCGCCGTAAAAATCATCGACCTCAAATGGTGTATCGATTTCGAGTACTCGACCGTCGGAATACTTCACATGGGCGAGCTCGGGGCGATGGAGACGCTCGATTTCCAACGAGCCCCGCTCACAGGCAATCGTTAAGCGGCTTTCATATGTTGCTTTGCCGTCGCACACCATATGAATGGGTATACCGCCGACGCTCATACGGATCTCGTCGGCCCAATCGACGCGGCCGCCTGATACGTCACGCCAGCGAACTTCACGGGACGAAACCTCGCAAGCGCCCGCGAGCAAATCCTCAAACCAACCGACCGCATAGCAGCCCATGTCATATAGACAGCCGCCCTGCAACGAATCAAGCAGATAGCCCGAAGGAGGCTCGCCGTAATCGAGCTTTTGCACGCTTTCAATCGAGACAATACGCCCAAGCTCATCCGACGCAAGCAAGTCCTTCACGCGAGTGCGCATCGGGCAAAACCGATTCTTCATCGCCTCCATAAACAGCACGCCGCACTCGCGAGAGGTGGAGGCAATCGAGAGAGCCTCTTCCTCACTCAAAACGGCCGGCTTTTCGCACAGCACGGCCTTTCCGGCGCGCAGCGCGCGACAGGCCCAACGCGTATGCATGCCATGCGGAAGAGCCAAGTAAATTGCGTCGACATCGGGGTCGGCAATCAGCGCGTCATAAGCCGCATCGCCGTTATCGTCGACCGAGGCATGGCCATGCGCAGCATCAATCGAAAACGCTCGGCAAAATTCCTCGACATGTGCAGGAGTGCGGCCGGCCGCAGCCACCAGCCGTGCCCCGTCGACCTTCTTGAGCGACGATGCAAATCGATGAGAAATGTGCCCAGCGCCCAAAATGCCCCAACGAACCTCACGCGAATCATCCCATGAATCCCGATGGCCCACGACAGCCCCCTTCAGTTGCGGTGGAATAGTCCCTGTTTAAGCCCTATTCTGCCGCAAGCAGGAACTATTCCAGCGCAAGTTATAAAAGGGTCACGAGGAGCGCGTTTTGCCGAAGGCCTTAAGCACTGCCGTCACGGGGCCAGGCTGGAAACGTCGGCGCACGTCATCGAGACGCTCGGGGATATCGATATGCTGTGGGCAGTGGCGCGCGCATTTGCCGCACTTGACGCAATTGCTCACCAGCTTGGCCTCGCTTGTGCGCACCGCGCTCGCCGTAAAGTACTGCGATAGACCCGTAAACCAGCTGTGCGCATAGCTTGCGTTGTAGGCGGCAAAACATCCAGGGATATTGATGCCTTTAGGGCACGGCATGCAATAGCCGCATCCCGTGCAGGGCACGCGATTCGATTTTTCAAACTCATCCAGCACGTGCGCGATCGTGTCGTGCTGGTTGGCAGTCATCGAATCCGGCAGGGCCCGATCGGCCAACACCGCGTTCTCATCCACCTGCGCGATATCGGTCATACCCGAAAGCAGCATCGTCACCTGAGGATGATTCCAGACCCACGAAAGACCCCAGGCGGCAGGAGTGCGCAAATGCGGGTCACGGGCACTATCGAGCACAGCGCGGGCCCGTGGCGGCAGCTTGCCCGCTAAACGCCCGCCCAGCAGTGGCTCCATCACAAACACCGCGAGGCCTCGCTCGGCGGCGGCCATGAGCCCCGCTGTTCCCGCCTGATATCGCTCTCCAGCGTAATTGTACTGGATCTGGCAAAAGTCCCACTCATATGCATCGAGCATCGTCAGGAAATCCGCCGCGCTGCCGTGGTACGAAAAACCAATCTGGCGAATGCGCCCCGCCGCCTTTTGACGCGCGATCCAGTCCTCGATGCCCAACGCCACCACACGTTCCCACTGGGCGGGCGAGGTAATGTTGTGCATGAGGTAATAGTCGATATGGTCGGTCCGCAGGCGGCGCAGTTGCTCGTCGAAGAACCGGTCGAAATCCTCCGCGCATTTGCACGAAGCATGCGGCAGCTTGGTTGCGAGCAAAACCTGGTCGCGCAAGCCCAGGCGCTCAAGCGACGCACCCACACAAGCCTCGTTGCCGGGATAGAGATAGGCCGTGTCCAGGTAGTTAATCCCCTGCTCCACCGCACGGGAGATGATGGCGTCGGCAGTCTTCGCATCCGGGCGTCCCGGCGCACCGGGAAACCTCATGCAGCCCAGCCCCAACGCCGAGATACGGTTGCCGCTTTTGGGGTCAACGCGATATTGCACGGCCCCTCCCCTCCCATCGAAGCCCTGACAAGGCGAAACAAACCCGTCACGTCATCGAAACACATCGGAATCGCAATTGAGAACGTATCGTAACGCAGCAGAAATCGAGCCGTCACGGCACCGCTTTAACATCAGCAAAAAGCCCGATGAAAGGAACCGGGCGTGACCACGCGCATGTCTTTGTGGTCTGCCCCGCGGCATAAGCGCACAGCGCAATAGTTTCTTTTTCACAACAGCAGCCCCGCGCGCCCACCAAACGCCCCGACGACATACAATCCATCAGGCGCCCCATATGCGGGCGCCTTTTATATGGGGAGATGATTCATATGCAGATCAACAAGGTCGCTTTTATCGGCAAGGGCGGCGTCGGCCTGCTCTACGGCAGCATGATTGCCAAGGCCCTCGGCAATGACGCCGTCGAATACGTTATGGATGACACCCGTTTTGAGCGTCACGCGGGCGATGCGCTCACTGTCAACGGCAAGCCCTGCGATCTCACGTCCGTCCGCGCCAGCGAGGTGACGCCCGCCGATCTGGTCATCCTGACAGTCAAGACCACCGGTCTCGACCAAGCACTCAAGACTATGGAGCGCGTCGTGGGACCCAACACGCTCATCGCCTCGCTATGCAACGGCATTACGAGCGAGCAAAAGATTGCCGAACGCTTTGGCTGGAAGCATACCGTTCTTGGTATCTGCCAGGGCATGGACGCCGTGTTCCTCAACGGCGCGCTCACCTTTACCAATGCGGGCGAGATCCGCTTTGGCGCGGCGGCCGGCACGGACCCCGCGACCGTCGCCGCTATCGACGGGCTCTACACGCGCTGCGGCATCGCCCATACCGTCGAGCGCGACATTGCGCACCGCATGTGGGCCAAACTCATGCTCAACGACGGCATCAACCAGACCTGCATGGCCTACGGCGGGACCTACGGAAGCGCCACGGAGCCGGGCTCCGAGCAGCGCCGCTGCTTTGTCTCCGCCATGCGCGAGACGCTTGCGGTTGCCAACGCCGAGGGCGTTGAGCTGACCGAAGCAGACCTGACGCAAATGGTGCACCTCATCGAGGGAATCGACCCCGTCGGTATGCCCTCGATGGCGCAGGACCGCATCGCACAACGAAAAACCGAAGTCGAGGAGTTCGCGGGCACCATTTGCCGCCTGGCCGCCAAACACGATATCCAAGTGCCGCAAAACGATTGGCTCTACCAGAGGATTCGCGAAATAGAAAGCAGCTGGTAGTGCTCGGCATACTGCAGCCAACAGATCCAATGGCAAAGCCGCCGCAAGGGGCACTCCCCTCGCGGCGGCTTCCTTTTTCATCTTTGGCCAAAAATCAGCTTCACAACGGTTAGAGCTGCGACTCCGACGCCTGGTCCTCATCGTCGCGACAAAGGACTACACCCGCACTTCCCAGCAGCGCGGCCGCGACCAACACGCCAACCACGATAGAGGCAGCCCCACAAGACCCCTGCATACCCGCGACGAGTGCGGCCGTAGGACCAAGGCAGCCAAGAGTCAATGCAACGGCGGCAACGGCGATATCTCGAGCGCTCACAAGACCACTTCCTCCACGAGAAAGACCTTATTTCTCATGAACTAGTGTGCCCCGCGCCCATATGCGCGGCGTACCGCCACGGTAAGGGCTCTGTTAACTCAAACGCGCATAAAGAACGGGCGTCCTTACGTTGCCCTAAAGCTCGGTAAAGACGCCCGTCCGCCAAATATCCGTGATGCAGATAAATTACCAACCGGTGTAGTAGTCGGTGGTTCCGGCAGCGCAGCCGGAGTCATAGACCTTGCAATCACCCTTGGAGCCCGTAAAGGTCGAGCCCTGGGCCATATCGCCCGCGGCAACAACGTAATAGCCGTCGGAATCGCGCCAGAAGCCCTCAGAATCCTGAGTCCATTCGCCCGTGCGATAGTGATAAAGCACATTGCTGCTGTAATAGGTCTCGCGGCGCCCGTTGTAGTTATTGACACCCGCAGAGCGCGTCAGGCCCGATCCGTTCGCGCAGGACACGGCAGACGCGTAGGACGAAGTGTAACCAGCGTTGTAGTACGAAGCCTGGGCGGCCTCGGCAGCCTCCGCCTCGGCGGCAGCAGCCTCGAGCGCTTCGCGCTTGGCATCCTCAAGTGCAGTGCGCAGCTCATCGAGCTCGGTCGACTTCGCGTCGACCTCCTCCATCGTCAAAAGACTGCCCGCACCGTCGATACAACCCTGCAGTACAGCGCGCTCGTCATCGGTGGCATAGTCACCGTACATGTTCATGATAATCTGAGCACGCATCTCAAGGGAATCGCGCTTGGCCTCCATCGAGGCGTTCCACTCCTGCATGGAGCCAAAGCCGTCGCTGCGATAGTCGACGGGCTGCACCAGCGTCGCCTCGGACGGCGTGGATCCGACCGTGTCGGACAGTGTTGCCGCGTGGGCATCAGTTGCACCGGCGCCCGCCAAAAGCGCCACGGTCAGAGCGGCGGAAAGGGCGGCGGCTTTCGGTTTTCGTGAATCGATCCTCATGTAGCTGGAAACCTCCGTAGTGCGTTTTTGCTGCGTTTGAGCTGCGTGTGATTCGATCGCGCTGCATAGTACCCCGAGCAAATCGCGACCTGCGGTTTTACTCAAAAGGCGCACGTCAATTGCGTAAAACTCACATCCTCTCAACAGGAGTTTTCCACAACTCGAATGCATAAAGCATGTCAAAAACCCTGTTTTTGCGCCCTCTCTATGCAAATAAGACGCCTGTGCAACCATTGTTCGCACAGGCGCCTTGAGCAGGCATTTTATGCAGTTATACCTATCGAGTCGCAAGGGGTCCTTGCACAAGTCGCCTTACTCGTCCAGCGCGGCGAAGGCCTGCTTCAGATCCCAAATGATATCCTCGGCGTTCTCGGTACCGATGGAAAGACGGATCGTGGAGGGCGTGATGTTCTGCTCGGCGAGCTCCTCGGCAGAGAGCTGGGAGTGCGTGGTGGTAGCCGGGTGCACGACGAGCGACTTGACGTCGGCCACGTTGGCAAGCAGCGAGAACACCTGCAGATGATCGATGAACTTCCAGGCCGCCTCCTGGCCACCCTTAATCTCAAAGGTAAAGATCGAGGCACCGCCGTTGGGGAAGTACTTCTGATAGAGCTCGTGATCGGGGTGCTCAGACAGGCTCGGGTGGTTCACCTTGGCGACGTGGCTGTCGCCAGCCAGGAACTCAACGACCTTCTTGGTGTTCTCAACATGACGGTCAACGCGCAGCGACAGAGTCTCGGTGCCCTGGAGCAGGACCCAGGCGTTGAACGGGCTGATGCAGGCGCCCTCGTCACGCAGCAGGATAGCGCGGACATAGGTTGCGAAGGCGGCGGGACCGGCAGCCTCGGCAAACGAAACGCCGTGGTAGGAGGGGTTGGGCTCGGCGATCTGGGCGTACTTTCCGCTCGCCTTCCAATCGAAGTTACCGCCGTCGACGATCACACCGCCCAGCGAGGTGCCGTGGCCGCCGATGAACTTGGTTGCGGAGTGGACGACGATGTTGGCACCATGCTCCAGCGGACGGAACAGATACGGGGTGCCGAAGGTGTTGTCGACGACAACCGGCAGACCGTGCTTCTTGGCGATCTCGGAGATGGCGTCGATGTTGGGGATGTCGGAGTTGGGGTTGCCGAGCGTCTCGAGATAGATGACCGTGGTGTTGTCCTTGATGGCCCCCTCGACCTCTTCCAGGTTATGGGCATCGACGAAGGTGGTCTCGACGCCAAACTGGGAGAGCGTATGCTCCAGCAAGTTGTAGGAGCCACCGTAGATAGTCTTCTGGGCAACCACATGGTCACCGGCCTGGGCAAGGGCCTGCAGGGTATAGGTGATGGCAGCAGCACCGGAGGCGACGGCTAGACCTGCCACGCCACCCTCGAGCGCGGCGATACGATCCTCGAAGACGCCCTGGGTGGAGTTGGTCAGACGGCCGTAGATGTTTCCGGCGTCGGCAAGACCAAAGCGGTCGGCGGCGTGCTGGGAGTTGCGGAACACATAGCTCGTGGTCTGGTAGATAGGCACGGCACGGGAGTCGGATGCAGGATCGGCACTCTCCTGGCCAACGTGCAGCTGCAGGGTATCGAAACCAAAGGTGTGCTCGGGGTTGTTGATGAACTGGCTCATGATGATCTCCTTGATCGAACAAAAGTAAATAAAAAGAGAGAAGTAAGTCGCTGTCTCCTGATCACGCCGACGGGCGCAAACAGGAGCCCGGCATTCGTCTTGGTAAGCAATTCATATGCAGGCCTCCTTTCGCATCCCGGTTCCGTGGTTGGCTTAATTACCTACCGCCTTTGTGTGTTTTGAATAGTACGAGCATTGTTTCCGTCGGTCAATCACTTAAAAGCGCTAACTTGTTATCTGTTTTATAGATAACTATCGAAAGGACGGGCGCCGATGACCCTCCAGCAGCTTCGCTTTTTGATCGCCGTGGCAGAGTCCGGTTCGATCAACGCCGCAGCTCAGCGCCTCTATACCGCACAGTCCAATATCTCCAACGCCGTCAAAAGCCTGGAACAGGAACTTCATATCGAAATCTTTACGCGCTCTAGCCGCGGTGTTGCACTCACCAACGACGGCACCGAGCTTTTGGGTTATGCACGCCAGGTCGTAGAGCAGGCCGACATGCTTGAGGCCCGCTACGAGGACGGCGGTACCCCGCAAGCCCGCCTCGCCATTTCCGCCCAGCACTACGCCTTTTCGGTCGAGGCCTTTGTCAACGTAGTCGAGCGCTGCCGCGACAGCAAGTTCGAGTTCATCATGCGCGAGACCACCACATCGCAGATCATCGATGACGTCCGCGCGTTTCGCAGCGACATCGGCATCCTCTATCTGGACGACTTTAACGTCCGCGTTCTGCAGAAGGCTTTTGCCGATGCGCGCGCGAGCTTCCATCCCCTATTCGACGCGACGGTCCACGTCTTCGTTAGCGAGCGCCACCCGCTTGCCCGCCGCCCGCAGCTGTCCCTTGCCGACCTCACACCATATACGCGCTACAGCTTTGAGCAAGGTACCTCGAACTCCTTCTATTACGCCGAGGAACCTTTTAGCTATATCCCTTGCGACCGCAACATACGAATCTCGGACCGCGGAACACTTACCAACTTACTTATCACGTCGAACGGCTACACCCTGTCGACCGGTGTCCTCTCCAATGAAATGCAATGGGGTATGGCATCGATCCCGTTAGCAGACGCCCCAACGATGCACGTAGGCTATATCATGCACGACGAGCGCAAGCCCTCTCCCCTCTTGCAGCAATACCTCGACGAGCTCAACCGCATCATCCATGCCAACTAACTGTCGGAAGACGGGGTAGAAATCGTAGATTGCTAGCCCCCGGCGGGCATGGCGCTACAATGGTCACTCACACGAAACGTACCCAACGAAAGGAAGCCCGTGAAGGTCATCATCTATACCGACGGCTCGGCCCGATCAAATCCGGGACGCGGCGGCTACGGCGCCGTACTCAAATACACCAACCCCGCCGGCAAGACCTTCACCTCCGAGCTTTCACGCGGCTACGCCAAGACCACCAACAACCGCATGGAACTCATGGCGGTCATCGTGGCGCTCGAGGCGCTCAACCGCCCCTGCGAGGTCGAGGTCCATTCCGATTCGCAGTACGTCGTCAATGCTTTCAATAAGCACTGGATCGACGGCTGGAAAAAGCGCGGGTGGAAAACTGCCAACAAGCAGCCCGTTAAGAACCGTGACCTGTGGGAGCGCCTGCTTGCCGCAAAGAGCAAGCATAAGGTGGAGTTCATCTGGGTTAAGGGCCACGCCGGCCACGAGCTCAACGAGCGCTGCGATGAGCTCGCCACCACGGCGGCCGACGGCAGCAACCTCGATATCGACACCGGCTTTAACGAGAGCGACCTGTAATAGCGTTTTCGCGCAGCTTTATATCCCCACGCGCTACACTCATCCTGTAGACCAAACAACGCAAGGGGGACGTATGCTGCGCATCGCGACCATCGGCACATCCATGATCACCGACGACTTTATCCAAGTCGTCAACGCCAACGACCAAGCCGCGTTTGTGGGCACGCTCTCGCGCGATGCCGAGCGCGGCGCCGCCTTTACCGCCGAACACGGCGGCGAGCGTAACTTCACCGCACTTGACGAGCTTGCGTCCGCCGTCGACGTCGACGCCGTCTATATCGGCAGCCCTAACGCACTTCACCACGAGCAGGCCCTTGCCTGCATCGCCGGTGGCAAGCATGTCATCGTCGAGAAACCCTTCTGCGCCACCGAAGCGCAGGCGCTGGAAGTCTTCCGCGCTGCCGAGGCAGCAGGTGTCGTGGCCCTCGAGGCCATGCGCCCGCTCCATGACCCCGCTTTCCACGCCGTCGAGGACGCCCTGGGCGAGATTGCGCCCATTCGTCGCGCCTCACTGCGCTTTGGCAAGTATTCTTCGCGCTACAACGAGGTTCTCGCGGGGCGCGCCACCAATATCTTCGACTGCAATATGGCATCGGGTTCCCTCATGGACATTGGCGTCTATACCGTCGAGCCCATGGTCGAGATCTTTGGCATGCCCTCCGGCCTTACGAGCATGACCACTCTGCTCGATCCCACCACGCGACAGCTCACACACGGCCCCATCGATGGCTGCGGTTCCATCCTCGCCAGTTACGGCGGTGGCCGTATCTCCGTCGAGCTCGCGCACTCCAAAATTACGAATGACCTGCTGCCCTCGCAGATCGAAGGCGAGCGTGGCACTATCCAGATCGACCATCTGTCCACGCCCCGCAACGTCCGCATCGACTATCGCGGCGACGTCGTACGCGGCTCGGCGACCGAGGCACCGCGCGAACAGGGCGAGAACGGCCGCGTGCTCGACCTGCCCAAATCGAGCAACACTATGGAATACGAACTCACAGACTTTATCACCGCCATCGGCGGCATCGATAACGTTAAGGAAGAGATTTGGGAGACCCCGGCGGGACGCCACGAGCTTGGCCACTACCGCGATGCCACGCTCGTCTCACTGCGCATCATGGATGCCGTGCGCCAGCAGGCCGGCATTACCTTCCCGGCCGACGCAGGCAAGCAGGCATAGCGATGGGTCTCTTCGATACGTTCTTCTCCAGCGTCACCGGCGGCAGTCGAGAACCCCAAAAACCATCAAACGTCGAGCTCGAGCTGCGCCGCAGACTTACTGTGCTCGCAAGCGACGAGGCCACTCAAGACACTCCCCTGCGCTATTTCCTGCGCTGGGCGGGGCAAGTCCAAGGCGTTGGTTTTCGCTTTACCACCACCAACCTCGCGCAGGCACGCTCCCTCACCGGCTGGGTGCGTAATATGGAAGACGGCTCAGTCGAGATGGAGATACAGGGAGCTCCGGCAAACATCCTATCTCATCTCGAGGCGCTTCATGCCTCCTACGAGCGCATGGGAACGCGTTTTCGCCTCGTAGACGCCCAGGCCCGAGCCCCACTTGCCAATGAAGACGGTTTCAGTCCTCATTATTAGTATTGTGTGCTAAATACGGTATCATTTACCTACGACCGTTAATAGAAAAGAGGCGAGGCGCATGGCGGTGCAAAGAAGGAATACCAGGCAGCGAAAGCTGGTTCTTGACGCCGTGCGCCAAAGCTATAACCATCCCACCGCCGACGAAATCTACAACGTCGTGCGCGCGCAGGATGACAAAATCAGCCGCGGTACAGTCTACCGCAATCTCAATCTCTTGGCCGACGCCGGCGAGATTCTCTCCATCAAGACGCCGGGCGGCAGCCGCTTCGATCGCACGATCGAGCCGCATGCGCATATCATCTGCAGCTCGTGCAGCCGCGTCATCGACGTACCGCTCCCCTTCGATGCCCAGCTCGACGCCAAGGCGTCCGAGCAAATCGGCTGGCACGTCACGTCGCACTACACCATCTTCGAGGGTCTCTGCCCCGACTGTAGGTAGATTTCTAGGTATGTCGCGAAAACCTACTCGGCGAGCAGACGGCGCAGTTCTTCTTCGACCGTGCGCACGTAACGGACGCGGTCGTTGATGTCGCGCATGGTGGGGTTGCAGCTCTCCATCAGATAGGGATGGCCCACGACGTTGAGCATATCGCGATCGTTCTCATTGTCGCCAAACGCCATCATCTCATCGGGCGAAATACCCAGGGCACGACCGTAATCGGCAAGCGCGGAACCCTTACCCGAATCAAAGCCGATAAAGTCCGTCCATTCGGTTCCCGACGTCATCACGTCAACACGGTCGCTAAAGAGGTGCTCGAAATACTCCAGGGCCGCCGGCTGATTCACCTCGGGCGTCTGGAAGGCAATCTTAATGACGTCCTCGTCGATGTCCTCGGGGCGGTCGACCACCGCCACATCGCAGTGGACCTCATGGCGCAAATGGTCGACGAACGCATCGTTGCCGCTCATGGTGTAGAGGTGTCCCTCACACGAAAGGGTCACGTCGGCATGGGGATACGCAACCACGGCATTCGCGATATCCATAGCAAGACTACGCTCCACGGAGCGCTTGACGACGGCGCGACCCTCGCTCATGACCAGGGCACCGTTTTCGCATACATAGGCGAGCTCGTCTGCCACCGGCGCAAAGAGGTAACGCAAGCTCGCATATTGGCGACCGCTCGCCGGCATAAACACGATACCGCGACGATGCAGCTCATCGATGAGCTCAAAGGCCTCGGAACGCGGCTCGCGCTCCCCCGGATGCAGCAACGTGCCGTCCAAATCGCATGCAATCAGCTTGATTCCTTCAAGACCCATATGCTTTCCCCCCACAGCATCTCATCAACAGAAAGACGGACTTTGAATAGCTGCCTCTCAAAGTCCGTCTTACTCATACGCACGTTAACCGCGCGCCTTTTTTACGATCGTAAAGTCGGGAGCCATACTCACAACGGCATCCGCCGCACTCGACGCAAAGCGCCGGTCCGCATCGAGTTCACGGGTAACCACCGAGAGCCGAACGCCCTCGACGCCCCGGAGCATGCGGCCCAAAACAGGCTGCACCGGCATATACATGCGCACGGTATACTCGTCCGAATCGCCTCGGAAAAGCGGCGCGTGCATATTGCCGATCTCCCAGCACGCATGCGCGAGCGCAATCGGGTCCATGCGGTCGACTTCGACCAAATAAACCTCGGCACTGCGCAGGCGCACGACAACCGCCACGGGCACCATGCCCGAACGGTCGATGGCGAGCACGTCGCCGTCGGTAAGACGACCGCCGTCGGCAGCATCCAGCCGAACATCGACCGTGCGCCCCAGCTCCGTCACACCCACAAACGCGCGCGTGTCAGCCTGGTCCCAATCGAGCAGTAGCTCGTCAACTTCAAAGACGCCGCCCAAATTCCGGCGGAGCAGGAGTTCATAGGACGGATCGTTGAGATTTCCCAAGCATGTCGTCGAAACCAAGCGCTCGGGCATACTCTAACCCTCGACCTCGACGAGCTCGATATCAAAGTTGAGGTCCTTGCCGGCCAGCTCGTGGTTGGCGTCGAGCGTCACGGCCTCGGGCGTAACGTCGATGACCACGGCGGGGACGGGCATACCGCTCGGCGTGGACAGGAAAAGCTTCATGCCCTTCTCGATCTGCTCGATGTTGGGAACCTGTTCGGCCGGGAAGGTAATAACCATCTCGGGATTGTGCTCGCCGTAGGCATCGGCAGCCGGGATGTGCACGGTCTTCTTCTCGCCCACCTGCATGTCGACAACAGCGGCGTCGAAGCCCTTGATCATCTGACCGGCGCCGCAGGTGAACTCCAGCGGCTCGCCGCGATCGTAGGAGCTATCGAACTGCGTGCCGTCATCGAGCGTGCCGCGATAATGGGTCTTGACCTTCTTGCCCTGGTTGGACATGGTAACCTCCGTGATAAGGGCGGCGCACAACGCGGGCCGCCGTGAACATATGGCGCTAACTATACCCTAGTCATACAATTCAATGACAGTTTGCAAAGAAACGCTGCAACCGGAGGAACCATGGCATATCCCGTATTTGACCTACACTGCGACACCGCCGACCGAATCGGCTGGGCCACGCTCGATCTCGACCTGCGCTTTACCGCCGGCACCGACGGTTATTTCCCCGGCGACGAAACGCATCCGCAAGATTTCGACCTCATCGAGGGCAACGCCTGCGCCATCTCGCTCGCAAAGATCGGCAACACGCCGTGGGCACAGTGCTTCGCCACGTTTGTCCCCGATGAGATTCCCACCGCCCACGCCGCGCGCTTCCAGGCGCAGATCATGGCGCATATGAGCGGCCAGGCAATGCTCAACCACGACCGCATGGTCAACGTACGCAGCGCGGCAGACATTCGCCCCGCGCTCAAAGACGGCAAGGTCGCCTGCATCCACACCATCGAAAACGCCACGTTCTTTGCCGAGGACCCCGCGCTGATCGAGGTGCTCAAGAGCTTGGGCGTACTCATGTCATCGCTCAGCTGGAATGCGCAGGGACCGCTCGCGAGCGGACACGATACCCACGCCGGCCTCACCGCCGCCGGCATCGAGGCACTTACGCAGATGGAGCACGCCGGCATGGTGCTTGACGTCTCCCACCTCAACGATGAGTGCTTTGACGAGGTTGTCGCCCACGCCACACGTCCCTTCGTCGCCAGCCACTCCAACTCCCGTGCGGTTTGCGGCGTCAAACGCAACCTTACCGACGACCAGTTCCGCACCATTCGCGACATGGGCGGTATCGTCGGCCTCAACTACTGCAGCGAGTTCCTTTCCAACGACGCAACCGACAAGACCGCCGCAGACGTCACCTTCGACCAGCTAGCGGCACATATCGAGCACTGGCTCGACCTGGGCGGCGAGGACGTCATCGCGCTCGGCGGCGACTGGGACGGTGCCACGGTGCCCGCCTTCCTCTCCGATGCCAGCAAGATGCCCGAGTTCCAGAACATGCTCTCCAAGCACTTTGGCAAGACCGTGATGCAGAAGCTCTGCAGCGACAACGCGCTTGCCTTCTTTGAGCGTTATTAATTTCACATCCCTTGAGCGGGCCGGCATGCCGAACGGTCGACATGCCGGCCCGTCCCCAATCTGAAGGACCGCTTTTGACGCAGCAGTTTACGATTTCCGCATCCCGACCGGATGGGACGCCCATCCCCGTCGTCGTTACCAAAAAGCGCGTCAAGAACTTCAACCTACGCGTCACATCGAGCGGTGAGGTCCACGCCAGCGCACCGCTCGGCGCCACCCGCGAGCGTATCGAAGCGTTTGTGAAGCGCAACAGCGCCTGGATTATCAGCCGACTTGCCCAGCGCGAGCAACGTCAGGCGACGGCGCGAGAGCCGCTCAGTCCCTCGTCCATCATTGCGCTTTGGGGCAAACCCATCACCGTTCAGGATGCACTCGACCACAACTTTGAGCCACCCGCACCGCGGCCCAAGCAGGCTACCTTCGCAAGTTTTATGGGTACCGACGAGCCAAGTGGGTGCACGCAGGCAAAGCAGCGCACAGCCCTCGACGGCTTAACGCCCAGTGAGATCCAAGCCCATATTGACCAGCTCTATACGTCCGAGGTCACATCGGCACTGCGCGATATTGTGCACGCATACGAAATCGCAATGGGTGTCGCCGTTTCCCGCGTTTCCGTACGCAGCATGAAAACGCGTTGGGGCTCCTGCACGCCCAAATCCGGCGCCGTTCGCATCGCACGAGAACTTGCCGCCTACCCCGTCGAATGCCTCGACATGGTTGTCGCCCACGAGCTCGTCCACTTGCTCGAGCCAAGCCACAATCAGCGGTTTCACGCGCTGCTCGACACGTACTGCCCCAACAACAGGGCTCTGTCGCAGCGGCTCAAAAAACCGCCCGCCAACGAGCTCTAGAGTCGGTTAGCGCACGCGCTCGATCTCGACACCGCAGCTTGCCAGGGGAAGACCGACGGGCGCCCAAGGCTTATCGAGCTTAACGTGCACGCCAAGCAGCAGGGGGTAACGACGCAGCAGCATCTGGACCACACCCTCGGCTGCAGCCTCGATGAGCTTAAACGTATGCTCGCGCAGATAGCCATCGACATCGTGGCATACCGAGCCGTAGTCAATCGAGGCGTCCAGGTTATCGTGCTCCCCCGCTGCACGCAGGTCGGCATAGAGCACCAGGGACACGATGAACTTCTGGCCCAGCGCGTTCTCTTCGGGATATACGCCGTGGTTAGCAAAAACCTCAAGACCTTCAACGGTGATGCGGTCGGCATGGCGCAGATCGTCATAGCTCACGTGGGGTACCGCCGTTGCGGTGGATATTTCGCCCCTTCCACGGCGGGCGAGCTCGGCACCTTCAGTCTTGGTTGCATTCTCGGGCAGTTTCTTATTGCTCATCGCGATCGTCTCCTTCGTTTAGAACCCCGACCGCGCAAACTAACTACACGCGAATCGACAGGTTCTTTTTATCATCGCTCCAGTTGCAAGCATTGCGCGCGGGGCATGCAAAGCAGGCGCGCGACGCTTTATCGGCCGCATAGAGCAGACGCTCAAGCGGTTGGCTGTTCACGCGCAGCTTTCGATGGCCCAGAATGGCCGTCTTAATGGCTGCGGCATCGGCCGGCTCAAACGCCACATCATCGGGCATGCCGCCGAGAATCGCATCAGCGACGCGTTCGCTTGCAACATCATGGGATATACCCGATTCATACTGTTCATCTTTGCCGATATCGTGAAGAAGTGCCGTGGCGTAGATGACCTCGCGGTCAAATTCGAGCTGTTCCTCGAGATTCTTGATCCACATAATGCGAGCGACATCGAGCAGATGGTCAATACCGTGGCGGCAGAAGATGCGCCCCGATTCCAACTGCGCAATGTTGCCCAGGTGCCGCCGAAACAGCCCGTTGGCACAAATGTAATCAATGCGAGGCATGGCATCAAAGGGGGCCAGGCCCGAAGCCATGAAGCCGCGACGCGGCGTCCCCTCATCGGTCTTCGATGTAAAGTCGTTGACGACCCTCATGCTAACGGCCCAGCATCCTAAAGAACCGCTCCTCGAGCGACGGATCGGTCTCAAAGACGCCGTGGCGAGCGAGCGTCACGGTCTTGGTGCCGGGCTTTTGCACGCCGCGCATGGTCATGCACATATGCTCAGCCTCCATGAGCACAATCGCTCCCTGGGGGGCGAGATAATCCATGAGGGCGTCGGCAACCTGCGCACACAGCTGCTCCTGCAGCTGCAGACGACGGGCATAGACTTCAACCGTGCGAGCGAGCTTAGACAGACCCGCCACGCGACCGTTAGGGATATAGCCGATCGCAGCCTTGCCATAAAACGGCAGCAGATGATGCTCGCACAGCGAGTAAAACGTGATGTCGCGCTCGATAACCAAATCGTTCGAAGCGACGGCAAAGGTTTTGGACAGGTGCTCCTCGGCACTCTGGTCCATACCACCGGCGATCTCACCATACATACGGGCAACGCGCGCCGGGGTCTCCAGCAGGCCCTCACGAGTTGGGTCCTCGCCTATGCCCTCAAGCAAAAGCTTAATGGCGGCCTCGACTTTTTCCTGATCGACCATCTGGGCCTCACTTTTCCGATTTCACGTTCGCGCTATGGTACCACGCCCTTTGGCATCGGCCACAAGCTACATAGTATGGGTCGAATAGACTGGATCGTCCCGCCAAAGTTCAACCGCATCACAAAGCGCAACACCCTCGCGCTCAGCACGGTCGCGCGTAGCGTTCATATCGATCACACGCTGGTTACTCGAGCCTCTAAAACGCAATGAGATATCGTACAGATCCTGAACAAACGGGCCGTCCACCAACATGTCGAGGCAGGCCAGGATACGGTTCGTCACCTCGGTATGATGACGGCCACCCGGCATAAGCTCCTCGAGCACGTCGCCGGTAAAGCACCAAATGGTCTTGCCCGACCCCGCGGGATAGGCCGCACGCACGCGTTCGATAAAGTCAACAAGCCCCACCTGATTCTCGGGCTCCATAGGCTCGCCGCCCAGAATCGTCAGGCCATCGATAAAGGGATGGTCGAGGCTCTCGATAATCTTGTCCTCGACGGCACGATCGAACGTTTCACCCGCGGCAAAGTCCCACGCGACGGAGTTAAAGCAATTCTTGCACCCGCGACGGCACCCGCTCACAAACAGAGAAGTACGAACGCCTTCCCCATCAGCAATGTCGAAATACTTAATGTTCGCGTAGTTCATAGGTAACTCTCCCGGGAGGCCGGGACATATCATCCCGTCCTCAAACATTCTCGGCCTTCGGCCTGCGAAACTGCGGGCGGGACGATATGTCCCGGCCTCATGCAAAGGGTAACTCAATGAACGAAGCGAACATCGAGTATAGGGTTCGAGGTCCAATAAAAACTTTGTTGCAGCTCAACCGCCATCGCAAGTAAATCGCAGCTGCAGCTCGAATTATTTCCGCTAAGAACTTCGAGGAGTGAGCAGGCCTCATGCTGCATCTCAGCTACGTCAACTTGGCCGCCCCGTAGCGAGGCCCCGGACCTTTGCTCGATATGAGTTCCGCACGAACAGGAGGCGCCAGTGGCGCCTCCGTCGTGAGCCAGGACTGTCCGAAATAGCGAGTAAAGGTCCGGGGCCTCGCTACGGGGCGGCCTGGGATGGTTATTAGAGATGCAGCACGCGGTCGCGGATCTCCTCGGTTCGACCCTGGTTCCAGAACTGGGTACCGATGTAACCGCACGTGCGACGGGCGACGTTCATCTTCTCCTGGTCACGATTGCCGCAATTGGGGCACTCCCACACCAGTTTGCCGTCATCCTCGACAATCTTGATCTCGCCGTCGTAACCGCACACCTGGCAATAATCGCTCTTGGTGTTGAGCTCGGCGTACATGATGTTGTCGTAGATGTACTGCATCACGCGAATGACAGCCTTGAGGTTGTCCTGCATGTTGGGAACCTCGACGTAGGAGATGGCACCGCCCGGCGAAAGCTGCTGGAACATACCCTCGAACTTGAGCTTGTCGAATGCGTCGATCTCCTCGGACACGTGGACGTGGTAGCTATTGGTGATGTAGCCCTTGTCCGTCACGCCCGGGATGATGCCAAAACGACGCTGCAGGCACTTGGCGAACTTGTAGCTCGTCGACTCAAGCGGGGTACCGTACAGCGAGAAGTCAATATCGCTTTCGGCCTTCCACTCCGCGCACTTGTCGTTCATGCGCTGCATGACGGCCATGGCAAAGGGCGTGCCCTCCTTCTCGGTGTGGCTGTGGCCCGTCATGTACTTGACGCACTCATACAGGCCGGCATAACCCAGACTAATGGTGGAGTAACCGCCCACGAGCAGCTTGTCGATCGTCTCGCCCTTCTTCAGGCGGGCGAGGGCACCGTACTGCCAAAGAATCGGTGCGGCATCCGAAAGCGTACCCATCAGACGCTCATGACGGCACAGCAGGGCGCGGTGGCACAGCTCAAGGCGCTCGTCGAAGATCTTCCAGAACTTATCCATGTCCTGATGCGAGCTCAGCGCGACATCGGGCAGGTTGATAGTCACAACGCCCTGGTTAAAGCGACCGTAGTACTTGGGCTTGTTCGGGTCATAGTTCAGCGCGTTGGCCACGTTGTTAAATCCGTTACCGGAGCGGTCGGGCGTCAGGAAGCTGCGGCAACCCATGCAGGTATAGCAGTCGCCGTTGCCCGCGGTCTCGCCCTTCGACAGCTTGAGCTCGCGCATCTTCTTCTCGGAGATGTAGTCGGGCACCATGCGCTTGGCGGTGCACTTCGCAGCCAGCTGAGTCAGGTAGAAGTACGGGGAATCCTCGTGAACGTTATCGTCCTCGAGTACATAGATGAGCTTGGGGAACGCCGGGGTGATCCACACGCCGGCTTCGTTCTTAACGCCCTCATAGCGCTGACGAAGCGTCTCCTCCACAATCATGGCAAGGTCGTGCTTCTCCTGGGGCGTACGGGCCTCATTGAGATACATAAAGACCGTCACGAACGGCGCCTGGCCATTCGTGGTCATAAGGGTCACGACCTGATACTGAATCGTCTGAACGCCGCGGCGGATCTCGTCACGCAGGCGGTCCTCAACAACCTCGCGGACCTTTTCGGGAGATGCGGAAACGCCGAGCTCCTCGAGCTCGCGGGCGACCTCGCCGCGAATCTTTTGACGGCTCACCTCGACGAACGGGGCAAGATGGGTCAGCGAAATCGACTGGCCACCGTACTGGGAGGAAGCAACCTGAGCGATGATCTGCGTCGCGATGTTGCAGGCAGTCGAGAAGCTGTGCGGCTTCTCGATCAGCGTGCCCGAAATAACAGTACCGTTCTGGAGCATATCCTCCAGGTTCACCAGGTCGCAGTTATGCATGTGCTGGGCAAAGTAGTCCGAATCATGGAAGTGAATCAGACCCTCATTGTGAGCATCCACAATCTCCTGGGGCAGCAGCACACGCTGGGTCAGGTCCTTGGAGATCTCGCCGGCCATGTAGTCACGCTGAACGGAATTGACGGTCGGGTTCTTGTTGGAGTTCTCCTGCTTGACCTCTTCGTTGTTGCACTCAATCAGCGACAGAATCTTGTCGTCGGTCGTGTTCTTCTGGCGCTTCAGGCTCTGAACATAGCGATAGATGATGTAATGGCGAGCGACCTCGTAGCAGTCGAGACGCATAATCTCGTCCTCGACCAGATCCTGAATCTCCTCGACCGACACGGTGTGGCCCGCGTTCTCGCATGCCTCGGCGACGTTTTGTGCCGCGTAAACCACCTGGCGGTCGGTAAGACGAGAGCTCTCCTCGACCTCCAAGTTTGCGGCGCGGATGGCATTGACAATCTTATCGATGTCAAAGACAACCTCGGTGCCGCTGCGCTTGATGATCTTCATCCTCTTGCCCCTTTCGCGTCGAAATCGTATTGCGCTTCAGAGCCAAACGATGCCCGGCAGGGCTTGCCCCTGTCTTGCGGCGCCGTCGCGCAATCTGTGTTTTCGAAAACCATAGGCCCTCATGCGGACAATCCTCGCAGCCAATCAAGGGGCTCGAAGATCCATCCAAATGGGGCGAATAAGGTCCTCGTTCTCTGTCCGCCATCTATCATACGACAAAGAGGCATCTATATCCTGTATTCTTTTTTTAGGTCAAACACAACATATAGTGTTTCAGCAGGTCAAAGCAATTAGTCATTTTGCAGACGCATTAATTATGAGGGGTTCTTGACAAGTCGGTAAAACGTTACCAACACGGCTACCTGCATGGCAGTTATAAAACCCCCTTAGTCAAGCCGCTGACAAATCCTACCAAAACCAAGCCGCTCACGCCAAAAGAATCCAAAAGATTATGCTTGACCAACATGTTGCGGTCGTGCCTTGCCAAGCCTCATGCAACCGCGGTACGAATCCTTGAAAGATATATGCATGCAAACGGAGAAGATGAGAGTTTCCTCGGATGACTACTGAGAAGCATCCCGGAAGATCAAAAAAGTCGAATTTTGGTGGTCTATTTTGTGGTGCGTTTTATGGTAAAACAAAACAGCCCAGAGGACATAGCCTCTGAGCTGCGAACATTTGGTGGGCGTTAGAAGATTTGAACTTCTGACCTCTTCCGTGTCAGGGAAGCGCTCTCCCCCTGAGCTAAACGCCCAAATGGAGCGGACAACGGGGCTCGAACCCGCGACCCCAACCTTGGCAAGGTTGTGCTCTACCAACTGAGCCATGTCCGCTTACGAGGATTAATCTTACGTGATGCCCGCATCCTATGCAAGAACTTTTTTTGAAAAGTTTTGCGACGCTCTCGCGAGGGCATCAGTCGTCACGAAAGGCGCGAACAAACGCAGGCTCGCAGCGAGATGCCCCTACATCTCACCGAGCATGATCCAGGCAGAGCTGTCCTGCGCGAGCCTGCCGTCTGCAAGCGGTGATGAGGTGAGCAGGACCCTGCCCGCCGGCAGCTCCACGGGTGCTGCACCGAAGTTCGTCACACACGCCCAGCCGTTATCGCGGCGATAGGCGATGACGCCGCCCTCAGCGCCCTCGGCACCATCCGCAAGACCGGTGCGCCCGTCAAGATCGAGCCACGCAAGATCGTTGGCGCACCCGCGCAGCTTGCGCCGCAGCCAGAGGGCGTCACGATAGAGCGCAAGCATCGATGTCGGGTCCGTTTCTTCCCTATCGGCAGCATAATCGGAAAACCATGCAGGCTGCGGCAGATGGGGCGCCGCATCGGCGTCTGCCGGCGAAAACCCAAACGATCCGCCCTGCGCGGGATCGTCCGCCGCCACCCACGGCAGGGGCACGCGACAGCCGTCGCGCCCCTTCTCGCGCTTCGGTCCGTGCGTATTGGCCGCACTGGGATCTTCGAGTGCGGCCCACGGAATGTCAGCCACCTCAAAAAGGCCGAGCTCCTCACCCTGATACACGTATGCCGAGCCCGGAAGCGCCAGCTCAAGCAAAAGGGCTGCCCGCGCGCGGCGCTCGCCGAGTTCACGGTCCTCGTCATAAGACGACCCGTCGCGTAAGAGCCAGTCGAGCGCAATCTGGTGGTAGCGCGTCGCCTTGATTTGCGGCAGGGCATAGCGTGTCGCCACGCGCGGCACGTCGTGGTTGGAGAGTACCCAGGTCGAGGCGGAATCGGATTCGACGGCTGCCTTCAAGCCCTTCTCGATTGCAGTGTGCATGTCATCATAGGTCCAAGTGGCCTTGGCAAACTCAAAGTTGAATGTCTGGCCAAGCTCGCTGGGACGCGCATAGAGATACTGGCGCTCGGGCAGCACCCACGCCTCGGCAACGGCACTGCGCGGCGGATTATAGCGGTCGAACACGCGGCGCCACTCGCGATAGATCTCGTGGACCTCATTGCGGTCCCACAGCGGATGGGTGCCGTCGTCAACCATGTCATCGCCCTCGGCGAGATGCCACCGGTCGAGGTCATCGCGGTCGAGATCCTTGGCGAGACCTTGCGCCACATCAATGCGAAAGCCATCGACGCCTCGATCGCTCCAAAACGCCAGGACGTCGCAAAAGAGCGCATGAACCTCGGGGCATGACCAGTCAAAGTCCGGCTGCTCGGGCGTAAACATGTGCAGATACCACTGACCGTCCGCAACACGCGTCCAAGCGGGGCCGCCAAAGTTGGCATTCCAATTGGTGGGAGGCAGCTCACCGTGCTCGCCGCGACCATCGCGGAAGATATAACGGGCGCGTTCGGGCGATCCGGGGCCGGCGGCAAGAGCGGCTTTGAACCAGGGGTGCTGGTTGGATGAATGGTTGGGCACGATGTCGACGATGACCTTGATGCCGCGCGCGTGAGCCGCAGCGATCATGTCATCAAAGTCGTCAAGCGAGCCGAGACGTGGGTCGACATCGCAGTAGTCCGCCACATCATAGCCACCATCGACAAGAGGCGATGGGTAAAACGGGCTCAGCCAGATGGCCTCGATACCCAGTCGCTCAAGATAGTCCATCTGCTGGGTAATGCCCGCGATATCGCCCAGACCCGAACCAGTCGAATCCTTAAACGAGCGCGGGTAGATCTGATAGATCGCGGCGTCGGACATCCATGAGCGCGAAGAAGACTTTTCTGTAGCCATGGGGCGCATCTCCCTTGCAACGAGGTTTTGCGAGATCCCCACGATGATACGCCCAAAGCGGACATTCGCGGCAAACAACGCCACAGCCACGACCCAAAACGCTCGCTCCCTCTCGGGTTCGAGCCCAGGCGATGGGTACGAAAAAGCCCGGCTACCGTAGTAGTCGGGCTGCTGCGTTTGGAGCGGACAACGGGGCTCGAACCCGCGACCCCAACCTTGGCAAGGTTGTGCTCTACCAACTGAGCCATGTCCGCATATGTAAAACAAAACGGGCGCCGGAGCGCCCGGATGTTGCCTGGAGGCGAAGCCCGGATTCGAACCGGGGGTAAAGGCTTTGCAGGCCTCTGCCTTACCACTTGGCCACTTCGCCGAAAAAGGACCGCCTAAACGGTCCGGAAATGCAGTGGAGCGGACAACGGGGCTCGAACCCGCGACCCCAACCTTGGCAAGGTTGTGCTCTACCAACTGAGCCATGTCCGCTTGCGGGTTATTAATTTACGCGAGTTGTCCAAAAGACGCAAGTACTTTTTTCAAAAAACTTGTCTGCCGCATGTTCTTAGTAGCTAAACGCGCTAAAGCGATTGGCTAGGCACACGATTCCAGCGCTCCGCTAAACAGCTTCACCATCTGTACGCGCGTGCCGGCGCCGTCCGTACGACGAGCAACCTCCACGTTATCGACGAGCATACGCATAAGCTTGATGCCACGGCCGCGCTCCTCGGATGCGACCGGCTCGCTCGTTACATCGATAGAATAGCCGGCACCTCGATCAAGCACCTCAACCACAACGCGATCGCCATAGGCCTGAACCGTCAGGACGCACCCGATACCGCCCGCATGGTCATAGGCATTACCCAGCGCCTCCCCCGACGCCAATGCGACATCGTAGCGCTCGTCACGGCGCAACGGAAGCGATTCAAGGAGTTCGGCGATGCGATGTCGGTAGTATGGAAGATTCTCGATACCCTGACGGACCTCGACGCTCTTACTCCAGCGAGGCAGCTCCCCCACCGGAATGGCGGGAATAGACTCCCGTGCCGGCCCCGCGACATGAAGGATATCGACAAGACGAGCAATCTCCAAAAAGCGAACAACTTCACCCGATGCATTGACGAGCGAAAGCAGGCCTTCTCGCCTCATGAGCTCACGAGCGCGCGTAAGCAGGAATGCCAAGCCCGTCGAATCGATAAAGCTAACAGCCTGACAGTTGATGACAACACGACGCACGCCGCGGCCAATCAAAGCATCCAACCGCCGACGCAGCGCAGGCACCGTGGCGATGTCGATATCGCCTGGTGGCGTCAAAACCGCTATGTCATTCCACTCATTCATACGACCATGGTTCCCCAAAAGAGCTTGTTCGATGCATGCGTTTCCGCAACCGTGCGGATTCGACGCGCCCAGCGTCGCTGTTTAGGACCGGCCCCGCAAAAACTCAAGGGACACCAATGCAATGTCATCGTCCAGCGCCGATTCGGTAAATCGGTCGAGCTCGCCCAAGACCTTGCCGCAGATTCCCGATACGCCCTCACCCGAGACAGAGAGCAGAAGGTCACGAAGGCGCTGCTCGCCAAAGAACGCTCCGGTGCGGTCGCGGGCCTCAATCGTTCCATCCGTATACATGAAGAGCATGTCGCCGGGAGCGAACGTAAACACGCCCGTCTCGTAAACCATGCCTTCGAATGCGCCGATTACGCCCGATTGGCATCCAAGCAGTTCGACCTCTCCCCCGCGGGCCACGCCGCCGCCCAGCGGCATCGACTCTGGCCTGATGACCATGGTCGGAGGATGGCCCGCCGAACAATACGTTGCGCGTCCGGCTTTAAGGTCAATCTTGGCGATAAAGGCCGTCACGAACGTCTCGACCCTCGAAAAGCCCATGAGCATGCTGTTAAGGGAGCGTGCCATGCGGGCCGGGCCAGCGCCCTCCCAGGCATATGCCGTCAGGGCCGTCTTGACGAGCGCGGACATCGATGCGGCCTCAATGCCTTTGCCAGACACATCACCCAAAATCATGACGGCGCAGTCGTCGGGAAGTCGGATGAGCGTATAGAAATCACCGCCGACCAACGCCGAGTTCGTGGCCGACAGGTACACCGAATCGGTTGCGATACCCGGAACATCCCCCAGGGAATTTCTCATGCCGATCTGGAGGGTCTGAGCGATATGGCGCTCCTCGCGCTTTTGAGATTCGCCTTCGTAGATCAGTTCAAAGTCATGCGCCAAGTGCACCAAGTAGTCATATTCAAGGTCATCAATCGGCTCTTGGCTACCATCACGAAGCAGCAGCGCGCGCGTCGTCGGACTCTTCGCAACAGAAGCAGGAACAATCGCGTCGTTACTGTGCTTGCCATCACCCTCAGAGCGCGGGCGCCCCGCCTCGATGCCGGAGTCGACGTAGAGACCTTGACAAGGCAGACCATGCGCCCTAAGCCAGCCTCCCATAGGCATCGATTCGTCAACGCGAGTTATACGGACGTGTTTAAGGTCCTCGGCACTCGTGCCGCCCAAAACAGATGCCTCAAAGCCATCAGGGCCAGCCCCCAGACGTGCCGCCGGCGCCGTCGTGGAAAAGAAAAGCTTCTCGGGATCGTCCGGCAAAGCAACGCGACTGCCGCCTTCAAAATCTATGACGTAGGAATCCAGACTGGCGTCATACTCAACAGGGCAAAAATGGCAGTTAAGCATATTGCAGATCTCGGACGATACCGCCTGGGTAGCCGCGGCGGAATCGTCTAGAAAGGTAAACAACTCATCACGCAAGACATTGAGCGAGCGGCCAAGCTCGGCCGTGCGACGGGAGCGAAGGCTCGATGCCATGCCGACCAGCTGGATAGACAGGTAATCGCAAATGACCTCGAGCACATTAACGTCATAGGCGAGCGGTGCCTGAGGGCGTTTCCAACCAACTTCCAGCACGCCAAGGATCTGCGTACCGTAAAAAACAGGAAGACAGATCTCGCTGCGGTACGGAGGCATATCCTGCATGCGCAACAGGTGCTTAGAACGATTGTCCAGGTCCATGAACATACCGGAGGCGGCCTTATCACCCTCAAGGTCCTGTTGAATCGACAAGCGACAGGCACGCGACTCACGAAGAACATACGTCGGAATGCCAGCGCCATACGGCAAAAACTCAGGCAGGTAGCTGTCGTACAGTTCCTTGGAAACACCGCGAAGTTTAAAACCGCCGCTCTCAGAAAAATAGATAGCGGCACCCGAAGCATCGAGCGTTCCTACAAGCTGGTTCAAAACGGTATCAAGTAGGCTGGGCAGCTCATCGGAGCCCACGGTACTCATAATGACCGAGAGCGTGCCAGAGAGGCGCTTGTTAGCCACTCTAAGCTCCGAAAGAGCACGCTTGAGCTGACGGTCGTGAGAATACTGTTCCTCGATACTATGAAGCGCCACAAGGACACGTGGTGCGCGGCGCCCAAAGATGCGTGGAGGCGTTACGGAGCCCGCACGAACCAAGACGGGGATAAAGGAGCCGTCACTCAGCTTGAGCATCAATTCGTTCTCGGAGCCATCAGTTTCAAATGGCAGACGATGTTCCGTCGCACGTTCAAAAGCGGATGAGTACAGGACGTCTTTAACATCTCCACCGATGACGTCGGCGCGTTCCTCGCACATCAAACCAAGTAAGCGATTATTCACATGCAGAATTGTTCCGTCAAGCTCGCAGATGATGACAGCATCGCTCGTGATCTCGACTAGTTGGGCAACGTCTGCCCACTCGTTGCGTTCAAGCGTTTCCATCGTGGACCCCACCGTCTATCGGTAACAAAAAAGCCTCCGAAGAGGCTTCTCAAATGCGATGGTGTCGGAGGCGGGACTTGAACCCGCATGACCAAAAAGCGGTCACTAGCACCTCAAGCTAGCGCGTCTGCCAATTCCGCCACTCCGACATGCTATGTTGTTTCGCGGTTCATTTTGTTGGACCCGCGCGTTCAACGAGGAAGATAATAACCTATGATTCGAGAACTGTGCAAGCACTTTTTTCAAAAAAGTTTACGAATTTGTAAATACGCAGGTAGACGGACCTGTTCGGGCCGGAATGAGGTTGCTTTCCAACGCGTCCTCGGGCATGCGGCATTATTTTGCTCCGCGCTTCGCGCTACAAAATAATGCCACCCCATGCGGAATGCGTTGGAAAGCAACCTCATTCCGGCCCTAGGAGTATGTACTCCGGACACAGTTCTCAAACATGTTCTGGGGGCTGATGCAAATTTGGTGGCTCGGCTTTGCCGAGCCCTTATATAAGGAGGCCGGAGCTAAAGCTCCGGCCTCACTAACTTTCCTATTAGATAAAGTGAGCGATCGAGGAATCGCACTCCCCCTGCCGAGTTGCCGCAGGGCCCGCCCTGAAGTTATTTTTCAGAACACTCCGCAGGACGCAAGAAACCCCCGCCGCACGAAGTGCGCAGCGGGGGTTTCTTGCATGTCCGAGGACGTTCTGAAAAGTAACTTCAGGGCGGGCCCGGACGAGAACAACCGACTACAGGTCGATGTGCGATTCCTTGATCGGGAACGGCTCCGCGAAGTGGCAGGCGCAGCAGTGACCCGGTGCGACTTCCTTAAACTCGGGAAGCTTCTCAGAGCAGATACCCTGCGCGATCGGGCAGCGAGTGTGGAAACGGCAGCCGGTCGGCGGATCCAGCGGTGACGGCGGATCGCCGGCGAGGATGATGCGCTTACGGGTCTTCTGGATATCCGGATCGGGAACCGGCACGGCAGACAGCAGCGACTGCGTGTACGGATGGTGAGGCTCGCTATAGAGCGTCTTCCAGTCCGAAACCTCGACCATCTTACCCAGATACATAACGGCAACGCGATCGGAAATGTGCTGCACGACGGACAGGTCGTGAGCGATAAACAGATACGCGGTACCGAACTTGTCCTGCAGTTCCTTGAGCAGGTTCAGAACCTGGGCCTGAATGGACACATCCAGAGCGGAAACCGGCTCGTCGCAGATAATCAGCTTGGGCTTCAGAGCAAACGCGCGGGCAATGCCGACACGCTGACGCTGACCGCCGGAGAACTCATGAGGATAGCGGTTGATGTGCTCGGGGTTCAGTCCGACAACGTCGAGAAGCTCGCGGACACGCTCAATGCGCTCCTCCTTGGTGCCCACGCCGTGAATGGTCATGGGTTCGGAGACGATCTCGCCGATGGTCATGCGGGGATTCAGCGAAGCATAAGGATCCTGGAAGATAAACTGCATCTCGCGACGCATGTCCTTGATCTCGTGTTTGCTCATCTCGGCAACATCTTTGCCCTGGAAGAACACCTTACCGGCGGTCGGCTTGGTCAGACGCATGATGGTGCGGCCCGTGGTGGACTTACCGCAACCAGACTCGCCAACCAGACCAAAGGTCTCGCCCGGATAAATCTCAAAAGAGATGTCGTTTACAGCAGAGACGACACGCTTGGAGAAGCGCTTGGCGAACATGCCGGACTCAGCGGGGAACTCCTTAGAGAGGTGCTCGACCTTCAGCAGCGGAGTACGCTCGTTGGTATCTGCCATTACGCCTCGCCTCCCTTCTTGGAATCCTTGCGCGTACGGGACGTCACAGGAGCGTTCTTGAGGAACTCGGGGTCGCCAGCGTAGTGGCACGCAGAATAGTGACCAGACTCGGTAACAAAACGCTCGGGGCGCTGCTTGCGGCACTTATCCGTCGCATAGGGGCAGCGAGGAGAGAAGACACAGCCCTCGGGCAGGTTCATGAGCGAAGGCGGGTTGCCATGAATCGGCGTAAGCGGCTTCTTCTCATCGATGGCCTGCTCCGGGATGGAGCGGATAAGGCCCCAGGTGTAGGGGTGGCGGCTCTCGTAGAAGATTTCCTCAGCAGTACCGAACTCGACGGGACGGCCGGCGTACATAACCATGATCTTGTCGGCCATATCAGCGACAACGCCCAGGTCATGGGTGATCATGATGATGGCGTTGCCGTTCTTCTCCTGCATTTCCTGCATAAGCTCAATAATCTGAGCCTGAATGGTAACATCCAGGGCAGTCGTGGGCTCGTCGGCAATTAGGATATCGGGATCGCAGGCAAGAGCCATAGCGATCATGACACGCTGACGCATACCGCCGGAGAACTGGTGCGGATACTCATTGACGCGCTTCTCGGGCTCGGGGATACCCACGAGGTCCAAAAGCTCGGTAGCGCGCTTGAGCGCCTCCTGCTTGGAGTAGCCACGGTGCAGACGAAGGCCCTCGCCTACCTGCTTGCCGATCTTATAGACCGGGTTCAAGGAGGTCATAGGATCCTGGAAGATCATCGCGATATCGTTACCGCGAATGTGCTGCATCTCTTCCTCGGTCATCTCGAGGATAGAACGACCGCGATAGCGAACGTCGCCGCCCTCAATCTTTCCCGGAGGCATCGAGATAAGGCCCATGATGGTCATGGCGGTCACGGACTTACCGGAGCCGGACTCGCCGACGACACCGAGGGTCTCGCCGCGATCGAGCGTGTAGGAGACACCGTCGACAGCGCGAACGACGCCATCCTCGGTGTGGAAATACATCTTTAGGTCATCGACCTCGAGCAGATGCTGGCCCTCGGGAACCGGCTGGTCCTTCAGGTCCACATAGTTCTTGTTCTTCTTCATCCTTATGCGTCCTTCATCTTGACGTCGAGGGCGTCGCGCAGACCGTCACCCAGCAGGGTGAAGGCGAGCACCGTCGAGAGAATTGCCAGACCGGGCATGATCATCATCCAGGGAGCAGTCAGAAGATACTGCTGACCGTCCTGAATCATGGAGCCCCACGAAGGCGTAGGCGGAATAACGCCCATGCCGAGGAAGGACAGAGCGGACTCGGTCAGGATGGCGCCACCAATGTTCATGGTCGCGTAGACCACGATGGAGGCGACGGAGTTCGGGAAGATGTGACGCACGACGATACGAGCATCAGATGCACCCATCGCGCGCGCAGCATCAACATAGTCGTTTTCCTTGACCGTCAAGATTGCAGAGCGGAAGACGCGCGCAATCGAAGGCCATCCGAGAATGCCGATGGCGATAAAGACGTTCTGAAGACCACGACCGATAACGGCGATCATGGCGACAACGAACAGCACGTACGGGAACGCTAGGAAGATATCCGCACAGCGCATGATGATCGTATCCCAGATCCCGCCGTAGAAACCTGCCAGAGCGCCCATGACCAGACCGATCACCGTGGAGATCGCGGTGGCCATAATGCCGACGGACAGCGAAACGCGTGCACCGTAGATAACGCGGACGAGAATGTCGCGACCAAGGGCGTCGGTGCCAAACGGGTGCTCTGCACACGGAGCCAACAGCGACGTCTCGGCCATGGTGGTCGAGTCGGAAGCCGTCGGCGAACCGAGCCAGGGCTTAGCCCACAGATCTGCGGTCAGGGCAACCAAAACGACGATAATGATCCAGCAGACACCGATAACGGCGAGCTTGTTCTTGCGAAGACGCTTAAAAGCGTCGCCCCACAGCGTGCGGGACTTGGCGGGAGCAGATGCGGCCTTGGTGGCGGTAGCCTGCTCCTGAGACTGAGAATCAGTTTCCTGCATGAGACGTACCTCCCTTAGGCCTTATCCGACGGACCGCCAAGGCGGATGCGCGGGTCGAGGAATGCATAGCTAATGTCGACGAGCAGGTTAATCACCATGACGACGACGACGATGAGCGTAACGCCGCCCATAACGATGGGCCAGTCACGCATGCTAATGGCGCGATAGACCTCATAGCCGATACCGGGCCAGTTAAAAACCGTCTCGGTCAGGATGGCGCCCGAAAGCATGCCACCAAAGTCGACACCAATATAGGTAACGACGGGGATGAGTGCATTCTTAAGCGCATGCTTGACGATGATCGCGCGATTGGAGAGACCCTTGGCCTTTGCCGTACGGATGTAATCCTGGTTCATGACGTCAAGCAGCTGCGAGCGCATAATGCGGGCGGCATAAGCGGTCGAAACCGAAGCCAGCGTAATGGTCGGAAGCACATAGTGCATCCAATCCTGATACTGAGAGCTGGAACCGCCGGCACCCGAGATCGGCATGGAGATTGCACCGCCCGTAGCGTCCTTGAGGATGACGCCAAAGAACAACTGCAGCAACATACCGAGCCAGAAGGCCGGGACCGCAACGAGGATCGACGTGGTGAGCGTTACCAAAATATCCCAGAAGGAATAACGCTTTACCGCCGAAATGATACCCGCACCGATACCCATGATTGCCTCGAGCACGATGGCGCACGCGGCAAGTTTGACCGTATACGGATACTTCTGGGCAAAGATTTCCGTAACCGGCAGCTTGCGCTGATACGAATTGCCCAGATCGCCATGAAGCAGGCCGTTCATGTAATACAAGTAACGGTCCACGAGCGACGTTTGAACGGGGTCGCCGTTCTCGTCAAGGATCGCGTTGCCGTCCTCGTCCGACTGGACCAGGTGATAGCGGACGCGAAGCTGAAGCTCCACCTCGGGGGACAGAGCTTTGTCTCCACCGATCAGCTTGATCGGATCTCCCGGCACGATATTCTGGAGGGCGAACAGAATCAGCGTAACGCCCAAAAATACCGGGATGAACTGAAGCACACGTTTAATGATGTACTTACCCATAGCACTCCCCTATCTAGGTATTAACCTAAATGGGATGCCGATCGCCAGACCGGCATCCCAAAATTACCATCAGCCAGTTTACCCCAGGTTAGGGAGAACTGTATGTTTCCCATGAGGTCTACGTAAATACTTGACCCTCACGGAAGCTGCAAACTCTTAGGCGAGCTCAGCAGTACCCAGCTCGGCGTGCTTCTGCGGATCGACATAGAGGTGCTTGATGCGATCGGAGCCGACGATGGTGTGCGTGTAGAACATCACCGGGATGACCGGGCAGTCGGCAGCGACCATTGCGTCGGCCTCCTGCATCTTAGCGACGCGCTCGTCGTCGTCAACCGTGGTACGAGCCTCGTCGACCTTGGCGTCGAACTCGGGGTTGTTGTAACCGGAACGGTTGTCGCCACCGAGGGAGTCGGAGTGGAACAGCGGATACAGGAAGTTGTCCATGATCGGGTAGTCGGCAATCCAACCCAGACGACCGAACTGATAGTTAAAGTTCTGATACTGCTCGAGCAGGGCAGACCACTCAGGGGTATCGGAGACAGCAGTAACGCCAACCTTGGCGAGGTCGCCGATGATGGACTCCATGATCTCCTTGTGGCCACCGTCCTGGTTGTAGGAAAGGGTCACGTTAATGCCACGATCGCCGTTAGCGTCAGCGGGAGCAACCTTGTCGAGGTACTCGTTAGCCTTGTCGACGTCGTAGGCGCAGAACTCCCATGCGCCCTCCTTGTAGCCATCGATGCCCGGAGGAACAATGCCGTCGGCGGGGGTACGGGTACCCTTGAAGATAGTCTTGCAGATGGCCTCACGGTTGATGGCCAGGGAGATACCCCTGCGCAGGTCGGCGTTGTTGAACGGCTCGGCCGTGTTGTTGCAGGTCAGGTAGTAGGTGGAAGGCTCGGAGCCGAGCAGCATGCGCTCGCCGTCACCCATGGTGTAGCCGTCCTTGGACACGCCGCGATCCTTCTTGGCGGCGTCGATCTGAGCAACGGGAACGTCGCAGACATCGAGGTTACCGGCCTGGAACTCCTTGTAAGCGGTCTCCATGTCCTTGATGACCTGGAAGTGGATGCCATCGATCTTGGCCTTGTCGCCATAGTAATCGTCGAACTTCTTGAGGTTGATCTCCTGACCATCCTCCCACTTGCCGTCCATCATGAACGGGCCGTTACCGACCGGTGCAAGGTAGAAGCTCTTGGCATCGGACTCGGCGCACTCGGGAACCGGGGCCAGAGCCGGGTGAGAGGCGACGAAGGGGAAGTCGGCGTAAGCGGAAGACAGCTTGACGACGAGGGTCTCATCGTCGGGGCAGGTAACACCGCTGAGTTCAGTAGCGTTACCGGCAAGCAGATCGTCATAGCCCTCGACCATGGAAAGGTGATAGGAGACCTCGGAAGGGCCATACTCGGTAGCGATGGCCGACTTGGTGTTGACCAGACGCTCCCAACCGAGCTTGAAGGACTTGGAGGTAACGTCGTCACCGTTGTGGAACTTGGCCTTCTTGATCTTGAAGGTGAACTCGGTGGCGTCGTCGTTGGCCTCGAAGGACTCGCAAGCCAGCGGAACGATCTCGCCCTTCTCGGCGTCATAAGAGGTCAGAGCGTCAAAGAGCTGGTACTCGACCTGAGTGCCCTGGTCCTCCTGGACATTGTAGGGGTCGATGCAGACCGGGTTGTTGATGTAGAAGTTCAGCGTCGAACCGGACTCAGAACTGGAAGTGTCGCCGCCCTTCTTGCCGCATGCGGCAAGAAAAGCCATGGAGCTCGCAGCGAGGGTGCCGCCAACAAAGGCGCGACGACCCATAACGGGCTGGTGGAACATAGAATCAGCCATGCCATCCTCCTTATGATATAGGACAAAGAAATGTTCAGTCGGACATATGTCGAGACAATCCGATCCGAACCATCAAAACGCCGCCCGCTGCTATGGCTGGTTATGCACAACGAACCAACGTTTCGTAATACAGTAGCGCATTTTATGCACGATTTGGGGCTAATTCCGGTTAACGGTCGAGAATTTCTTTAGTTGGGCGAAGTATGTGGGGATATTTTGACTCTGTTACAAATATGTAAACAAAAAGGGTCCCGCACATGCGAGACCCATTGCAAACGTATATACGCCGATGCTTAGTAGCCCACGATGCCCTGCGGGAAGAAGAACATGCACAGGACGACGCACACGGCAAAAACAACGGCCATAATTACCGTCAGGCGATCGAGGTTCTGCTCCATGACGCCCGTGGCAGAGCTGGAGTTATACAGCGAGCTAGCGATCATATCCGAAACGCCGGTGCCCTTACCGGAATGCATCAGGACGAGAATCGTCAGCGCCACGGCAGAGACAGCCCAAACGACAAACAGAAGAATCTGGAACGGACCCATAGATAAGCTCCTTAATAGAACAGTTCAAACTCCAGTACTGTACCACAATCCCCCGCTCTCCCCTACCTGCCACTCAAGGACGGGGTGGAAATGGCAGAAATACCAAAAAGGGGGTTGTCCGGTTGTGGACAACCCCCTTACTAGAAAACGGTATTTGTTTTCTCTTAGGCCTCGGTGGCGAGCACGCGGCCCGTCATCTCGGCGGAAGGCTCAATACCAGCCATGGTGAGCATGGTCGGAGCGATATCGGAAAGACGGCCGTCCTCGATACCGGTGAGCTGTGCCTTCTCATCAACGATGATGAACGGCACGCGGTTGGTGGTGTGAGCCGTAAACGGATGCTTGGAACCGTCGGAAGCAACGTCAAACATGTGATCGGCGTTGCCGTGGTCGGCGGTAATCAGTGCAAAGCCGCCCTTGGCGAGAATCGCCGGGACAACCTTGGACAGGGCATCGTCAACAGCCTCGACAGCCTTAACGGCAGCGTCGAAGACACCGGTGTGACCAACCATGTCGCAGTTCGCGAAGTTCACGATGTAGAAATCAGCGCGATCCTCGTTGATGGCGGCGACGAGCTTCTCGGTAACCTCGGGAGCGCTCATCTCGGGCTGCAGATCGTAGGTAGCAACCTTTGGGGAAGCGACGAGCACGCGCTCCTCGCCCTCCTTGGGCTCCTCGATGCCACCGTTGAGGAAGAACGTCACGTGGGCGTACTTCTCGGTCTCGGCAGTGTGCAGCTGCTTCAGGCCATTGGCGGCGATAACGTCGGCCAGGACGTTCTCGGGGAACGTCTTGGGGAAGGCGACCTCGACGTCAAACGTCGGATCGTACTCGGTCATCGTCACAAAGTGCGAAAGCTTGATCTGCTCGCGCTCAAAGCCGTCGAACTCCTTGTCCGTGAACACGCGGGTCATCTGACGAGCGCGGTCGGGACGGAAGTTGAAGAAGATGGCCGCGTCGCCCTCGTGAATGCCCTCGTTGTGGGCAGCGAAGGGCTCGACGAACTCGTCGCCGCGCGGGTCCTTCTCGTAGTAGGCCTTGATACCGGCAACGGGGTCGACATCGGCATCGGACGCGTTGACCATGACGTCGTAGGCGCGCTGGATGCGCTCCCAACGGTTGTCGCGGTCCATCGCCCAATAACGACCCGAGACGGTGGCAACGCGAGCGTCGCAACCGGTCTCCTCGGAAATCTTGGCCAGGAAGGCGCAGAACTCGCTCATGTAGCCAGCACCGGACTGCGGGTCGACGTCGCGGCCATCCATGAAGGCGTGGACACGAACGGTCTTGACGCCATGCTCGGCAGCCATCTTGACCAGAGCCTCAACGTGGTTCATATGAGAATGAACACCGCCAGGGCTCATAAGGCCCATGAGGTGGAGAGTCTTGCCGTCAGCCTTGACATCGTCCATAGCCTTGACAAAAACCTCGTTCTTGGCGATGGAGCCGTCCTTGATGGCATTGTTGATGCGCGAAAGCTCCTGGAACACGATGCGGCCGGCACCGATGTTGAGGTGACCCACCTCGGAGTTGCCCATCTGGCCGTCGGGAAGGCCCACGTCCTCGCCCGAAGCGCCGAGCGTGGTGTGGGGGTACTTCTCGTACAGGCTATCAAGGAAGGGCGTCTTGGCAGCGGCGACGGCGTTCTCGCCATCGGCCGGAGCAAGGCCGCAACCATCCATGATGATCAGGAGTGCAGGAAGATGACGTTGTGCCATATGTCCTACTCGCCTGCCTTGACGACCATAGAGGCGAAGTCGGCAGCCTTGAGCGAAGCGCCGCCCACGAGGGCGCCGTCAACGTCGGGCTTGGCGACGAGCTCGGCGATGTTGCCGGGCTTGGCGGAACCGCCATACAGCACGCGGATGCCGTTGGCGAGCTCCTCGCCGAACATCTCCTTGAGGGTCTCACGGATAGCGCCGCAGACCTCCTGAGCGTCCTCGGCGGTAGCGGTCTTGCCTGTGCCGATGGCCCAGATGGGCTCGTAGGCGACGACGACCTGCTTGGGGCAGGTGATCTCAAGACCAGCAAGGCCAGCCTTGACCTGGTTCACGACGTGCTCGACATAGGTGCCAGCCTCGCGGACCTCGAGGGACTCGCCGCAGCAGAAGACGGGAACAAGGCCGGCGGCAACGAGAGCCTTAGCCTTCTTGTTCTGGTCCTCGTCGGTCTCGTGGAAGTAGTCGCGACGCTCGGAGTGACCGATGATGCAGTAGGTGCAGCCAGCGGACTTGAGCATGTCGCAAGAGGACTCACCGGTGAAGGCACCCTTGGCCTCCCAGTACACGTTCTGTGCACCGAGGGCGATGGGGGCAGCCTGAATGCGGTCATGAACCGTGGTGATGTCGATGGTCGGAGGGCAGACGAGCACCTCGACGCCAGCCGGAACCTCGGGCAGAGCCTGAGCCAGCTCGTCGGCGAGCTTGGCGGCCTCGGCAACGTCGTTGTTCATCTTCCAGTTACCAGCGATAAGAAGGGTGCGATTAGGCATCGAGAAGCGCCTCCACTCCGGGCAGGGCCTTACCCTCGACGAGTTCCATGGAAGCGCCACCACCGGTGGAGATCCAGCTCATCTTGTCGGCCAGGTTGAACTTGTTGACAGCTGCGACAGAGTCGCCACCGCCGATGATCGAGGTGCAGTCGGCCTCGGCGACAGCCTCGGCGATAGCCTGGGTGCCGTGAGCGAAGTTGTCGAACTCGAAGACGCCCATGGGGCCGTTCCAGAACACGGTCTTGGCGCCCTTGACAGCCTCGGCGTAAAGCTCCTCGGTCTTGGGGCCGATATCCATACCCTCACGATCGTCGGGGATAGCGTCGGAAGCGACAACCTCGGCGACAGCGTCCTCGCCAAAGTGATCGGCAACGCGGTTGTCGATGGGGAGCAGGATCTTGACGCCCTTCTCCTCGGCCTTCTTGAGCATCTCGCCGGCGCGCTCGACCCAGTCCTCTTCCTTGAGGGACTGACCAACGGACAGGCCCTGAGCCAGGAAGAAGGTGTAGGCCATGCCGCCACCGATGATCAGGGTGTCAGCGGAGTCGATGAGGTGATCGAGAACGCCGATCTTGGAGGAAACCTTGGAACCGCCGACGATGGCGACGAAGGGGCGCTCGGGCTCGGCGAAGATGCCGGTCAGCGTGTCGACCTCCTTCTCGAGCAAGAAGCCGGCGACGGCAGGCAGGTAAGCGGCGGGACCCACGACGGAACCCTGGGCGCGGTGAGCGGTGCCGAAGGCATCGAGAACGAAGACGTCACCATAGGAAGCGAGCTTCTTGGCGATCTCGGGATCGTTCTTCTTCTCACGCTTGTCAAAACGGACGTTCTCGAGAACGAGGACCTTACCCGGCTCGACGGCGGCGACAGCCTCAGCAGCCTTCTCGCCGTAGGTGTCAGCGACAAAGGCAACGTCGAGACCAGAGAGCTCAGCGAGCTTCTTGGCGACGGGCTCGAGGGACAGCTCGGGCTGGAAGCCGGTGCCCTCGGGACGGCCGAGGTGGCTCATGAGGATGACGCGAGCGTTGTGCTCAACGAGGTAGTTGATGGTGGGCAGGGCAGCCTTGATACGGGTGGTGTCGCCAACGACGCCATCCTTGATAGGCACGTTAAAGTCAACGCGGACGAGAACGCGCTTTCCGTCGACATCGATGTCGCGGACGGTCTTCTTGGTAAAGGCCATGTTTGCTTCTACCTTTCGTACGTGTCTGCCTCCCATTACGGCAGACGATTTCTTATAAAAAGGGCGCGACCCTAGGGTGTAAGCCCTATAAGGCCGCGCCCTTCTTTAGACGCTCAACGAGCTATTCGCTAAAAGCTAAATTAAGCAACGAACTTCTCGAAGTACTTGATGGTGCGGACCATCTGAGAGGTGTAGGAGTTCTCGTTGTCGTACCAAGAGGTGACCTGAACGAGGGTCTGGCCGTTGCCGAGGTCAGAGCACATGGTCTGAGTGGCGTCGAAGATGGAGCCGTGGGTCTCGCCGACGATGTCGCGGGAGACGATCTGGTCCTCGTTGTAGGCGAAGGTCTCGGAGATGGTCTCGGCGTAGGCCTTCATGGCAGCGTTGACCTCGTCGACGGTGACCTTCTTGTCAACGACGGCGTAGAGGTTGGTCAGCGAGCCGGTCGGCGTCGGGACGCGCTGGGCGGCACCGATGAGCTTGCCGTTGAGCTCGGGGAGAACCAGGCCGATGGCCTTGGCAGCGCCCGTGGTGTTCGGGACGATGTTCTCGGAGCAGGCGCGGGAGCGACGGAAGTTGCCCTTGCGCTGCGGGCCGTCGAGCGGCATCTGGTCGCCGGTGAAGGCGTGGATGGTGGTCATGATGCCGGACACGATGGGAGCGAAGTCGTTCAGACCCTTGGCCATCGGGGCGAGGCAGTTGGTGGTGCAGGAAGCAGCGGAGATGATGTTGTCCTCAGCGGTCAGCGTCTCATGGTTGACGTTGTACACGATGGTGGGCAGATCGCTGCCGGCCGGAGCGGAGATGACGACCTTCTTGGCGCCAGCGTTGATGTGGGCCTGAGCCTTAGCCTTGCTGGTGTAGAAGCCGGTGCACTCGAGAACGACGTCGACGTCAAGGTCGCCCCAAGGCAGGTTGTTAGCGTCGGCCTCCTTGTAGATCTTGATCTCCTTGCCGTCAACGGTGATGGAATCCTCGCCAGCAACGACCTCGTGATCGCGAGCGTAGTTGCCCTGCGTGGAGTCGTACTTCAGCAGGTAAGCGAGCATATCGGGAGAGGTGAGGTCGTTGATAGCGACGATCTCGGAGCCCTCATGACCGAACATCTGACGGAAAGCCAGACGACCGATGCGACCGAAGCCGTTAATAGCAACCTTTACTGCCATTGTGTCTCCTTTCGTAAGGCCCCCGCGAGCTACAGCGCCCGCCGTTGAGGCCCACAAACTAACCACTCGCCTAATATACCTTTTTTTTGACTTGAATTTCACGAGAATGCTCGAAATTGAAAATCAAATTTACGTTAAAACGTTTTAAAGACTAAAATAGCAGCTAAATCCATATATAAGTCGTTACTTCAAACTACCTGTTTGCTTCAATGAGCTTTTCAAGCCGTAAAACACGATGGTAGAGGGCTGACTTCGACAAGGGAGGGTCAGCCATCTCCCCCAAATCACGCAGCGAAAGATCGGGATAGCGCTCGCGCAGGTCGCAAAAGACCGCCAAGGCATCCGGAAGCGCATCGCGAAGGCCACGCTGCTCGAGCTCATCGATAAGCGCAAGCTGATGTTGGGCAGCACCGGCGCTTCTGGTCTGGTTGGCGAGCTCGGCATTCACGCGACGGTTCACATCGTTCTTAACCAACTTGACCGCGCGCGCCTCCTCAATCTCGGCAACGCTGCGCTTGGCACCAATCAGCTTTAATAGATGCTCGATTTCCTCGGCGCTCTTAATGTACACGGCATATGACCCCCGCCGTGCATTAACACGAGCATGGACCCCAATCTGCTCCAACAAATCGCAGAGCCCCTTGGCATATTGCTCGCCCTGCACAGCGATCTCCAAATGAAAATCGCCGCGTGGATCGGCAACGAAGCCGCCCGCGATGAGCGCGCCGCGGATATAGGCAAGTCTACAGCAAGGACGGGCAACGATATGTCGGGGTACGCCGGCGACAAGTCCTCCCCTACGGTCGAGGATACCCAGCAGAACCAAGGCCTTATCCAGGTCTGGCTGATCAGGCAAGGTGATGAGGTAGTTTCGAACCTTATGCAAGACAGATTTGCGGACGGTGAACTCCGTTTTGAGCTTAAGGATACGATGCGTCAGCGTGATCATCGTGCGCGCGACGGCTCCCGTCTCAGTCGCAACCGTCAAACGATACCGCCCAGAGCCGGCAAGCGAGAGCGTACCGCTCACACGCGTGAGGGCGGCAAGCGTCGACAAGTCGCAGTATTCACATTCGGGTTCGCAGCGCGCAAGCTCGTCGCGCACCTCAGCGGTAAACGACATGCAGGCCTATGCCTTCGTGTTGGCGCGCGACAGGTCGCGGTGGGAGATGCTCACGTGGTACTGAGCGCCTTCCAGGTAACGGGCCGTGGCCTCGGCAATGGCAACGCTGCGGTGCTGGCCGCCCGTGCAGCCGATGGCGATAGAAAGCTGCGGCTTACCCTCCGCGATATAGCCCGGCATCACCGTATCGAGCAGCTGTGTCCAAGCCTTCCAAAACTCCTGCGTCTTGGGATGGTCCAGAACAAAATCGGAGACCTTTTTATCGAGACCGGTCATCGTGCGCATCTCGGGATCGTAGAACGGATTAGGCAGGAAGCGGACGTCGATCATAATGTCCGCCTCGACGGGCATGCCGTGCTTAAAGCCAAACGAGAACACGTGGACGTCCATGAGCTGCTGGTCGGACAGCTCGGAAAATGCCATACGTAGCTTGTTGCGCAGCGCAGAGGTGCGCAGACGGCTCGTGTCGATAATCATATCGGCTCGGTCGCGCACGCCCTGCAGCTGAAGGCGCTCGCGCTGAATGGCATCGGCCGTAGTCTCCCCCGGCTTGGCAATGGGATGACGGCGGCGATTTTCGCTGTAGCGACGAATCAGCACCTCGTCAGACGCCTCCAGGAACACAATGTCGCAGCTCATCTCGCGCTCCTCGAGTGCGGCAACGGCATCGAGCAGCTCGTCAAACAGTCCCTGGCTACGCAAATCGCAGGTGACGGCAAGATGCCTGCCCACGCCCGTATTGATGCCGACGAGCTCGGCAAGCTGGGCGATGAGACGCGGAGGCAGGTTATCGATGCAAAAATAGCCCATGTCCTCGAACACGTGCATGGCCTGTGTGCGGCCCGATCCGGACATTCCGGTGATGATGACGATATCGGGTATGCGCTCCGAGCGCTCCGCCGCATCCATGGCATCTCCCTTTTGCATGTGCTGCCTCCCGAAAACAAGCGCGGGACCCAGCAACCCGGATCCCGCGCGGTCAATTGCCTATATTGAGTATACCGCCCCGAGCGGATACGAGGCCTGTCTTACGCCTCAAGCGCAGCCTTGAACCAACTCGTAATACTCGTGGGGTGCGTGATGGCGGTGCCGACGACAACGGCCCAGGCGCCAGCATCGATCGCGGCGCGAGCCTCCTCGGGCGTGTGCACGCGGCCCTCGCAGATGATGGGAAGACCGGGGAATTCCTCGGTCGCCTGACGCAGGAGCGGCAGATCGGGGCCATCGGCCATGGTACAGTCGATGGCGGCGACGCCGTGAGAAAGCGTGGTGGATACCAGGTCGAAGCCCATATCAACCGCACGGCGAATGTCCTCGATGGTGGCGCAATCCGCCATCAGGAGCACACCCTCCTCGTGCAGCGGGCGGAAGGTATCCTCGACCGTCTTGCCATCGGGGCGCGGACGATCGGTGGCGTCGATCGCCACGATATCGGCACCGGCAGCAACGCAGGCGCGAGCGTGACGCAGCGTCGGCGTGATGTAAACGCCCTCGTGCCCATCCTTCCACAGGCCGATGACGGGAACCTCACAGCGACCCTTAATGGCGGCAATGTCGGCAAGGCCCTGGCAGCGAATGGCGGCGGCGCCGCCGAGCTCGCAAGCACGCGACATTTGAGCCATGGTCTCGGGCGTACGAAGCGGCTCGCCCATATACGCCTGAACGCTCACGACGAGCTTGCCCTTCAGGGATTGAATCAAAGGATCGACGGTCATAAGGCTGTAACCTTTCTCAGAACAGCCTCCCGAGGCGTGTTGTCTCGGGAGGCTCCTACAGAAGATACGTTTACTTCAACGAGGCAAGAAAATGCTCAGCGGCACCGATGAGCGGAGCATCGCCCTCCAGAGAACCGATGAGGATCGGCGTGTCCTGAAGCGGATCGAGCGCCTGGCTGGCATAGCCCTCGTGCACCGAATCCTTCCACGTCTGTGAACGCCAATCGGGGCCTTGGTGAATCACGCCACCCGAAAGCACGATGACCTCAGGGTCCAGGATGTTAGCGAGCGAGCCCAAGCTGGCACCCAGCGCAAAACCGGCGTCATGGATGACCTCGGTCGCCTTTGCGTCGCCCGCACGGCACAGGTCGTTCACATCGCGACCGACCGAAGGACGGCTGGGGTCGACGCGACCAAAGCGCTCATCGTACATACGACCAATGGAAGTGCCCGAAGCAACCGACTCAAGATGACCGGAACGCCCGCAGGCGCAGGGAATGCCGGCGGCAGCCGAGCACTCGATGTGGCCCATATGACCGGCAGCACCATGGAAGCCCTGCATCACGCGGCCGTTCTCGACATATGCGCCGCCGATGCCCGTGCCGATGCCCAGGCACAAGACGGAGAACTTGCCCTTGCCGACGCCCCAGTGGGCCTCGCCCAGAGCATGAGCCTGCACGTCGCCCACAACGGCAACGGGGAGACCAAGGTCCTCGCGCAGACGCGGCCCCAACTGAACGCCGGACCAGCCGGGCATAATCTCGTTGGCATACGCGATGGCGCCCGTCTTGGGATCGACGACGCCTGCGGCACCGATACCGACACCGAGGACCTCGACATCGGGATTCGCCTCAAGGGCAGCCTTGATGGACGCCTCGATACGTTGGAAGACGGCCTCGCCGCCCTCCTGGGCCTCGGTAGGAACCTCGGCCTCAAAAACGGGATGGGGCACGCTGCCGTCAGCCGGGTACTCCATAATGGCGGTCGCGATCTTAGTTCCGCCGATATCGACAGAGCAGACGTACTTGTTCTCCATGTCGTTCTCCTTAGGAGATAAAAACAACTACAGGAAATGAAGGCGGTGTTATCGCCGCAGCATGATAAAGGTTTCCCAGGTGCCCGAGGTTGGGGTGAAAGTGGTCGGGCGTTGACCTAATGGGTCACGCCCGGCCACTTGAGCCCCAAGATCGGGTGCCTGGGGAAGCTTTACAGGAGACCGTTGTCCTGGAGGACCTTCTTAATAGCCTCGACGTTCTCGCCGGTCATGGCCTTCACCGGGCGCGGCATGGTCGGGCTGTCGAAGATGCCCATGAGGTTCATAGCGGTCTTGAAGGCGCCGACACCACCGGCATAGCCCTGGACGCCCGAGGTGACATCCCAAATGTGGGAGATCTCGTTGAGGCGATCCTGCTCGGCCTTGACGGTAGCCCAGTCGCCGGCCTGAGCGGCCTTCCACTGGCGCACGTAGCCCTCGGGCTCAACGTTGGCGAGGCCCGGAACGGAGCCGTCGGCGCCGCCAAGGTAAGCACCGTCGACGACGACCTCGTGACCGGTGAGGATGCTCATCGGATGGCCATTCTTCTCGTTCTCCTGAACGAGGTAGCGGAACGAGATGTCATCGCCCGAGGAATCCTTGACGCCGGCAAGGACGCCCTCGGCGCCGAGCTTGGCAAGGAGCTTCCAGGGGAGCTTGGTGTGGACGCACACGGGGATGTCGTAGGCGAAGATGGGAAGGTCGAGTTCCTCGTGCAGGATGCGGAAGTGCTCCTCGACCTCGGTCATGCCCTGCAGGGCATAGAACGGGCAGGTGGCGACAAGCGCATCGGCGCCCAGCTCCTGGGCGACCTTACCATGCTCGATCATGCGCTCGGTCTCGGTGTCGATGATGCCAACCAGAACGGGAACGCGGTGGTCGACGATGCGCACGGCCTCGGCGACAATCTGGCGACGGCGCTCGTCGGTGGAGAAGACGACCTCGCCCGAGGAGCCCAGGAAGAACAGGCCATCGACGCCGGCATCGATCATGCGGTTGATGCTGCGGTCAAAGGATGCAACGTCGAGCTGGTGGTCTTCGGTATCGGGAACAACGACGGGAGGGATAACGCCGGTGAATTTCTGAGTTGCCACAAGAATCTCCTTAGTTGTCTGGCGGGCGGCCCTATGCCACCCACTCTTGTTGGCAGTGTCCAAGCCGTCTAGGCCAAAGAACACGGGTAGAACGTTTGGTTAAAGAAGTCGACGACTTCGTTTTCGAACGCATTGATGCGCTCGTGAGCGTATTTGGCATAAATGATATGCCTTCGGTCACACTCAAGACCGTTGAATACAGCAAACTGACCCTTGGGATCGCTCACGGCGTCCATAAGCGATGTGCCCATGAGCACCGATCCGCGCACCCGAGACGACAGCGCCTCGAGGCCACCGGGAATTGGATTGGCAACCGCCGTGCAGGCAAGACCCTGCTCGTCCAGAGCAGAAACCGCCAGCGCGACTCCGCCGCCAAGGCCCTCGCCCCATGCAAAGATGCGGTCGGGGTCCATGCCATCAAGATTGCGCGCGACCTTCGCCAACGCGCAGCCCCAACGGACGCGCTCGACAAAAGCGGGCGAAGCAATTCCCCGCTGCAGGTCGTCCGCACCAGCAACATCGTCATCCAGTGCAAGCACGGCATATCCCATGGCGGCAAATCTCGTCATGTGATGCCAGCCGCGCACAGGCCGATCGATGTCGTGGAACATCAGGCACAGCGGCACGCGCTCAGATACTCGGGCACGACCAACAGGCTCAATCAAACGAGCGTGGACCGCATGGTCACCGAGCTCAAAGGAAACCTCCGAGTAACGGGCGCAGGGGTTAACAAAGTCAATCGCCGTAATGGCCAGGCCTTGAATCTCAAGATTCGAAGCGCATGTCTCTAAATCAGAAACATCTGCTTGGACATCACCGCGCCAGTCCCGATATTCTGCGAGCCTTGACGAAACCGTTCCAGGAATTCCCACGAGCCCGGGGACAATCAGCTCGTCAACATTGCTCTCGCACTTAGACATGAGCCTCCCCTCCCTTGCAGAAAAACGGAATGATCAGATCGTCAAAATCCTGAATCTCCTCGTGGCCAAAGCCTTCAAAGAACTCATGACGCTTTTCGCAGGTCAGGTTGTTATAGACCGCAAACTGCGTCGCTGGCGGACAGACGATATCGGCTGTGCCGGTGCCAAACAGCACGGGGCATTTGACCATAGGGGCAAAGTTCTTGGAATCGAAGTACGCCAGCTTGGCATAGGCTTCGTCAATACGAGTCGAGTCCTCGTCAAACCAGCGAGACCAATAGCGCAGGCCCTCGTAGGCAATGTCGTCGGCATCCAAATCCCAGACCAGGCGGAAATCTGACAGGAAGGGATAGAGGATGGCAGCGCGATTGATAAGCTCGCTGTTAAGCGCACAGGTCGCAATGCCCAAACCGCCGCCCTGCGACGCGCCGTTCACAAACACACGCGCAAGATCGATGCCCTCGAGCTCGCGAACGATGCGGCACAGGATGCGAATATCTTGGTGCAAGCGGACATAGTAGAGGTTGGCAGGGTCGCCGTCGATACCGGCGACGATATGCCCGGCAACCGTTGTGCCCTCAAATCCACCAATGTCCTCGGAGGGACCTCCTTGGCCGGGGCAGTCGAGGGCGATGAGTGCCATGCCCATGCCCGCAAACGACGCCTGCTCAAACCAGCTGCGGCTTGCACCCGGATACCCATGGAACTGAAGTACCAATGGCACGGGCTCGTCCGAGACGGGTTTAAGGTACTTGGCATGCAGGCGCGCGCCACACATGCCGGTATACCAGAGGTCGAAAAGCTGGCAGGTCGCGGCATCGGTGACCGATGCCGTCTCGATCGCATAGTCAAGCCCGACGGCGTCGGCCTCGGCCATGCGATCCTTCCAAAAGAGATCGAAATCTGATGGACGGGGCATGGCGCCTCGATATTCACCAAATTGATGTTGTAGCTCCTGAGCACTTGGCATGGCTCGTGAACCCAACCTTTCGAAATCGCAACGGAGGTGCGCCCGGCAAGAGAACCGGGCGCACGGGAGGGAAAGCGAGGCTACTCGCCGAGCTTGGGATGCAGCAGCGACGGCGCAGCGCCGAGCAGCATCTTGGTGTAGGGGTCCTGGGGGTGCTGGAAGACCTGCTTGGCCTCGCCCTGCTCGACGATCCTGCCGCCATTCATAACGATGATGTCGTCAGAGATATAGCGGACCGTCTGGATGTCATGGCTGATGAACACCATGGCCAGGCCGAGCTCCTTCTTAAGGTCGGTCAACAGGTTCAGAATCTGTGCGCGGACCGAAACGTCCAGAGCCGAGGTGGGCTCGTCGGCGATGATGGCATCGGGGTTCAGCGACAGGGCACGGGCAATTGCGACGCGCTGACGCTGGCCGCCCGAAAGCTGACCGGGAAGAACCTCGGCGGCGGAGCTGGGCAGACCGGTGAGCTCCAGGAGCTCCTTGACGCGCTTCTCCTGCTCGGCCTCGGTACCCAGGCTGTGGACGCGCATGGGGTCGAGCAGCTGCTCGCGAACGACCATGCGGGGATTGAGCGCCGTGGCCGGGTTCTGGAACACGACCGAGATGACGCGACCCATGTGGCGACGGTCCTCGGCGGTACGTTTGGTAACGTCCTTGCCCTTAAAGTAGACCTTGCCGCTCGTGGGGGCCTGCAGGCCGCACATGACGTTGGCGGTGGTGGACTTACCGCAACCGGACTCGCCGACGATGCCGATCGTCTGACCGGGCATGAGCTTAATCGTTACACCCTGGACGGCGTGAACCAGGTTGGGGTGCAGAATCGAGCCGGTACGGGTCCTAAAGGTGACGTGGACGTCATCAAGGAAGATGATCGGCTCGACGCCGTTTACTGCGGTCTCGCTCATCTACATCACCTCCGCGTGAGGGGTCAAACCATTTGCCTTGAGCACCTCGTCGGGGAGCTCGGAATAGAAGTGCTCGGTGCCGGGCACGCGCTTGAAGACCGGACGGGTGTCCAGGCCAATACGCGGGTGGCTCGAGCGGGGCGCGAAGCGATCGCCCTTGGGGAAATCGCGCGGGCTCGGAACGGCACCGGGCACCTGGTGCAGGCGGCCCGAACCGCTCTCGATGGACAGAACGGAACCCAGAAGACCGCGGGTGTACTCGTGGATCGGGTTAGTGAGCAGCTCCTTGGTGGGCGCCTGCTCGATAACCTGGCCAGCGTACATAACCGTGATGTTATGGGCAACCTCGGCGACCAGAGCCAGGTCATGCGAAACGAAGATCATGGCAAAGCCGAGCTTGGCCTGAAGATCGTTGAGCAGCTTGATGACCTGCTTCTGGACGGTAACGTCCAGAGCGGTCGTGGGCTCGTCGCAGATGACCAGCTTGGGATCGCGGGTAAGGGCCATAGCGATCAGGACACGCTGACGCTGGCCGCCGGAAAGCTCGTGCGGATAGCTCTCGAGCGTGCGCTTGGGATCGAGGCCGACGAGCTCCAGGAGCTCCTCGGCGCTGCGGGTTCCGCCGCGCTTGGTGAGCTGCTTCATCTGGGCAGAGATGAGCATGGAGGGATTAAGCGAGGACAGGGCGTCCTGATAGACCATAGCGATATCGGTACCGCGCAGGCCGAACCACTCCTTCTTGCTCATCTTGAGCAGGTCGCGACCCTCCCAGAGAACCTCGCCGGAAAGATGCTCGTCATCGTCGGTCAGGCCCATGATGGCCAGCGTGGTGATGGACTTACCGCAACCGGACTCGCCCACCAGGCCCATGGTCTGACCAGGACGAACGTCAAAGTTGACATGGTCGACGACGTTGATATCACCGTGATGCTCAAACTGGATGCAGAAGTCACGGACCGAGAGAATCGGCTCAACGGACTCGTCGGGCACGTGGCGATCGTCACGCTTGAGCTCGACATCGCGCAGGGCGCCAAGGCGAGCGGAGAGGGACTGGGCCTGCTCCTTGTAGGCGCGAACGGGGTCGGAGACCAGCAGGTCGGCCTCGCGACGCTTGGAGGAATCGGTCGGATCCAGGGCGGCGGAGGGGGCAGCGGCCATAGCGTCGGTAATGCCCTCGGAGAGGATGTTGAGCGCCAGGCAGGTGATCATGATGGCCAGGCCCGGGAACAGCGCCTGCCACCAACGGCCAGCGAGCACGCCGCCGCGGGCGTCGGCGAGGATGTTGCCCCAGGTAGCAGTGGGCTCCTGGATACCAGCGCCGATGAAGGTCAGCGAGGCCTCGAAGATGATGGCGTCGGCGACCAGGGTAACGGTGAAGACCATGATCGGGGCGATGCAGTTACGCAGAACATGCTTGATCAAAATCCACGGAGCCTTGGCACCGGAAACGATGACCGCGCGAACATAGTCCTCGCCGTACTCGGACACGATGTTGGCGCGCACGATACGGGCAATCTGCGGAGTGTACATAAAGCCGATGGCGAAGATGATCGACGGCACGGAGTTGCCCAGGATGGAGACGAAGACGGCCGCGAGGGCGATGCCCGGGATGGACATGATGATGTCCAAGATACGCATGATCGTCTCGGAGACGGCCTTGCGCGAAACCGCTGCAAGGGCGCCCACGACCGAGCCGCAGACCAGAGCCATGGCGGTGGCACCAAAGCCGATGATCAGCGAGTAACGACCACCGTAGAGCATACGCGACAGAATGTCGCGACCCTTATCGTCGGTACCGAAGATAAATCCGTTGCCGGGAGCCTGGCGAGCCGTAAAAATCTCGACCGGGCTATAGGGGGCAAGAAGGGGCGCCAGGATCGCAGTCAGGGCGACCAGCACCAGCACGACGGCGGCAATCTTAGAAGATAGCGTCATCTTCTTCCAGCCACCGAGCTTGAGCCCCTTGGAGGCAGCCTTCTCGAGCTGCTCGGTTTGCTTCTCTCGAATCTTTACCATAATCTACACCGTCCTGATGCGCGGGTTGATGAGCAGGTAGAGCATGTCAACCACGATGTTGATGATGATGAAGGCGAGAGCAACGACGATGACGACGCCCTGAACCAGGTTCGCCTCGTTGCCCTGAACGCCCTGCAGAATCGCGGTGCCCATGCCGGGGAGGTTGAAGATAACCTCGATGACGACGGCGCCGCCCATGAGGTAACCGATCTTAAGACCGAGGGTGGTGACCGGGGTGATCAGCGCATTGCGAAGAACGTTGATGCCGACGACGACCTTCTCGGGAACGCCGGCGCCACGAGCCATACGGACATAGTCCTTGTCGAGCTCCTCGACCATGGCGGTACGCACGATACGAGTCATCTGGCCCGTCAGCGGAAATGCCAAGGCGATAGCGGGCATGATCATACGTCCCAGATAGCCAACCGGATTCGTGGTGAAGTGAGGCAGAGCACCCGATGCCGGGAGCACCTTAAGGTAGGAAGAGAACAGCAGGATCAACAGAACGGCAAGCCAGAACGACGGGGTTGCCAAGCCGGCGATGGAAAAGACGCGGATCACTTGGTCCGGCCATTTGTCGCGATACAGTGCCGCGATGACGCCGAGCAAAAACGAAACGACCGCACCGATGGCAAGACCGATGAAGGTCAGCTGCATCGTGACGGGCAGGGCCGTGGAGATGCGCTTGGCAACGGAGTTGCGAGCAGCACCATAGGTGCCCATGTCGCCATGGATCAAATCGCCCATATAGCGCACGTAGCGCACGGGCCAGGGGTCGTCCAGACCATACTTCTCATGGTACTCGGCAACCGCCTCGGGCGAGGCACCGTCACCCAACGCCGTGTAGGCGGGGTCGGTCTTGGAGAACGACATAAGGAAGAACACCAGGACGGTGACGCCCAATGCCATGATCGGCAGCGCCACAAGACGCCTTCCAATCAAACGTAGCAAGTTGTTCACGTTCTCTCCCCTTTCTTTTGTCGGTAGGACCAACTGGTATATGAGTACGGATACTCATTACAAGACCCGAGCGACATCGTTGCCGCCCGGGTCTTTGTTTCAACTATGAGGATACGGTCACAACGACCGACATCCTGCATACAGACTCAAGCGAGTCTTACGCCTTGACGGTCGCAACGCCCCTGAAGGACATGCTCGTCGTGCCGATGCCCTTGAAGCCATCGAGGGCCTCGCCGTTGGGCGCAGTGGACGGATCGTCCCAAGAAGCGGAGACGGTCTTGACGTGGACAACGGGGTACAGAACGGCGTTGTCGGCAATGATGTCGAAGCACTCGTTCCACTTCTTCTGCTGCTCGTCGCCCTCGGCGGCAAGAGCCTCGTCCATAAGACCGTGGAGCTTCTGCCACTCAGCGGACTCCTTCCACGGGCAACGGGTCTGCATCCAGACATTGTCGCCGTACCACCAGTTGAGCAGCAGGTCGGGGTCGGCGCCGAAGCAGGAAGGATCGCCAGGGGCAAGGAGGATATCGTAGGCCTCGCCGCCGTCGATGGCAGCGTAGGTGGCCGGCGAGGTATCGGTCTGGATGGTCACATCGAAGCCGAGAGCGTCGAGGTCGTTCTTGACCTGGGCGGCCATGCCCTTAATCTGCTCGTTGTCGGTGGTGCGCAGGGTGATGGCACCCGGGGTGATGCCAGACTCCTCGATGAGCTTCTTAGCCTTCTTGGCGTCGGTCTTGTACACCGTGGAAGCCTCATGATAGTTGGTGAAGCTCTTGGGCAGGTAGCAGCTGGCAGCGGTGGCAAGGCCGGCGAAGGTGTTGCTGACCATCTTCTCGGTGTCGAGCGCATACATGACAGCCTGACGGACCTTGACGTTGTTCCAAGGCTCCTTGGCGACGTTGAACATGATGAAGCGGGTGCCGAAACCCTGAACGTTATCGATCTTGCAGCCGGCGCTCTCGAGCTGGTCGACGGCGTCAGCGGTAACGAGCTCCATAACGAGCGTGGAGCCCTCCTGCTGAGCGGTAACGCGAGCGGTGGGGTCGGTCAGGATGCTGTACTGGATCTTCTTATCCTCGGCAGCATACTCACCGTTGTACTCGGGGTTGGGAACCAGGGTGATCTCGGTATCGGAGATAGAGTCGTACATCCAGGGGCCGGAGCCGATCGGCTGCTTGGCGCGATCCTCCTCGGTCTGGGTGGCCGGGGTAACGCGGACGATGGCCAGACGATCCTTGAGCAGGGAGAAGTTGGGGACCTTGGTCTTGACCGTCACGGTGCTGGCGTCCTTGGCCTCGAGGGACTCGAAGGGCTGGAAGAACGGAGCGTAGGTAGCGGAAGCGGCGCAAGCGGTGTAGGAGGCAACGACATCGTCAGCGGTGACCTCGGTGCCATCGGAGAACTTGGCGCCCTTGCGGATGGTGACCTCGAAAGTGGTGTCGTCCACAGACTTGGGATCGTCGGTGGCGAGCTCGTTGAAGGTGCTGTAGTCGTGGTAATCGATGCCGTAGAGGCCCTCGACGACGTGCCAGTTAGCACCCAGGCCCACAGCGGAGCCGGTGCTGGCGGGATCGAAACTGGACGGAGCGTAAGCGGAACCAGCGGTGATCACGCCGCCGCCACGGTTGGCGGAATCGGTGGAACCGGAAGCGGAACCCTCGTCGCTAGAGCTGCCACCGCAGCCGGTGAGACCAAGCCCTGCGACAGCAGCGACGCTGCCGGTGAGGCCGAGGAACGAACGCCTGGACATACCCTTGTTGATGATGGCCATGTCTTCTCCTATCAATAGAGAATCTTACTCGGGAGCACCTAGACTTGCCCCCGCGCAACTTGCGGACGATATATACCTTACCTACCGACGAACCCAACTGAGGTGCCACGCTCGGCGACCGATACATACATACGCTTGAACGGTATTTACTACCGTTCACCGAATTCGTTGACAAACGATTCGCCAGACAGTATGTATCGGCGAGGTGAGATATCAGTCTTCGTCAACCCGCAGGATAGCAGGGTTTTCGCTTGGGTTAGTCAAACGTTTTAGCGTTAATAAAACCCGAAACCAGCAGGCAATCATGGCGAAATAAATGGTTGAAAATCGCGCAATCATGTATATCAGTTGTTTAGAAGCGCATTTAGTTTTCGGAGCGGTTGGCCGATGTCTGGGCGCGCTCGGCATTCCATGCAACGAGCGCCTCGTGGACCGCCTTGGCAACATCGGCAGGTATGCCGCGAACTTCCGCGATCTCTTGCTCGCTCGCCGCGCGCAAACGCTTCATCGAGCCAAAATGGCGCATAAGGGCACGTTTTCTGGTGGGTCCCACGCCTGGAACGTCATCGAGTACCGAAACCGTCATGGCTTTATCGCGCAATTCGCGATGGAACGTGATGGCAAAACGGTGCGATTCATCGCGCACCTGTTTAATTAGATAGAGCGACGCGGACCCGGTCGGCAGCACGACGGGAGTCTCGTCCCAAGGCACGAAAACTTCCTCATCGGCCTTTGCCAAGCCACAAACTGGTATATCGAGCCCAAGAGCCTCAAGTTGCTTGATCGCAGCGGTCAATTGCGGCTTGCCGCCATCGACAACGAGCAAATCGGGGCGCGAGCCAAAGCGCTCGTCGGCCATGCGCTCGGGAGCATAGCGTCGCCCCAAAACCTCGGACATCGACACGAAGTCGTTTGCCTCGTCCAATTCGGCCTGAATTTTAAAACGACGGTACTGGCTCTTGTCGGCGCGCCCGTTGGTAAACACCACCATCGAGGCGACGGTAAAGGTTCCGTGCAGCGTCGAAATATCGAAGCACTCGATACGCATCGGCGGCGCCGGCAGCGCCAGCGCGCTTTCGAGCTCCAGGAGCGCTTGATTGGTGCGGTCGTCAGCGTACCCCGTTCGCATCATGTAGCGCATGAGGGCATGGCGCGCATTTTTGGATGCCATATCGAGCAAACGGTGCTTTTCGCCACGCTGCGGCCTATGGAGATGGCAGGAACGCTCACGCTTGCCTGCAAGCCACTCCCCCAGTGCCTCCGCATCCTCAAGCTCGACAGAGAGGTTTATCTCAGCTGGAATATCAGCCGTCTCGTCGTAATAGCGCTTAAGAAAGCCCGACTGGAGCTCTTCCTCGTCAACATCAAGACCCTTGTCGAGAATGAACTCGCAGGTGCGAACTGTTCGGCCCTCGCGAACGACGAAGACGCAAGCGGCGGAGATGGTCTCCTCGCGATAGAACCCGATGACATCGATATCGACACTGGAGGGAAAAACGACTTGCTGACGATCGTCCAGACCCCTGATGACCTCCAAACGACGTTTGACGCGTGCCGCGCGCTCAAAGTCGAGTGCCTCGGCGGCATCCGCCATCTCGGAAGTCAGCTCGTCGACGACATCCTTGCGATGGCCCGACAAAAAGCGCTCGACACGCTTGACGTTCTTGGCATAGTCTGCCGGGGAAATCGCGCCGACACACGCACCCGGCCCGCGCCCGACATGGTAGTCGAAGCAGGGACGCCCGTTTTGTGCGCAAATCATATTGACGATGTCTTCCTCGCCCTTGTGGGACTCGATGATACGGCGACAACGACGCCACTCCGCACAGGATGCAGAGCAGATGGGGATAACCTTGCGCAGCGTATCTATCGTCTCACGTGCCGCACGGCTATCGGTATAGGGTCCAAAATAGCGCGTTCCCGGCTTATGACGCTCACGCGTGTATTTGATAGCGGGATACAGGTCGCCCTTTGTAATGGCGATAAAGGGGTAGCTCTTGTCATCCTTGAGGTCGACGTTAAAGTACGGATGGTACTGGCCGATCAGGTTGCGCTCGAGTACAAGCGCCTCATGCTCGGTTTCGACAACGATGTAGTCAAAGCTCGCCACCAGCTGCATCATCAGCGGGATCTTTTGACGCTCATCCTGCAGTGTCACGTATTGACGCATGCGGGCGCGCAGGTTTTTCGCCTTGCCCACGTAGATGACATCGCCCTTGGCATCCTTCCAAAGGTAGCATCCGGGCTGTGTGGGAACGCGCGAAACCTGCTCGGCAAGCGTTGGAATGTTGTCGTGACCGGCCACGCGCACCTACTTGCGACGAAGCAGCGCCGAGACCTCGGGCATCTTAAGGACGACGGCAAGGACAAAGGTAACAGCAAGCGAGACGACACCCGCAACGCAAACGTAGCCAAGAGTAATCAGAATCGAGCCGCCAAGTGCCCCGACAAAGTGTTCAAGCGCCCACATGACGCCGGCGCCTGCGGCAGCACCTAGGCCACCGAGCAAAAGGCCAAAGAAACCGCCATGTAGGATAGATTTGACCTGAAGGCCACGCAGGCGACGACGCAGCCACCACAGCGAACAGCCGACCAAGATCACGTAGTCGACGACATACGAAAGCGCGATTGCCGGCATACCGAAGCCCAGCACAACGCCAAACAGCAGAACCGAGCCGGCCTGGCCGATGGCGGAATACAGGCAATAGCGACTATAGGGCTTCATGTCGAGCAAGGCAGAGAAGCTCTTCTGCATCAACACGACCACGCCGTAGAGCGGCAGCGAGAGCGCCAGGTAGACAAGGTACTCGGACACCAGCGTCACGCCGGATTCATCGAACTTGCCAGCACAGTAGATCATGTTGAGCGGACGTGCGAAGACAATCAGGTACAGCGCGAACGGAATCAGGAAGAACAGCATCTGGGCGACGCCACGCGAAATGCCCGTGCGAACGCTGTCGTAATCCTTCTCCTGTGCGTCGTGAGAGAGCTCGGTATAGAGCGCCGTCGAAAGCGAGGCGGCAATCAGCGCGTAGGGCAGCGTGTACCACAGGCGCGCATAGGCGATGACGGAAGGGCCAGTCTCGGGCTGGACCACCAGCGCGGCAGCGTTGGTGATAGAAGTCGAGACAAACATGCACACCGTGGCGAGCAGCGTCGGGATACCGAGCGCAATCGTCTGGCGCAGTGCGGGGTCCTTAAAGTCGATATGGATATGGGGATGCACGCCGTGCTTGCCAAGCGCGGGAATCTGACATGCCATCTGAACAAAGACACCGAGGGTCGTACCGGCCGCAATCAAGATGATGCCGGCACGTTCGCCAAACTGTGCGGACACGGGCGCAAAACCCATAAAGCTCGCAATGACGATCACATTGTTGAGGACCGGGGCAAACGTCGACCAGAAGTAGTCGCGGTGTGCGTTGAGAACGCCCGAGAACACCGAGCCCAAACCATAAAACAGAATCTGGATGGCAAAGAAACGGAACATGAACGCAGCGGTATCCATGCTGCCGCCGTCACCCGAAAGGAACGATTGCGTCCAGATAAAGCCCGGGGCGAACACGGTCCCCAGCAACGAAATGCCACCCAGCACTAAAAGCAGAATGCCGAGCAGGTTGCCCACGTACTCGTTCGAGGCCTCGCGACCCTGCTCACGCCTCACGCCCATGTACACGGGCAAAAACGCCGTCACGAGCATGCCGCCCATCACGAGTTCGTAGAGCATATTGGGCAGGTTGTTGGCGACCTGATAGGAGGACGAGAGTAGCGACATGCCAATAGCGGCCGCCATTGCCCACGTTCGGATAAAACCGGTAACGCGAGACACGATGGTCAGGATGGTCATAAGCCCGGCGGAACGACCAACCGTGGAGTAGTCCGACGAGCCCATGTCGTCAGTGTCATCTCGCGACGAAGAAGCTTCGGATGAGGGCGTCTGAGGCGCAGAATCTTTTGCAAAATGAGCTCCGCGCTTCAATTCTTCCTGCGGCATCGCTCAGTCCTCTCTCGTAATCGCGGCAACCGTCGCCCCGCAAAATGCAATTAAATCATCGGGTGCAAGCTCGAGCTGATAACCACGCTTGCCTCCCGAAATAAAAATGGTATCCCAAAGGACACACGTCTCATCAATGAGCGTCCGGTAGCGTTTTTTCATACCGACCGGGCTGCAGCCGCCGCGAACGTAGCCAGTCGCCGCAAGCAAATCCTTCACATGCATCATGGCCAAGGACTTCTCCCCCGCGGCACGCGCGGCGGACTTTAGATCGAGCTCGTCGGCAACAGGGATGCAGCACACGACATAGTCGTTGGACGGTGTCACGCAGACCAAAGTCTTAAATCCTTGACCGGGCTCCTCGCCAAGCTGCTCCGAAATCGCGACCCCCAGGCCCACCGACCCATCACCATCGTCTTCGTACGTATGTAGAACATAGGAAATGCCGGCGCTTTCCAGCTCGCGCATCGCATTGGTTTTTGGCGTCTTTACAGCCTTTGCCATGACATATCCTTTCCCTCGCATTCGGACGTAAAGATTAAGTATATGTCCAATTCGGCTGCATACGTCACTTCGGCACAGCAAGCGCCATCGAATCACAAGGAGTCGATGGCGCCCATAAACTGAATCGCCTATTTATTGAGCATCAAGTTGAGCCTGACGCTCCCGGTCACGCCTGAGCAACGGCGCCAAAAACTTGCCCGTATAACTCTGCGGACAGTCCGCAACCTGCTCCGGTGTGCCCGAAACCACAACGGTTCCGCCGCCGTTACCGCCCTCGGGACCCATATCGATCAGACGATCGGCAACCTTGATGACATCAAGGTTGTGCTCAATCACCAGCACCGTGTTGCCCGCATCGACCAAGCGCTGCAGCACATCGAGCAGCTGGCGGACGTCCTCAAAATGAAGGCCGGTCGTCGGCTCGTCCAAAATATAGAACGTCTTGCCCGTCTGGCGTCGATGAAGCTCCTTGGCGAGTTTCACACGCTGCGCCTCGCCGCCCGAAAGCGTCGTGGCGGGCTGGCCCAGGCTCACGTAGCCCAAGCCTACATCGTACAGCGTCTGGAGCTTGCGCTTAATCTGCGGGATATTCCCAAAGAAGGCCAGCGCCTCGGTGACGCTCATGTCGAGCACGTCCGAGATGGTCTTGCCACGGTAGGTGACCTCGAGTGTCTCGCGGTTGTAGCGTTTACCGCCGCAAACTTCGCAGGGAACGTAGATATCGGGAAGGAAGTGCATCTCGATCTTGATCTGCCCGTCGCCCTTGCACGCCTCACAGCGCCCGCCACTCACATTAAAGGAGAAACGACCCGGCGAGTAGCCGCGCGCCTTCGACTCCGGCGTACTCGCAAACAGCGCGCGAAGATCATCCCACAGGCCGATATAGGTAGCAGGGTTGGAACGCGGCGTGCGGCCAATCGGCGACTGGTCGATATCGATAACCTTATCGATACACTCGATGCCCTCGATTTTCTTATACGGACCCACAGGGCGCGTCGAACGGTGAATAGCATTCGTAAGGGCAGGCGCAATGGTGTCGGTAACCAGGGAGCTCTTGCCCGATCCCGACACGCCGGTAACAACCGTAAGCGTACCAAACTCGATCTTGGCAGTAACGTTTTTGAGGTTGTTGGCTCGAGCGCCCGTAATTTTAAGGCAGCCGCGACCGGGCTTGCGCCGTTCATCAGGCACCCGAATCATTCGTTTGCCGGTCAGGTAAGCGCCCGTCATCGACTCAGGACACGCCATGATATCAGCAGGCGTTCCCGCCGCGACTACGTGCCCGCCGTTGACACCGGCGCCGGGCCCCATGTCGATCACGTAGTCGGCGGCACGGATTGTATCCTCGTCGTGTTCGACAACGATAACGGTATTGCCGATATCGCGCAGGCGCTCGAGCGTCTTAATCAGGCGCTCGTTGTCACGCTGATGAAGACCGATCGAGGGCTCGTCCAGAATATAGAGCACGCCCATGAGACCCGCGCCGATCTGCGTTGCCAGTCGAATACGCTGCGCCTCGCCACCGGAAAGCGTCGCCGAGGCACGATCGAGCGTCAGATAGTCGAGTCCAACATCGACCAGAAAACGCAAGCGCTCCAGGATTTCCTTGACGATACGGCCGCCGATAAACTGTTGGCGCTCGGTGAGTTCCAGGCCCTCAAAAAACTCGAGCGATTCACGGCACGACAGGCAACAAACCTCGTAAATGGACTTGCCGCCCACGGTGACGGCAAGCATCTCGGGACGCAGGCGAGCACCGTGACAGCTCGAGCACGGCTCCTCGCGAATGTACTTCTCCAGGCGCGCCTTGGTGTTCTCGTTCGTCGTCTCGGTATAGCGTTCGTACAGGATGTTGCGAACGCCCGAAAACTTGGTATCCCACTGGCTGCGACGCCCATCGAGCTTTTGATAGTCGACCGAAATCTTCGTGTCGCCCATGCCATCCAAAAACGCACGACGCACGCGAGGGGGCAAGTCCCCCCACGGCGTATCGGCGCTCACCTTAAAGTGTTTGCAGACCGCAGCAAAAATCTGCGGATAGTAGTTCGAATTGCCAAACAGGCTACCAAAGACTCCGTCGGCAATGGACTTCGAGGGGTCCTCGATCAGCGCCTCGGCATCAACGGTTTTCTTAAAGCCCAGGCCGTCGCACTCAGGACATACGCCATAGGGAGCGTTGAACGAAAAGTCGCGGGGTTGTAGGTCGTCGATGGAGTGCCCGTGCTCCGGGCATGCCAGAGCCAACGAATACTCCAGTAGCTCGCCCTCGGTCCCCTCGGGAGCATCGCGATCGGGCAGCATGTACACGTTTACATTGCCGTGAGCCAGCGCGGTCGCCTGCTCAACAGACTCGGCGATACGGCCCAGAGAGTTCTCACGGATCACGATGCGATCGACTACGACCTCGATATCGTGCTTGAACTTCTTGTCCAGATCGATCGGATCGTCGAGCGAGCGCACTTCACCGTCGACACGCACGCGGCTAAAGCCCTCGGCGCGAAGGTCCTCAAACAGTTTGGTGTACTCGCCTTTTCGCCCGCGCACCACCGGTGCCAGCACAAACGCGCGGCGGCCCTCCCCCGCCGCCAAGACCTTGTCGGCAACCTGGTCGGTCGTCTGACGCTCAATGACGCGGCCGCATTCGGGACAGTGCGGGGTGCCCACACGGGCGAACAGCAGGCGCAGATAGTCATAAATCTCGGTTACGGTGCCAACCGTCGAGCGAGGGTTTTTAGACGTCGTCTTTTGGTCGATCGACACCGCCGGCGAAAGGCCGTCGATTGAATCCAAGTCGGGTTTGTCCATCTGGCCCAAGAACTGGCGCGCATAGCTCGAAAGGCTCTCGACGTATCGACGCTGGCCCTCGGCATAGATAGTGTCAAATGCCAGCGAACTCTTGCCCGAGCCAGAAAGACCGGTAATGACCACGAGTTGGTCACGCGGAATGGAAACATCGATATCACGGAGGTTGTGCTCACGAGCGCCGCGAATAACGATAGAAGAATCAGACATGGAAGCTCCTTGCCTCCTATTGCATCGAATCATACTGTCGATGAGTTTAGCGCACTCGACGCGCACAGATGTTCGTAATACAAGATTCGCAGACCTTTAGCTTTGCGTATCGGGTGCTTTGTTTCTCGAAATGCCGTGGAAAGGTTACAGTAATCTACTACTGAACTTAATTTGCTGTAACAGAGGAACGTCCATGACCGAAGATATCCCCCTTGAAATCACTTCGAGCGACATGGCTAATCTGCCCATATTCATCGCCGTCCTTATCGTGGCCACCGTCGTCGTGCGCGTGTATTTTTCAATCAAACACAATGAAAAGCCGCCCATTGCCCGCGTCTTTTGGTGCGCGACGCTCCTCATCCCGCTCGGCATGGTAGCTGCATGGATTACGAATCAATTGCTCGTAAATGAGGACAATTCCCTATGGGTCCTTTCTTATTCGGCGCTCGGTGCTACCGCCGTCATACTTCTTGTCGAGCCCTTGGTTTCGGGACTTATCGACCAAACCGATCTTGCGACGGGAACGGTTGCCTGTATTTGCCGTGACATCCTTGTCATCGCCGCTGTTTCAGCGCTCTCGTTCGTTTCGCTCGAAATTGCCTGTAACGAAACGTTCTATCGCATTCCCGCCAACTCATTCGGGTTTTCCGTCGGGCTGCTCGCGACGGTTCTGCTCTCCCTTTATTTGCTGGGACAGCGTCATGGAGGCGTCATGGCCCTCGTGCCCGTCGCCTGTTGCATCCTTGGCATTGCCGAGCACTTCGTCATAACGTTTAAAGGCGAAGCCATCCTGCCAAGCGATATCTTGGCCCTTGGCACCGCAATGGAAGTGAGCGAGGGATACGAGTTTACCTTTACCGCCGGAATCGTAACCTCTCTCGCCCTGCTGGAGATTTCCCTGGGGCTTCTTTCGCTTATCCGACCGCGAAAGCTCCGTACGCCCACCCATGTCTTCCCCGCAATCGCCGCTAACCTCTGCGCTTTTCTGCTAGTGACCGTTGTGGGGCTCTCAGGCTTTTCCAGCATCGACTTGGAGCAGGCGCTGGATTTTGGATTTGACCGTTGGCAGCCCATCACCACATATACGTCTCAGGGTTTTATCACTTCGTTCACCGAAATGGTCAACGAGTTGCCCATTGAGAAGCCCGAAGGCTATACGCCCGATGAGGCGCAGAGCATCGAGCAGGAGCTCGCCGCCGCCTACGACAGCACGTATGGCTCGAGCGAGCAGCGCGCGGCTGCCGTTGCCCAGTTCAATGAAATCAAGCCGACGATTGTTGCCGTCATGAACGAGAGTTTTAGCGACCTTTCGTGCTTTGAGCAGCTCCAGGCGGCCGGGTACACCGGCCCCGCATTCTACAACTCGCTTCCCGACACACTTGTTCGCGGCACCATGCTCGCTTCGGTCACCGGTGGCGGAACGGCAAACTCCGAATTCGAATTTTTGACCGGAGCGACAACGGCCTTTGTCGGATTAGGCAAGATCCCCTATCAGCTGTATCAGATGAATGGCGTCAACAGCCTGGCAAAGGACCTTAAAGAGCTTGGGTATACCGCTACCGCTATGCACCCGCAAAACCCCGTCAACTACCATCGAGATAAGATCTATCAGCAGCTGGGCTTTGGAGACTTTCTTTCAATCGGCGATTTCGAAGGTGCGCCCTGTTACCATGCCGGCGTATGCGACTACGCCACCTACGACAAGATACTCGACCTGCTTAGAACCGACGAAGCGCCGCAGTTCATCTTTGACGTCACGATGCAAAATCACGGCGGCTACGACTATGGCACCGTTCCCGCCGAAGAGCTGACAAACTATTGGGTCGAGGGAGCCAGCGAGGGCGCCAATAGCGCGCTCAACACCTATCTCACCTGCATCAACGCATCCGACCGGGACCTCGAGTACTTTATCAACGAGCTCCGCAATATCGGCAGACCGGTTGTTCTTGTCTTTTTTGGCGACCATCAGCCGAGCGCCGCAACGACTCTCAACGACGAGCTGTACCCTCAGGAAGATACGGCAAGCCACGCTTTCCGTGTCTATCAGTCAACCTATTTCGTCTGGGCTAACTATGAAATCGCCGGCAATACCGAGCTCAACGTCTACGACACCGTCGGGGCAAACGAGATTGCAGCCATTACCCTTAATAAGATCGGCGCCCCGCTCACCGACTATCAAAAGGCCCTGCTTGCAACAAGGTCAGATGTGCCCACCATCAATGTCGCCGGCTACCTTGGTGCCGACGGGCTGCGCTACGACTTGGAATCTGAAGACAGCCCATACGCCTCGACGATCGACAAGCTGCAGCGCATGCAATACCTCGAGTTTGCCAGCAAAGTTCAGTAAGCCCGGCCATTCGCTTGGACCCATCGTATTGCAAGCACGCTCGGCCCAAATGCATCGCAAATGACTCCCGCTCGCAAACGAGGGTACAATGACGCTCGTGTCACATCACGGGGCCCCGGCCCCAACATATACAAAGGAGTCATACATGGGTTGCGAGCACGCACAGGCCGCCGGCGGACAAACGTCGCCGTCGCAATTTGAGGAGAACACGCTGTCCGAGGTCAAACGCGTCATCGCCGTGCTTTCCGGCAAGGGCGGTGTCGGCAAGTCGTTTGTCACCGGTGCCATCGCCACCGAGCTTGCCCGTCACGGCCACAAGGTCGGCGTCCTCGATGCCGACATCACCGGTCCCTCCATCCCCAAGATGTTCGGTATGAGCGGACGCCACGTCCATGCCCTTGGCAACCTTATGCTGCCCGAAATCTCCGAGCACGGCGTCAAGGTCATGAGCTCCAACCTGCTGCTCCAAAACGAGACCGACCCTGTCCTTTGGCGCGGTCCGGTCATCGCAGGCGCCATTAGGCAGTTCTGGAGCGAGACCTCGTGGGGCCCCATCGACTACCTGCTGGTCGACATGCCTCCGGGAACAGGCGACGTCGCGCTCACCGTCTTCCAGTCGTTGCCCGTCGACGGCATCGTCATCGTCACGAGCCCGCAGGATCTGGTCTCGATGATCGTCGCCAAGGCGGTCAACATGGCCGAGAAGATGAACGTCCCCATTCTGGGCATTGTCGAGAACATGAGCTATATTGAGTGCCCCGACTGCGGCAAGAAGATTGAGGTCTTTGGCAAGAGCAAGCTCCCCGAGGTCGCAGATCGCTATAACCTCGACATCTTGGGCCAGCTTCCCATTAATCCGGCACTCGCCGAGGCCTGCGATAAGGGCGAGGTCGAGACCGCGCTGCCCGATGGCATGTTGCCCAAGGCAGTCTCTGCCGTCGAGGCCGTTACCCCGCACGAGACCGACGAGGCCTAAGTGAACGCGAGCGCCTTCTATGACGTCCTGGTAATCGGCGGCGGGGCTTCAGGCCTCGCCGCTGCCATTACGGCCGCACGCGCTGGCAAAAGCGTCTGCATCGTTGAGCGCGATGTCGCCTGTGGCCTTAAGCTCCTTGCGACCGGTAACGGCCGCTGCAACCTCTCCAACGAATCGATTGATCCTCAGCGGTATAACCACCCCGCATTCGTCGAATCCGTCATGGGCCCCCAGCCCGAACAAGAGCTTATGGGTTTCTTCTCCTCGCTGGGCATCATGACAACCTCCGAGGAAGGCCGGCTGTACCCGCGCTCCCTTCGCGCAGAATCGGTGCGCGACGCGCTTCTCAACGTTTGCGACCGCCTAGGTATCACCTTAATCTGCGGAGCCAACGTTGCCTCGGCGCACAAAGTTTCCGAAGGCTGGGCACTCCAAATAGACCGTCCAGCGCGGGCGCTCAAGGCAAAAAAGCACGACGACCGAAAATCGGAGCTCCGCTCGCTTCGGAAGGCACTCGCCGATGTCCCTCGCAAGAACGAGGCCCTGCAGGCGCATGCCGTAATTATCGCCACGGGCGGCAACCCCACCGGTATCGCCGATACGTTTAGCCTCCCCCTCACTTCGCTACGCCCCATCCTCTGCCCCGTATCGGCAACGGTCGTTGGCGATCGGGCAGCACTCAAGACGTTGGATGGTCTGCGCGTCCGCGCCCGCTTGACGCTCACCCGCAACCATAGTGAGCTCTGGCACGAAGACGGTGAAGTACTGTTTCGAACCTTCGGCATCTCGGGCGTCGCTGTCTTCAACCTCTCCCGTCGTATCCAGCGCGGCGATACGATCCTGCTCGACGTTTTCCCCGACCTCTCCAAAGACGAGCTGCTCGATATGCTCAACCGGCGCGTTGAGCTGCTCGGCGGCTTTTCGCCCCGCGATCCCCGTTGGCTCGACGGCATGCTCGCCCCGCAACTCTCCCGCGTCGTCTGCACGGCGTTCGAGCAGTGCCATCCAGGCTCCAACGATGTCATCCACCTGGTCTCGATCCTCAAGCACTTTAAGTTGCTCGTCGAGGGAACAGCCGAGGAGCGCTCGGCGCAGGTCACGCGTGGTGGCGTATCTGTCGAGAGCATCTCAACACCCAGTCTACGCGCGCGCAGCGCTGTCGACGCCCCGCTTTACGTCTGCGGCGAAGCGCTCGACATCGACGCCGATTGCGGAGGCTTTAACCTTGCGTGGGCCTGGCTCTCGGGCATTCGCGCTGCAAGCAGCTTGTAGCCGCGCAGTCTATAATCAAAAACGCATTCGGGCCGTCTGGGATACCGGACGGCCTCTTTCTTGCCTCTAAGGAGACCTCGATGATCGAAATCACCCAAGTCAACGCGTCGCTCGATGAAGCCGGCGATGAAAATGCCTGCCTCATTGTTGGCAAGCGAGTCGCCAAGCGCATCCTACGTTGCAAGGACTCCGAGATCAAGTCCATCGAACTCCACCGCAAGTCAATCGACGCTCGCAAAAAACGAGACGTCCATTTTATCCTGAGCTTTCGTGTTGAGCTGACTAGTCCCCACCTCGAGCGAGAAGCGGTCGACAGCGTTGCCGTGCGTGACCGCTCGCGCGTACGCGCGATAGAAGACGATGAGCCTTCATTCCCCTCCCCCGTCTCCGACGCACCTCAAGAACACCCTATCGTTGTCGGCGCCGGATGCGCCGGCCTTTTCGCTGCGCTCACGCTCGCCGAAGCAGGTCTTAAGCCCTTGCTTATCGAGCGCGGCGACCCGGCATTTCGCCGCTCGCATGCGATCGACCTCTTTCTAAAGGAGCGCATCCTCGACCCCGAGAGCAATATTCAGTTTGGTCTGGGCGGCGCGGGGACCTTCTCGGACGGCAAGCTCAATACGGGAACAAAAAATCCCGCCCATCGCCTTATCCTCGAAACCTTCGTCGAGGCGGGTGCGCCCCGCGATATTCTGTGGGATGCCAAGCCGCACATTGGCTCCGACATCCTTCCCAAGGTTGTCACCGCTATATCCCAGCGCATCGAGCAGCTCGGAGGTGTCGTCCGTTATCGAACGAAGCTCGTCGACATTCGCATCGACGCGTCTGGCGCCATCACCGGTATTGATGTCCAATCGTCCCAAGACGCCGCTTACGAGCCGATCGAGACAAAGCACCTCATCCTCGCCTGCGGGCATTCTGCTCGCGATATTTTTGAGCTCCTTAAGGACCACAACGTGGCCCTCGCACAAAAGACCTTTGCCATGGGCGTTCGCATCGAGCATCCGCAACGCGACATCGACCGAGCCCAATATGGAGCCTCGGCGGGACATCCAGCGCTCGGGGCGGCCCCCTACAAACTTGTTGCCCATCTTCCCAACGGCCGCAGCGTGTTCTCGTTTTGCATGTGCCCCGGCGGACAGGTTGTTGCCGCCTCTTCAGAACCGTGCCATCTGTGCGTCAACGGGGCCAGTCTCAATGCCCGCGACGGACGCAACGCAAATGCCGCCCTGCTCGTTAACGTCACGCCTGAGGACCTTCCCAACGATGACCCGCTCGCCGGCATCGAGCTCCAGCGTGCCTGCGAGGCGGCCGCTTATCGCCTGGGCGGTTCCAACTGGAACGCACCGGCACAACTCGTCGGAGATTTCCTCGCAGGACGCGCCAGCAAGGCGCCCGGAAAGGTAAAGCCCACCTATCCGCTCGGTGTGACCTGGACGGCAATTGACGAAGCCCTACCGCAGCATATCGTCGAGTCGCTCCGCCTGGGACTTCCCCTACTCGGAAAAAAGCTACGAGGCTACGACCGTCCCGATGCCGTTCTTACCGGCGTGGAGACTCGTTCGAGCTCACCGGTCACTGTCACCCGAGACCGAACGTGCCATGCCGTGTCGACCCCGGGCCTCTACCCTTGTGGTGAGGGAGCTGGATATGCCGGCGGCATCATGAGCGCGGCCACCGACGGCATCCGTTGTGCTGAAGCCCTGATCGCAGACCTCTAACGCACAAATTCCAGCGCGCAAAAGACATAGGCCCCGAGCTCCACAGGGAACTCGGGGCCTGTTCGCTATTTCTTAAACCGTGCACCCTGGCGTTTTCTGCCCGATGCGAACGTGGAACCCTTGCGGGCCTGCGAGCGTAAGCGCTCGATCGTCTCGTCCTCAGACGCACCCTCGAGCATCGCCCGAATCTGAACGACAGCATCGCGCAGGCGCGCCGCCTCCTCAAAGTCCATAGCGGCGGAAGCGTTACGCATATCCTCTTCCATGGTTTCGACGATCCGCACAAGCTCGTCATGCGGCAGTTCTTCCAACTGCTCCGCAAGTGTCTGCTCGGGCGCCACCGTTTCCGGCACACCGCCCTCGCCCGACTCATCGGGCGTATAGAATGCGCCATGGCCAAGAGAGTCGCCCTTCGAGCGTCCCTTGGAGCCCACAGTTTTTTCGGCCTCGGCAATAAAACTTGAGATGTCGTTGATGGCCTTGCGCACTGTCTTGGGCACAATGCCATGTTCTTCGTTATATGCCATCTGAATCTCGCGACGGCGCTGTGTCTCCTCGATGGCCTCTTTCATCGAATCGGTCACAACGTCTGCATACATGATGACTTCGCCATCGGCGTTACGGGCCGCACGGCCAATCGTCTGAATCAGCGAACGACGGTTGCGCAAGAAGCCTTCCTTATCGGCATCGAGAATTGCCACCAGTGAGACCTCGGGAAGATCCAAGCCCTCGCGAAGCAGGTTGATGCCAACGAGAACATCGATCTTGCCCTCGCGCAGCGTTCGCAGGATCTCGACACGGTCCATTGTCGCCGTATCAGAGTGCATGTAATTGACCTTAATGCCCGCATCAAGTAGATGGTCGGTCAGGTCCTCGGCCATGCGCTTGGTCAACGTGGTCACCAGCACGCGCTCCTTGCGGGCAACGCGCTCGCGAATCTCGTCCTCAAGATCGTCAATCTGGCCGCGAACTGGACGCACGTCAATCTTGGGGTCGAGAAGGCCGGTCGGACGAATAATCTGCTCCACGTCGTTTTGGCTCACCCGCAGCTCGTAGTCGCCCGGCGTGGCCGAAACATAGATAAACTGGGGTATCCTTGCTTCAAACTCATCGAAACGAAGCGGGCGGTTATCGAGCGCCGAGGGCAGGCGAAAACCATGTTCCACCAGCGTCACCTTGCGCGAGCGGTCACCTTCGTGCATGCCGCGAATCTGCGGCACCGTCACATGGCTCTCATCGATGATGCAGAGCATATCCTTGGGAAAGTAATCGATTAGGGTAAACGGCGGCTCACCCGGCTTGCGACCGTCCAGATGACGCGAGTAGTTCTCGATGCCGTTGCAAAAGCCCATCGTCTCGAGCATCTCAAGATCATAATCGGTACGCTGCTGTAGACGCTGCGCCTCGAGCAACTTGTCGGTCGCCTTGAGCTCCGCCACGCGCTTCTCGCACTCTTCGCTGATCGATTTCAGAGACGCCTTGACCTTCGGCTTCTCGGTCACGTAGTGCGATGCCGGCCATACGGGAATGGCCTCGTACTCACGGAGCATCTCACCGGTGACCTCATCGATCTCGGCAATCAGCTCGACCTCGTCGCCAAAGAACTCAAACCGCAACGGATGCTCGGCATAAGGCGGATACACGTCGACAACATCGCCGCGCACGCGGAACGTGCCACGCGCCAGGTCATAGTCATTGCGATCATATTGAATGTCGATAAGCGCATGGATAAAGTCATCGCGCTCGAGCGGCACCTTCTTGTCGACGTTTGGAGCCAGACCCGCATAGTCCTCAGGAGAGCCAATGCCATAGATACACGAGACCGATGCGACAACGATCACATCGCGTCGAGAGAGCAGTGACGCGGTCGCCTGATGGCGCAGCATCTCGACCTCTTCGTTAATCGAGGAGTCTTTCTCGATATATGTATCGCTTTGCGGCACATACGCCTCGGGCTGATAGTAGTCGTAGTACGAGACGAAGTAGACCACAGCGTTGTTGGGAAAGAACTCTTTGAGCTCGCTCGCAAGCTGAGCAGCGAGCGTTTTATTGGGGGCCATGACCAGCGTCGGCTTTCCCAGGGCCTCAATAGTCTTTGCCATCGTGAAGGTCTTGCCCGAACCAGTCACGCCCAGCAAAACCTGATAGCGGTCTCCGTCCCTCACGCCCCGCACAAGTGACTCAATGGCCTTAGGCTGGGAACCAGCGGGCTCGTATGGAGACACGACCTTAAACGGCACATCAGCGCCCTCAACGCCAAAGCGCTTAAGTTCACCACCAACGCGTTCTACTTCAAATTCCGCCATGGATACTCCTAACTCATACATCTGCAGTATACGCAGGCGGTGGGCTTAGTCCTATACGAACCGATCGGGATAGAGAGTCTTATATCGAACCCAGGCATTATTGACGCGAATCAGATAAGCCTGAGTTTCAGGGAAGGTAATCGCATTATGGAGTGACGTGTTCTGCTGCGCCCATCCGTCGACATTGCCCATACCGGCGTTATAGGCGGCGATGGCACTATCCGTCGACCCGTTGAAATAGGCAAGAAGATACGAGAGGTATGCGCAGCCAAACTCGATATTCGTAGCCGGATCGTTAAGATTGTCGGCCGAATACTCCCCTCCGTCGACAAGGCCCTTGGCGATCATATCCTGGGCAGTCTCGGGCATCAGCTGCATCAATCCCTGAGCACCCTGATTCAACTCGGCCTCGGGATCCCAATTCGATTCCGACTTAATGACAGCGCACACCAGATACGGATCCAGATTATGCGAAATACTGGATTGCTTTACATACGCCTCGTAGTCAATCGGATACAGCGGTTTAAAGAAAGCGGCAGGAGCACACGAGTAGACGAGCGAAATAAGGCCGAAGACGAACACAACGGCAAGTGGCGCCACGCGATACCACATAATGAAACGTGTCTTAGGCATCGGCCTCCTCCTTATCCGGAGTATCTATAAACCCGTGGCATGCAAGCCATGAGTCAAGCTGCTCAAAGAGCGAATTATCGCCTGCGGCATTATCAATCACCGTTGTAGCGAGATTGCACAGCGCAGACTCATCGGGCTGGCAAGCAGAACGGGCATCGAAATCAGATGGCTCCATGCCACGTTGAATAGCGCGCTCGCGACGAACTGACAAAGGGGCGCTAATGACCAGAATTTCATCAGCCAAGCCAAATGCATCCTCAAAACCAGTCGGAGCAGAAACCTCAACCACCGCAAAGGGGTAACGGGGAGATGAAACCGTACAACAAACCGGATCGAGAATCCTAAGCGAAAGCTGTTCAATCAGAACGGGATGCACGATGCCATTGAGCCGTGCGACCGAATCAGGAGAAGCGAAAACTCGAGAGGCGAGGATGCTGCGGCGAATGCCGCCTTCCTCATCCAAAATGTCCCAACCGAATTCATCCGCGAGAGCATTGACGATATCAGAGCCCGGCACATACAGCGATTTTGCAAGCTCATCCAGATCGATAAGCATAGCGCCACGAGATTCGAAATAGCGGCAGGCAGTCGACTTACCCGAAGCGATATTGCCCAAGACAAATACGGTAAACATCAAGCCCTCCCTAACGCCAATGCGAGTAATTATCGCTCAAATACACTAGAAGGACTCAAAATACAGCCAAACAGTAAGAGCGCATACGGGGGGGCTAGGTCCCAAAGTACAACGTGTATACAACGCAAAAAGGGGGAGGCCGCGAGGCCTCCCCCTTCCAAGTTCGATGACGGCTCGGTGCCGTCCACCGGTCAGCGGCGCCCTGGCCTCCCACGGGCTGACCCCGCAGTACTCTCGGCGCGATGGGGCTTAGCTTCCGGGTTCGGAACGGGACCGGGCGTGCCCCCCATGCTCTGGCCGCTGACCGGTGGGCGGCGCCCACCGTTCACGGTGATCCGGTGTCTACTCACGTGCCCTGGGGGCCGCATGGCGCATAGGGGAGGTGACTCGGGGGCATCCTCGTGCCCGGACCGCGCATGAGCGCTCAGTCCCGCGGGCCGCGAGGTGCGGTTCCGGAAGAGCTCGGGCGATT
>NZ_JBBNLQ010000008.1:0-84356 GCF_040092395.1 Collinsella sp. CLA-ER-H4
GGCCCGTCGCCCCGTCGCGCTCGAGGGAGAGGGCGCCCGCGCCCGAGGACAGCGAGCAGCCCGATGCGGAGGCCGACACGGCCATCCGGGCGTCGAGGGCGGCCGCGAGGCGGTAGGAGCCGTCGTCTATAACTTTCTCTAATGTTGCGATTCGGTATTTTGCTGCCAGGTCGTACCTGGCGCTCCATTTGCTGTTCGATTCCTTGGAGACGTTTGATGCCGCAGTAAGCTCAGCCTTGGCGCCTTGAACTTTCCATTCCCTCTGGTTCATCGCGTACGCAACAGTCCCGTTCTGAATCCCCGAGATGCTCGGCGGGAAGGACTGGTTGTCGGCATCGATGGAAAAGCTCTCTTCTTTGGCATCCAGGTGCTGCTGAATGCGATCGGCATACTTCTCGGCCCATTCATCGGCTTTGCCATTTCTCACAAAGTAATTGTTGGATAGGTCTGTCGAGCGGTAGGCGTAGTTGTCCTTCTGATAGTTTGCCGCGTGGTCGGAGTGGGCGATTGCCATGAGATCGTCGGTCAGGCCAAAGTACAGATGGCGCTGGTCCAGGTCCCCGTACCAGTTGTTGCTGGTGTCGTCCCAGGTTAGGTCCATCTGGCACCATTTGCCGTCGATCTTTACGGCGTTCCAGGTGTGGCCGTTGCCGGTGATGCGGCCGTTGGCGATACCCGCGGCGTCAAGGAGCTTGGAGTAGATGCGCTGGTAGCTCTCGCAGGTGCCCTGGTGGCGCGTGAGGCCGCTTTCGGCCGAGCACCAGTTGAGGTTGTGGTCGTACTCCAGCTGGTCGAGTGTCCAGTCGTGGAGCCAAAGCGCCATGTCGTATTCCGAGCCGTCTGTCTCTTGCCTGCACAGGTCCACGGCGTTGTTGACGATCTGCGTGACGCTTGGGCGGGCGGCGTCGTTTACGGTCACCTCCGCCGTGGTGCGCATGTAGTAGATCCCCTTGTCGTTTTGGGGGTCGTTTCTGTCGTTGTCCATAAAGTAGAAGTAGATGCGGTACGTGCCCGATGCCGTGAAGTCAAAGGTAAAGTCCTGGCCCGTGGTGCCCAGGCTGTGGTAGCTGGCCCATGCCGGGCGCGACGGGTCGCAGACGCTTTCCTGGCTGCCGCCGTCCCAATAGGTGGGCACGTCCATGCGCGCCTTGGCCTGGGACGAGCCGTTGGTTTGGTTTACGTGGAAGGTCGTCGCGGTGCCCGCGGAGGCGTCGTTCCACGAGACGGTGAAGGTGACGCCGTTTTGGGTTGCCGTGGCGGAGTGGGCGTAGCCGGTTTGTGACGCGGCGGAGATCGCCTCGGGTGTGGGGTTGGTCTGGGCGTGGAGGGATGGGGCGGAGGTGGTGGTTGCGGCGGTGGTGCCGTCGTCGCTTTCCGTGTTGACGTCGCTGGTGCCGGTGGATGTTGCGGTGCCGTCCTCTACGGTATCTGCTGCCGCGTTTGCGTTGGTGCCGTCTTCGGCCTTGCCTGTGTCGCTGTTCGTGGCGTCGGCTTGCGCCTGCTGCTCGGCTGTTGCTTGAGGCTGGATGGCTTCCGCGATGGCTGCCATGGGCATCGTCGAGCTGACCATGGACGTGCACGCGATCGCGCAGAGCAGGTAGTAAAGGGGTCGTTTCATAGCGGAGCCTCTCGGTGAGCAGCCAATAGGGTCCGAAGGCAGCTCCCGGCCAGCACTCCGCACATATTTTGTTGGGGTTTATTTTACGGGAACCCCAGTCAACATCAGGGAACTATCTGGGGAAGGTTGGGGAGGGGGTGGTGGACTGGTGGGCTGGCGCCATAGGAGACGGCGCCGGCGACTAATACGGTTAGTCGGCGACCGAGAAGAAGGAGGTGATACATGGTGATAAAGATAAGGGTGAAGCTGGTCCCTCGGCTTCGCGAAGCGGGGATGTCCCAAAACGAGATCGCGAGGCTCCAGGGGATGTCCAGACACAGCGTCGGCGACGTCGTCGCGGGCGCCAGGGTGCTCGGAATCGAGGGGGCGGGCGCCGAGCTAAAGCTCGTGCAGAAGCTGGGCGCCTTGACCGTGCTGGTGCTGGACGAGTGACTGCTGGATGAGCCCGATGCGGGGTTCTACAGCATGATACCGGAGCTATGGAGGTACGGTACGGCATCGGCTCCACGATCTTCTGCACGCAATACCGCAAGAAGGACTGGCTCGCCAGGCTCGGCGCTGACGTGCGCGCCGACGCCATCATGGACAGGATAGTCCACAATACCGTATGGGTCGCAAGGGCGACTTCAACATGAGGGAAAAGCTAGGAGGAAGGACTGCCTCGTAGGCCGACTTACCGGGGGCGGTGCCGGTCGGCAATATAAGCGGCGCTGATTCGCAATAATCACTGGTGCTCAGAGGAGCAAATACTCACCCTTAGAAGCTCCCCCTCTATCCCTCCCTTCTGCCTTCTTCATGAACTCCGGGATGTTGGCATGGATGATGCCGATAAAACTTCCGGGCATCCGTCATTCAGCAACTGTCTCTTCTGAAAACTAAGGTCAGATGTTGTAGTGACCAAGATTGAAAAATGCCTCGGGCGCTTTAACGTGCTCGATTTTGGCGAGGAATCCACCACGAGTCTACCCTTGTTCCTTAGCTATGAATGTTTCAACTCTGGTACCTAGAATCTGCTCGGGGCGAAGGTTGTGCTGGTTGATTAGCGTCTCACATTGCGCCAATCGACTTCTCTCATTAAGCGTTCCGCAGCTTAGAATCGCAATCAATTGACCGATTGATTTTACAAGCTCGTTAAGCTTATTAAGTGTAAGCACTAATGCTGATTCTGCACTTGCATTCTTGTATGCCAAATTATTTGGATGAACAGATATTGCAAAGCATTCCATTTTTGGATATCGAGCCCGTAACCACTCTTTTGCGACCTGAAGCTGTCCATGCTCTTGTTTCGTGAGCGGATTATCCGGATGTTTTTCGTTTTTTGCTTCAAAGGCAAAAGCAATACGCGCTTCTTCAAAAACCCAGACAACATCGGGCCCGTCACCGTTATTGTCGTAACGTTTCGAGCTGGCACCGAGGTATTTCCCCAGCAACTCAAGTTTTGATTCGAATTCTTTTGAATGGCATTGCTCCGATAAGGATTTCAGGTCTGTGTCGAATTTCGTCGACACATCGCTACTCTTTCGGGTTTGGTACGAAATAAATTCAGCAATCTTTTTTGCTTGCAAGCTAGCGTCAGAGTCTGAGCTGGAGAATATGGGCTTAGCTAGTGAACGGTTGAGCCCGTTTGCGCGAGTTTGTAGCTTTCTGGAAGTCTCTACATCGTCATCCGAATAGGCGATTTGAGCTGCAAGGCGGAGAACAAGCCCCTTTACTGAATTGTCTATATTTTCACCATTTGCAAATTGTTTTAGGAGTTCGACAGCTCGTCCACTCATACCTTTGCGCCATTCGTTTAGCGCTTTTCTTTCACATAGAGCAAAATTTTCGAGCATGCTGTCATCAATAGAATCAAAATCGTTGACCTTGTCTGCTACATAGGCGGACAAATAGGATGCAAAATTGGGGTCGTCATTGACTCCCTGGTCGACGACCTCCTTGAAGTCATTTACTGAACATATTTCATTCATGATGCCTTGACCGCATTCGATTTGGGCCCTTGTTGTTGGGGTCAAAAATACAGCATGGCGGTTGTCTTTAATCCACTCGCATAGATCGGATCCTGTTAATGCGACGACGCAGTAGTCACCTGAGCCCCTCGTGCCTCTACCTATTGCCTGTTCAATGTTTTGAGCAATTGAGCGGGCATAGACTTTGCTATGAGCTAGGATTTTCGACATCAGTTTATGATGATCAGACATCCCTTTGGGGATGCCCGAAACGACAAGTAGGCGGCATGCATCGCCCGGCAGATCGATGCCGTTATATCGATTTGCAAATACAATTGGCACGTCAAGCTTGTTTTCCCTTAGATCGCTTACCGCCTGAGCAACATCGCTTCCTTTTACACTTACGATTCCCAATTGCTCCCATTGCTTCGCGCCTGCAAAACTCGGTTCGAGGACCACAACACCTTTTTTGTCTTTAGCGAGAGCGATCATTTTTTCGACGAGCGCGACTCGTAGCTGCTCCTTTGTCCCAACTTCTAGAATCATCCTGCGCCCTACTCCGGCAAGGGTTTTGGGAGAAATAATATTAATCTCATCTTTCTTGCACCCGAAAGATCTCACGATCGCACTCTCATCAGCGAATGTCGCAGACATGTACACCCTTCTAGGCGATTCTTCGAATGTCGGAAACTTCTCTACAAGGGGAAGAATTGGGGTAATTGAGAATCTGACGCGACTCAGCGTTGCAAGACAGTACTTGAGATCGTCTTTGATGAGGTCCCAGCCGAAGTTTATAGAGTTTCCCGTAGGCGTGTCTTCTTCATTTGACGCTGCGAAATCAGAGATGATTCGGGCGACCTTCTGTCGATGCTTATCCCACGCCCAGAATGGGACTTCTAGCACCTCTTCGCCAGCCGTGCGAGTCCCAGAAACGAAATCGTCGAAAGTTGACACCCTATCGATATCATCAAAGCTTGAACGAAAGAGCGTCGTAACTTCTTGATATAAGCTAGGCGAATCCGATGCATTTATCTCCACCGTGAATGCGCTTCGAACCGAGTCAAAAGATGAGTGCGCATCATCTATGACGATTACTGAAACTTCCTCCGTTTCGGGTTCTCCCTCCAAGCCAAAGGAAGACTTGCCGTTAAAGAGGGCTTGATAATGGGCAACGAGAATCGTTGAGCCATTTCTGAAATCTGCAGTAAGAGATTTTCTTCCATTATATTCGGAAGCAGGTATTCCAAGTGTCCTCGCTTGTTCGCACACTTGATGAACAAGCTGTTTGTTGTCAACAAGATACAATGCCCCACGTTTTAGCTCTCGTGCACTGGAGAGGGCAATCAGCAGTCCTATAAGGGTTTTGCCACCTCCCGTGTTTAGCTTGATAACAGTGTCTTTCTTATTTCTGTTACTAAACCATGCATCAAGTACCTCGGCCTGGCTGCTATGTAAATCATCAAAGGATTGGGGTTTCGGCAACCTGTCGAAAATCTCATCAGGCTTGATTCGCAGCGTAGGGTTCTGCGATGCTGCCATCTTTTTAAAATCAACCATCTAATAGTCCTTAGCTATGCTGTTCGACGTTGCAAATCAGATGTTACCTGCTTTTACCATTGCCGTCCTCTTAGGACGCCGCACGTTACCAATGGTAAGGATGCTCGTAAGAGGGCACTGGGGCGACAACCCCCGATGCCCTCTTGATGCATAGTGTTGCTGTAGTCAGTGGTTACTCAAACTCCACCTCAACTTGACTGTGCTCGTAAATCTTGAGTTCGTTATCAATTTCGACCCGTTCTACCATCCAGCCAATGGCGGAGCACTGTCGTATGAATGTATCAATCCGGTTCTCACCTTTTAGATTATGGATTGTGACCACTACGCCAAAACGCTGCGGATCATGCGAACCCTTTTGATATCTCGACGACTTGCGAATCATCATGCCCCACATTGGGTTGGCATACACTTTTTTGGGCTTACTGCGGCTGGTTAGCGGTTCCGCTATGTGCTTGACGTTGTCCCACTTGCGCAGCTTTTTTCGAGCCTTTTCTTCATCGGTTGTACAGTCTTCCTCGCCTTGGTTGTTGGGCAGCAGCGACTTGATTCGCCCGTCGTTTCCGATACGTCCAAAATGCAAGTCGAGCTCGGTGTCCGTGTAGTCGACGCCTTGATTTCTGTTGCATTTAGGGAAATAACACAGAGTCGCCCTCGCCACAGATGGGTAGGTTGTGCCTGAAACGGGGACAGGAAAGTTGAAGTTGTAATTCTCGCGTTCAGTCGCCACGCCGCTGAGCATGAATCTAATTTCATCGTTACTGGTTTCGAGTATTTTTTCAATTTGGACAGGAACGATGCCGTAGCCGAGTCGATTCATATCTTCAGGGTTTGTCCACGCACATGCTGCATCGATTAGCAGAGCCTTGGCAAGTTCACAGCTTAGGTGCATTTTATAAATGAGGTAGGCAGCTTTCCTTGCAATTAGCGGAGCTGCAAAAGAGGTGCCGACAGCCGGATAGGCCCCGGTTCCGCAGCAGGCGGTGATAGGGTCGTTGCTTTCCCCTCCGTAGTAGGCAAGATCCGGTTTGTGGTGAAAACTCAAGACCGGTCCTCTTCTTGTGTAGGACGCCGGCTCGTTGTCTCTATTGACGGCGTTGACAACGAGGGCATTAATGGAGTCCGCTGGGGAGCCAAGATACGTGGGCTTACCATTTTCCTGGTTTGTGCCAGCAACAACGAAGAGGACGTCGTATTTCTGTTGCAGTTTGTCTAGCAGGGCCGCTTCGGGCGATATGGAGTTTCGAGACACCTCCTCCATTGACCCCAAGGAGATGTTCCAAACTTTGATATCTTGGTTCTCGGCAACGATGCGCTCAATGTGCTTCATCACCGCAAACGAACTGAACTTGCCTGCGGTTGCAACTCCAAAATGTCGAACCCTAAAGTGGCCACAATGGTCATCCAGCGATGGATTTTGGGCTTGAACGTCAACAATCAATGAGCTGACGCATGTGCCATGTCGATAGTCGCTCGAAGTAGGATGTATGTCTTTGGGTAAGCAGCTTATGTATTCGACCCAATTGCTGAAGTACGGGGGATATTTCTCTTCAAATGGAGTGTCGATTACGCCGATGATGGGTTCGTCGGTGGGATATTCGGGGAGGCTGCTGATGGCGGGGGAGGTCGAGCCTTCATCATTCATGGGAGCGTAGGAAGACAGGTCGATAACCGACATGGCTACAAGGTAGGGAGCGCGCTCGAGTAGCGTGCGATATTCTGTCTCGGTTAACAGGACACTGTTCTCTAAGAGGTTTGCAGGGGGTACGTCAATGTGAAGCTCCTCAAATATATCCTGCGGGTCCCTCTCAGTTTCAAATAGGGTAACGATTGCGTTCTCGTTGGTAGCCGCCGGCGGCTTTTCTATTCTAAATTCATTGACGTAATAGGAATCGCGTATGAGTTGCGCAAAACCCGATCGGGTGAGCGTGTGTGAAATAGCAGGATTCCATTTTTGCTTGAGCTTGTCATTTTTAACCAGATCGACCATCTTGTCTGCGTTCATCAGTCCATCAAAATGATCGACTACGATTCGCTCGCACTCACGCAGATTGTTAATGGTGGACAGGATGGTCGTCTTGGGCACGTAATGAGTCATCAGGTGCCTTGGGTGGTTCCCATTAAAATCGAGATAACGGGCGCCGCGGATAGACAATTCTGGTTCACTGTCTTTTCCGCCGTTCAGCATCTCTTTTATTCGATTACTCTTGGCGACAATCTGACGGTATTCAACGGATACCAAGATGTCTTCGATTATGGCATCTTTGGGCCATTTGCTCAGAACGGTTTCGAGGCTCTTGCGAATGTGCGAAATCCTCTCTGCAGTGACCGTGCCTTTAGCGGGGAGCGTTGCGGGACCCGGTCGCGAGCCTCTTGCGGTTTGAAAATCGCCAGTGAGCCTGATTAAGCTGTTCATGAGCTACTCCTTTAGGGTTCGCGCAATGGTGCTTCGTGAAATGCCTGTCAAAACTTCCATTTCTCTTAAAGTGAAACCTTGAGTTTTAAGCAGCTCGATTGAATCAGGCTCATATCCATGTAGACGCTGATATAGCTTGCGGAGATAGTCGTTTGGATTAAGAGGATCACTAAACGCGACGGAGGTCTTGATGAGGTTTTTGAGTGTGCCGGGCCAGGGCAGATCCGGGCAACTCTGCAGCACCTTTTTTAGGGTCCGAGAGTCGTTTTTGATTGCCTGATTGTTTTTGGTCAGATTCTTTGCGATTGATTCGCCGATATCAACGAGATCGTCATGGGTGTATCTATTAAAGTCAATTTGTACATCGAAGCGCCTGGCGAGTGCCGGGTCTAGTTTGTCGTAAAGGTTCGTTGTTGCGATTATAGCGGATCGCGTGTTCAGCTTGTCGAACTCTTTTAGGAGTGCACTTGTGGCTCGCCCCATCTCACGGACGTCGTTTTGGTTAATTCTATCTAAGGCTATAGCATCGATTTCATCGAACAGGACAATGGCGCCGTCGCCGATATCGTGGATTTCTTGGAAGACCTTCGCGATATTCTTGGCCGTCTCTCCGAGTTTGCTATCGATGATTTGATTGAAATCAACGGCATATAACTGGTAGCCAAGTATTCTGGCTATCTGTTTTGTAGCTTCGGTTTTGCCGGTTCCCGATGCGCCGTAAAAGAGGACAGTGTTGATGTCCACATCTTTAGATAGAGCATTGAGCAGCCCTTGGATATCGTTAGCGATGGCCTGGGGAAGGGGCAGCGAGGTGTTGTTGCTGATTACCTTTTCTAAGAAGTCATATTCCTGCTCTGTGACTTCTTGTGGCACAAACGTACGTGTCCTAGCAATGAGGGCCATGATGTAGCTTGCAAGCTCGGGTTGCCCGGACGATTCAAAATCTTTCGCAATAATAGTGGCTGCGTTGTTGAAGGCGATGTCGTCGTGTTCCGAATGCGCTCGGATTAAGTCGATGATGTCCGATCTCTTCATGTGTGCTCCTCTCCTTAGTTATATTGTATGAGACAGACTGAGACAAAGCAAGAATTGATTGAACATAGATGCAATGAAGTATGCTAGGATTGAGTTGTCTAGATTCAAACTGTTCTAGATTGGAGGTGAGATTATGACTACCCACCATGGAGGTAAGGTTGGCGCTGCTGCCAAGACGCTCGCGAGCTCCTCGACGAGTAAAGCCGCGAAGACTGCGGCTGCGAAGACGCTGGTCAAGCATCAGATTGCCAAGCATCGCTAGTTTGCGAGCAAAGCATTTTGTAACAGTTGAGAGGTGATATATATGGCTTTGAAGACGATTCGCGTAAAGATTCCGAAGTGCCGAATTGGCGCAACGGGTTCGGTCGGGAAGATCGGAACGACCGCGAAGGCCGTAAAAGTAAAGATTCGCTAGGCTTTAGCGGCAACTAAAGCCTAGCGCGATGTTGACATAGCGGGCCAACATCAAACATTTTATGGGGGTCTCCGGCGAGATTCAAGCGTCGGGGACCCGCGTTATTTTTTGTTTTATCGGCATATGCGCCGCAGCCTCTTCTTATACGACATGTGGCGGCGCTATTAGTTTGGACAATTAATGAGTGAATTAGATATAGTATCCATTTGGATTAGTTCGATGGTGGCCATAGCAACTGTCGTTGCATCGTGGGCGGGCCTTAGAGCCCTGGTGATTCAAACTTCTCCGAATATTATTATGTTCATTCGGCCAGATGATGTCTCGCCCTCACTAGCGCGGCTTGTTATCAGAAATATTGGAGAGGCGCCTGCATACAATGTTTCGTTTCGACTTTCTCCTGACTTGTTTCTAAAGGATTCTTTCGAATATAAACATGCTTCCGTAGTGTTTGATAGGGGCTACGCAATTTTGCCTCCTAAACATGAGAGGGACATTCTCTTGGGAAGGTTTGAGGATCTCGAAGGATTGTGGGGGAGCTTCATTGTTGAAGTGAATGTCTCCTTTTCAAAGAAATACGGGCGTAGACGTTTCTCGACTATCTGCCCGGTTGAGATTGGCTCATTTGAGAGCACGATCTCTATTTCTTGTGAGACTACTTTTGAAAAGGACCAAAGGGCTGCCTATCGCGAAATCAGGCAGTTTGGTAAGCGCCTTCGCGGAATAGAAAACGCGATTTGTTCATTGGGGAATTGTGACGAAGAGTAAGGTTGTACGCTGGTGACGAATAATTTCCCCCGCAGATCGACGACTGCATGACAGAACACGGCCCTCGTCCCGTCATATGATTTCTAGCGGTTAAACAACAAATCATAGACGAAGGGGACACGGGCCGTGTCTGCGAACCTCGTAACGGTCGACGAGGAGTCGCTGCGCAAGGACATAATGAATCTGGTGAGGAAGCCCGTTAATGAGACGCTCAACGGGCTGCTCGACGAGGGGTCGTCCGAGCTCGTCGGGGCTGGGCACCACGAGGGGACGGCGGGCCTGGGCTATAGGGTTACCGTTCGATTCAAATTAATAGCGTTGATTTATGAATCAATAATTAGTAGCCTATCTAAAAGCGGTATTGACGCGGGTAGCCTACGGGCCCCGCGTCCTGCGGAAAGGTGGCTATCCTTCTTGGGATGGCCGCCTTTCTTTTGTTAAGGTGCCGCAATGACGGTGAAGCCTTTCATGTCTATTGACGATCGGGACAGATTGCCTGTTGACAGAGGAGCGTGTCGGTATGGAACTTGCCGGCGACCACCGCTCCGATACGATTGCCTTGATGAATGGCTGATCCATGATGGGGCTCAAAATATGACTCGAGAGCTTGGCGGTATTGGATTGACGGCCTTGCAAGTTCTCCCTTAAAGTAATAGGCGTGATGAGGCCTTGCGACGATACGTTCGGCTTGGTCCGTGGGAACCGCCGAAAGGCGGTTTTCGCGTTTAGGGGGCTGTTTCCGAAGGACACTTGTCCGAATTTGCTTCTGGGCAGTGGGTTTTTTTACTGCGTATTTCGGAAGTGCGGGGAAAATCGAAACTTGCTGAACGCACCCCGATTTTTGCCAATTAAACCGCAGGTCGCAAGGTCTCAAATCTGGGATCTGGCCGGCAGGTCTCGGGTTTTCACCGCACTTCCGAATGCATGCTAAATATGGCTTCAACGTGCTTGGCCTTGAAAGCCATAATAGGTTGCCAATTGGCTACAAGACGAATATAGTTAGCATCATGCTAACTAAGGGGTGGTTATGAATCGAACCAAGCTCCGACCGACATATTCACTTGACGAAGCGAAGTCTTTAGCTCGTTTGGGAAAGATGATGGTAAACGGTAGGGTGCGCAGGCACCTGATGAACCAGTTTGGCTATCTGGACATCGACCATTTCCTTGCTGACCTTTTTGATTATCTGGAGCCTGGCGACTTTAGAAAATCCATTGCGCTCGACATGGATGGCCCTTTGCATGGTGTTTACGCAGATGTCTATGAGTGCCGAGGTTTTGAATGCGAGGATTGGTACGTCAAGTTTTTAATCGATTCTGAAGGCAATGCACATTTGAACGTTTTGTCTGCGAACATCGATGGATATATTCATTAAAGGAGGAGCCATGCGTTGCATGGAATGTGGCAAAGAAATGCAATTTACCACGGCGCCAATGTCTGAATCATACCGTGGCGAGCAAATAACGGTAAAAGGAATTGAGCATTATATTTGTGAGTGCGGCAACGATGAAATGACCGCTGCAGAGGCGACTAAGCTCGCCCATGCGCTGGCTTCGCAATATGCCAAGACACATGAACTTCTTTCTCCCTCCGATATTAAAGATTTGCGCTCTGATCTCGGTTTAACTCAGCATGAATTTGAGTCGCTTTTAGGGGTTTCAAAACCAACGGCATCTCGTTGGGAGAACGGGGCGTCACAACAGTCTATTACCGCAAATAATCTTATGAAGCTCATTCGAGACGTCCCCGAGGTTCGCAAATATCTGGGTCTTTCTTCTGATGAGACGACCTCGGGACTTAATACATCACAATTTTCGGTGATACAGGGAGGAGAAGCCCCGGCTTATAGGGACTCGACTCCTTTGGCAGAAGAGAATGCCTTTCGATTGGAGATGTAAATGGAAACGCTACAGAAGCAACGCATTGAATCTCCGCTGATTACATGCGTGACTAGAAAAGTGGATAGTTTTTCATTTGATGGCGGAATGACTCCGAAAGAGGGCGTCAATAAGTCTGGCGTCGAATGCAACGTCAGAAATGCTATCACCAGCGCATTTTCGGACGAAAACGGAACCAGGTTTCGCCAGCTCAATTTAGTTATAGAGCTTCTACCCAGCAATGAAGGTCATTACTATCGTTCCGAAATATCCGTCTCCGGCATATATCGCGCTCCTGCGGATTTAGATGACGATGCTTTTGACAGAGAAGCACTTAGCACCGGTATGCAGGACCTGTATTCCTATGCAAGAGGCATTATTGAAAATGTCGCAGCTGGTGGAGTGTGGGGGCCACTTTATCTGCCACAGATAGGATTCACTATCTAGCTCTCGATGTCCCCACATCCTTTAAAAAAGTTCTTAAAACGGCCTTAAAGGCGCCCCAGCTCGCGTTGACAGCGTAAAATACGCATGTTTGACTATGAACAGAGTGGATTTTAGGGGAGGGGTGCGCCATGGAGGTGCTGGTTGTTGGCAACACCGCATATGTTGACGATGACTTTTGTGCCAAGGCGTTCCCCGGGGACCATGTGCAGGTCGTAGCCGCGCAGGACACGCGCCGCGACGAGTCATCGCCCTATGCCTCGTGGAAAGAGCTTCTGCAACACCTGGATCAGGCCTATGAGTTCGACCGCGTGGTCTACCTTTCTAATTACCTTACCCCGCATGTCGATAGCGTGGGCGATATCGAGCTGCTGCGTTCGGTCATTCGCGCGTGCATGGGTCGCCGGATCCAGCTGTTGTATATAGCAGGGCCCGCAGGTGCCGAGGGTGCCGCCGATGCCGCGGGGCGAACGGGCAAGGGTATTATCGCGCACGCAGCTAACGACCTGTGCCGCTACTACGCTGCTCGCGAGGGCGTTCAGGCCAAGATCCTGCGCGTGCCGTTCCTGTATACCGCGTCTGCCGCGATGAAGGACCCGTTTTTGGTGCCGCTGTTCGATGCGTGCTCGACCGGCTCGGTTGCTCTGCAGGGCGCGCGGGATGCGGCGTTTCCCCTGCTGTGCACCGAGGAGCTCGCGGTGCTAGTACGCCGTATCTTCGACAGCTGGGACGCCTCCTTTGAGACGCTCGACGTAGCTGATACCTTCCATCACACGGCGGGTGAGGTGGGCGACGCCCTCAAGGCGCTGTTCCCCAGCCTTTCCGTTGCCTATGGCGATTCTGCTGGCTATGCCCTGCCCGCCAGCGACGTCGCTCGCGTGCGCTATGGCTGGTTTCAGCGCTACGACTTGCTGCGCGATCTTTCGACCATTCAAGCTCGCTGGGGCGCTGGACGCATCAAAAAGATCAACCCGCTGCGTGCCGCCATCGACCGCATCCAGATGTGCTCGCTGCCCATCAAATGCTTGGAGACGGGCGTTGCCTGGGTTCTGTTCGAGGTGCTGGAGCATCTGTTCTCCCAATCGGCCCAGCTCAACGTGCTTGATTATCGCCTGCTCTACGTGGTGCTGATCGGCACGCTGTATGGCTTGGACTTTGGCCTGGTTGCGGCGCTGCTGGCGTCGGTGGGTTTGGCCGCGAGCTACTTTACTCAGTACGGCTATACCTTCCAGGGCCTGTTCTACGAGTCGTCCAACTGGCTGCCGTTTATTGCGTACTTTGTGGTGGGTGCCGTGTGCGGCTATGTGCAGCTGCGCAACAGCGAAGCCATTAGGGCAGAGCGCGATCAAAACGAGCTCGTGCGCAACCGCAATACGTTCCTTACGCAGCTCTACCACGACGCGATCGAGGACAAGCGCGCGTACAGGCGCCAGATTGTAGGTCGCCACGACAGCTTTGGCAAGATCTTTGCCGTGACGCAGGAGCTCGACGTGCTCAACCCACGCGACATCTATCGCAAGTGCTGCGAGCTTTTGGGCGAGATCCTCGAGAACGATTCAGTGGCGATTTACCATGTTTCGGGAGGGGCATTTGCTCGCCTGGTGGCAGCAAGTCCCGCGATTGCCGAAGATGCCGCACGTTCGCTCACGCTTGAGCAGCTTGCACCTCTTTTGGGCGACGGGGGCCGTTCGAACCTGTGGGTGAACCGCGAGCTGACGCCGGGGCTTCCCATGTTTGGATACACGATCGAGCGCGACGGGGCACCCGCTGTGTTGATCTTTGTGCGCCGTGCGGCCGAAAACCAAATGACCCTCTATTATCAAAACTTGTTCCGCATCTTGTGTGGCCTGGTCGAAAGCGCGTTGGGCCGTGCCTTTGATTATGAGGCGGTGGCGCAGGATAAACGCTGCGTTGACGGCACTTGCGTGCTCAAGCAGGCTGCCTTTGGCCAAGAGCTCGCGGCGGAGCAGGCGCTCGCAGATAGCAAGATGGGGAGTTTTTTGCTCCTGCGCGTGGTACCGGGCATGGAGCCTGTCGGCGAGCTGGTGGGCGCAATCGGGTCGGCAATCCGCGAGAGCGACGCGGCGGGCTTGGTCGACGGCGACGTGCTCTACCTGCTTATGCGCCAGGCAAAGGCGTGCGATCTGCCCATTATCCGCGAGCGCCTGAGCGCAAAGCAGATTGCGGTGGAGCCCGTCGATGGCGAGGACATCGTGGCGCTGTTGCAACACATCTCTTACACCGGTGACGGTGAGGGGGGTGCGGCTTGATCTCGCTTGTCGTTGCTGCCGTCTTGCTGCTGATTCATGCGCTGGTTTGCCTGATGCTGTGGACGCTCATGAAGCTGGGCCTGCTGCCGGTGCGCGGGCATATGCTGGCTGTGATAGTGCTGGTGCCGCTGTGGGGCCCGTTGCTGGTGGTTCTGCTATCTGTCCGCAGCGCGGTGTTTTGCGAGGGGCTGAAAGAGTCTGCGCTGGAGTCGCTGCGCTTCAACGACGACCTGCATCGCAGCATCTTGGTGCACGACCGTGACGCCGATGCGGGCGTGGTCCCGCTCGAGGAGGCGCTCATCGTCAACGACCCGGCATACCGGCGCCGCCTAATGCTCTCTATGCTCACCGAGGAGCCCGACGCGTACCTGGCGCAGCTGCAGGCGGCTAAGCTTAACGACGACGTTGAGGTGGCGCACTATGCCGCGACGGCGGTGGCGCAGATCTCCAAGGAGTCCGACCTTAAACTGCAGCAGCTGGAGCGTGCCTTTAAGACGGACCCGAGTGCGCAAAACCTCAACGAATACTGCGATTTTCTTGGTGAATACTTGGGCTCGGGCTTGGCCGAGGGGCGCGTGGCTCAGATTCAGCGCCAACAGTACGCGCGCCTGCTTGCGCGTCGCTGTGAGCGCGAGGACACCTTTGAGCTGCGCATTCGATATGCGACGGCGCTGGCCGATGTCGGACAGATTGACGAGGCGCAGGCCGTGATCGACCAGCTGGTGCTCGACGTGCCCGAGGAGCAGGAGGTTTGGATGCTTTGCCTGCGCCTGGCCGTGATGCGCCGCGATGGTGACGAGGCCCACCGTGTGATCGATGCGATTGACAAGCAACATGTATATTTGAGCGCCGACAACCGCGAAAAGTTGGCGTTTTGGCGCGACGGGGAGGAGGCCAGATGAGCGTGGCGCAACATATCCGCGACCGTGCAGGGCGCTTTCGTTGGATGGGACTCCTCGTGGTGTGGGCGGTCTTTATTGTCATGGCCGCCGTGCTGCTGGTGGAGCGTGCCGGCGTGCAGTACGGTGCGGGCCAGCATAAGCTGGGGATGCTTGCCGCCAACGATGCGGTGCCGGCCTCCTCGGCGATGTTTGGTCAAAAGCCCACGTGCCTGGTCATTTCCGATTCCGATCAAGCTGGCGTCGAGGACGTAAAGGAGCAGTTCGACCAGATCCTGCTTGACATGAAGATCGCGCACCGCGACGTGGATCTTGCCCTGGACGGCGCGGATGCCATTCCCTCGCTGACGTCCTTCGATCGCGTGATTTTGCTCATGCCGTCGCTCGATGGGCTCGGTACGCACCTGAGCGACATTATGAGTTGGATGAGTGCCGGCGGTTCGCTTATGCTCGCGATGCCGCCGGATAACTCGAGCTATCTGCAAGTGATTGCCTCCAAGCTTGGGATCGAATCGGCCGGATATGACTATGCGACAGCCGAAAGCATCGTGCCGAGCGAGGACTTTATGCTGGGCGGGGGAGAGCGCTACGAGCTCTCGGACCCCTTTGATTCGTCGCTTTCGGTTTCGCTGCGCGAGACGGCTCGTGTGTGGGCTAAGACCGGCGATGCGGGTGTCCCGCTCATTTGGTCGAATGACTGCGGTAGCGGGCGCACCGTGGTATGCAACATTGGCATCTACGACAAGGTCATGCGTGGCTTTTACGCCGCGGCGATCAGCCTGCTGGGTGATGCCACGGCCTATCCGGTCATCAACAGCGCCGTGTTCTATTTGGACGACTTTCCTAGCCCCGTGCCCTCGGGCGATGGTACTTATATCAAGCGTGACTACGGCCTTTCCATCGCCGATTTTTACACCAAGGTCTGGTGGCCCGATCTGCAAAAGCTCGCGCAAAAATACGGCATTCGCTATACCGGCGTGATGATCGAAAACTACGAGGACGCGGTCAACCAGACCGAGCCCGCGCGACAGGCCGATACCACGCAGTTTCGATATTTTGGCGGCATGCTGCTGCAGATGGGCGGCGAGCTGGGCTTTCACGGCTACAACCATCAGCCTCTGGCGCTCTGGGACACCGACTACGGCACGCTGTACGTCTACAAGACCTGGAAGAACAAAGAGACGCTCGTCGCCTCGCTCAACGAACTTATCGCATTTCAGGACGAGGTCCTGCCCAACGCTCATGGCTCGGTTTACGTGCCGCCGTCGAATATCCTTTCGGCCCGCGCGCGCAAGCTTATCGGTACCGATGTTCCGCGAATTAAGACCATTGCCAGTACGTATTTTGAGGATGGCACCGACCTGCCGTACGTGCAGGAGTTTGGCGTGGCGAGCGATGGCATTGTGGAGCAGCCACGTATTGTTTCGGGCGGCATGGTCGACGATTCCTATATGCGCCTGGCAGCCGTGTCCGAGCTCAACATGCACTACGTGAGCACGCACTTTATGCACCCGGACGACCTTTTGGACCCCGATCGCGGAGCCAAGGAGGGCTGGGAGGTCTACAAGGGCGGCCTGGTCGACTTCCTGGAGTGGCTTACCAAATCCGCGCCCGACCTGCGGCACCAGACGGCGTCGGAGTGCTCCGGTGCCATCCAGCGTTTTTCGTCCGTGACGGTGAGCGTGGATACCAGCGCGGATGCCTGGACGCTCAGCCTGGGCAATTTCCACGACGAGGCGTGGCTCATGTTCCGCACCAATAATGGCGAGCCGGGTGCGGCGACGGGTGGCGAACTGACGCACCTTACGGGCAATCTGTATCTGCTCAAGGCAAATGATAAGACCGTGACGATCGAGCGCAAGGAGGGTGGCGATAAATGAGAATCTGCTTGGTACTCGAGGGTTGCTACCCCTATGTGCACGGCGGCGTATCTACCTGGATGCATGGCTACATTACGGCCATGCCCGAGCACGAGTTTGTGCTGTGGGTGATCGGCGCGCATGCTGCCGACCGTGGCAAGTTTGTCTACGAGCTGCCCGGCAACGTGGTCGAGGTGCACGAGGTGTTCCTGGACGATGCCCTGCGGCTTTCGGGCGAGCAACATGAAGCCAGTTTTAACGACCGTGAGCGCGAGGCGCTACGCCGTCTGGTGTCGCTCTCCAATCCGGACTGGGACGTGTTATTCGATATCTTCCACCGCCGTCGCGTGCATCCGCTCTCGTTTTTGCAGAGCCGCACGTTTATGGATATCTTTCGCGACGTGTGCCTGGCCGAGTATCCCTACACGCCCTTTGCCGATGCATTCCACACCATGCGCTCCATGTTGCTGCCCGTGCTCTACCTGTTGGGCAGCGAGGTGCCGGTGGCCGATGTGTACCATGCCATCTCGACCGGCTACGGTGGCCTGCTCGCCTGCCTGGGCTCAAGCGTTTCCCATGCGCCGGTGCTGCTGACCGAGCATGGCATCTATACCCGCGAGCGCGAGGAAGAGATCATTCGCGCCGATTGGGTGGTGCCGTCGTTTAAGGACCGCTGGATTCGCTTTTTCTACCTGCTTTCGGAGGAGATCTACCGCCGCGCCTTCCGCGTGACGAGTTTGTTCCATAACGCCCGCAAGACGCAGATCGATATGGGCTGCGATGCGGACAAATGCCTGGTCATCCCCAACGGCATCCAGTTCGATCGCTTTAAGGAAATTCCCATAAAGACCGATGACGGCTGGGTGGATATTGGCGCGGTGGTGCGCCTTGCGCCCATCAAGGATGTCAAGACCATGATCTATGCCTTCTTTGAGCTGCACGAGCGCCTGCCTAAGGTGCGCCTGCACATCATGGGCGGCGTGGACGACGAAGAGTACGGCGCCGAGTGCCACGCGCTGGTCGATACCCTGGGCGTGCGCGACCTGATCTTTACCGGTCGCGTCAACGTGGTCGAGTACATGGAAAAGCTCGACTTTACCATTTTGACGAGCATCTCCGAGGGCCAGCCGCTCAGCGTGCTGGAGTCGCTTGCAGCGCGCCGTCCCTGCGTGACGACCGAGGTGGGCTGCTGCCGCGAGCTACTCGAAGGCGCCCCGGGCGACGACTTTGGCGTGGCGGGTTTTGTGACGCCGCCTATGTATCGCAAGGGCTTGGCCGATGCCATGGAACGCATGTGCACAAGCCGCGCCCGCCGTATCGAGATGGGGGAGCGCGGCCAGCGCCGCGTTGCCACGTACTTTTTGCACGAGCAGATGCTCACCAACTATCGCGCACTGTATGACGAGACGGCGTGTGCGTTTAACCTGCCCAGAGAGGGGGAGTAGCCGGTGGCCGGAATTGGTTTTGAGCTCAAGCGCCTGTTTAGGCGCAAGGGCCTGTTTGCCACGATGCGCGCTTACGGCTACGCCGGCATTGTGTGCACGGGCCCGATGCTGCTGGGCGTGCTGCTCCAGGTGGGTATCTTGGTGCTGTGCGGTCTGTGGGGTGTGGGCCGTGCCAACCAGGATCTGCTGGTGTGCATGGTGACCTACACACTGCTGGCCTCGCTTTTGCTCACGAGTTTTTTCTCCATGCCGGTCACGCGCTTTTTGGCTGATATGTTGTTTGCCGAGCGCGAGGATGAGATCCTGCCTTCGTTTTGGGGCTCCAACGCCATCATGCTCGTTGCGGGCACGGTGCTCTACGGCGTCTTTTTGCTGTTCTCGGGCGCTACGCTGCTGCAGGGGCTGCTGTGCCTGTGGCTGTTCAACATTATGATCGTCAACTGGAACGGCATGAGTTACCTCACGGCCATCAAGGATTACCGCGGCATCCTGTGCAGCTTTGCGGCCGCCATTGGCGTGACGTGCCTGTGCGCCCTGGCCGCGCTGGCGCTGGGACTGCCGCCGGTCGAGGGGCTGTTGGCGTCAATTGCCCTGGGCTACGGCGTCATGCTCGTCTGGGACGTGGTACTGCTGTACCGGTATTTTCCGCAGAGTGACCGCAGTCCCTGGCCCTTTTTGCAGTGGCTCGATCAGTTTATGCCGCTGGCGCTCACGGGCCTGTTAACCAATCTGGGACTCTTTGCGCACCTGGTGATTATTTGGGCTGGTCCCATTGGCGTTCAGGTCAAGGGCTTGTTTTATGGTGCGCCCTACTACGATGTGCCGGCGCTGATCGCGTTTTTGACGATCCTGGTCACGACCGTCAACTTTGTGGTCTCGGTCGAGGTCAACTTCTATCCACGCTACCGCGACTACTACAGTCTGTTCAACGACGGCGGCGTGGTGGGCGACATTGTGGTGGCAGAGGAGGGGATGCTCTCCACGCTCAACAGCGAACTGCGCTTTTGCGCGCTCAAACAGTTGTTTGTGACCGCGGCGGTCATCTCGCTCGAGACCACGGTGCTGTCGGCCTTACCGTTGGGCTTTAACAACCTTATGCACGGGTATTTTCGCACGCTGTGCGTGGGCTATGGCCTGTATGCCGTGGGCAATACGGTGATGCTCATCTTGCTGTACTTTACCGACTACAAGGGGGCCGTGATGGCATCGGGGCTGTTTGCCGGTGTGGCCGGGCTGGCGACTGCCGTGTCGTTGCTTTTGCCGCAGCAGTTTTACGGCTTTGGCTTTTTGTTGGGTGCAGCGGTGTTTTTTATCGTGGCGCTTCTGCGGCTCGATACCTATACCGCCAACTTGCCGTATCGTATCCTGAGCCAGCAGCCCATTGTGGCGACCGACAAAACGGGTCGCTTTACACAGCTGGGCCGCTTGCTCGACCGTGCCGAGCAGCGCTATGAGGAAGGTCGCCATAAGGGTGAGCCATATGGCGCGTTTGAGCGCGCAGTAGTTCACGTGTATCGCAAGCATTGGGGAGGTTCTGATGACAGATAGGATGATGTCTCGCCGTCGCCTGTTTGAGGCGGCTGCCGGTGCGCTGTTGCTTTCGGGCTGCTCGGTGCAGGAAGACTCCTCGACCAAAAAGGTCAAAAAGCAGGACAAGATTAAAAAGACCGAGGCCTCCGACCAGTCCAAGCACCTGCGCGACAAGGACGAGCTCTACGAGGTCTACGACGACTCGGGTATTGTGACCATGTACCTGACGGTCTCGCGCGGTAACAGCTCCGAGAACACCGACCACAGCTGGGCCGAGATCAACACGTACTCGGTGTATGACTATGCCGACATGGGCGTGACGCGCTATCAGGTTATGGGCCTGCTGCAGACGGGCGACGAAGACGGCCCGGTGGCCGGCGAGATTGGCTATGGCGAGGAAGCGCCCAATGCCACCGTGCAGGTGCGCGGCCAGACATCGAGCAATAACTCGCAAAAGAATTACAAGGTGGAGCTCAAAAAGGGCAAGGGCACGTGGCGCCAGCAGCGTGCGATTGCGCTCAACAAGCATATGGGCGAGGGCATGCGCTTTCGTAACAAGATGGCCTACGATTTGATCCGTGGCATTCCCCAGATGATGGGCCTGCGCACACAGTTTGTGCATCTGTGGGTGTGCGACCAGACCGAAAAGTCCAACGACACCTTTGAGGACTACGGCCTGTTTACGCAGGTGGAGCAGCTCAACAAGACGGCGCTTAAGGCGCACGGCTTGGATAAGAACGGGCATCTGTATAAGGTGAACAGCTTCGATTTCCATCGCTACGAGGACACCATTAAGCTCGCCGACGATCCCGACTACAACCAGGCTAAATTTGAGGGCATGCTCGAGATTAAGGGCGATTCGGACCACACCAAGCTCATCGAGATGCTCGATGCGCTCAACGATGAATCGCAAAAGATCGATGATGTGCTCGATACCTACTTTGATACCGAGAATCTGGTCTATTGGCTGGCGTTTCAGATCCTGACGGGCGACTGCGATACGCAGAACCGTAACTGCTATCTGTACAGCCCTCTCAACTCAAATACCTGGTACTTTTTGGATTGGGATAACGACGGCATGCTGCGTAAGCTGGAGCTTTCTCTTACCGGGTTTTCGGACTACGCGAGCTGGGAGCGCGGCGTGAGCAACTACTGGGGCAATGTGCTGTTTAACCGTGCGTTGCGCAGCAAGTCGTTCCGCAGCGAACTCGACCGTGCCGTCAAGGACTTGCGCTCGTATTTGACCGAGACTCGCCTGACCAAGATGATCAAGCACTACCGCGAGGTTACTGAATCGCTGGTCTTTGCTTCGCCCGATATCGACCATCTGCCCGTCACCAAGGACCAATACGAGCAGATCACCGCGGCGATTCCTTCCGAGATCGAGGAGAACTATAAGAGCTTTCGCGAGAGCTATAAAAAGCCCATGCCGTTCTACATTGGCGTGCCACAGATCGATAACGGTAAGCTGCGCATCAACTGGGATGCGTCCTACGACTTTAAGGCGCGCGATATTCGCTATACCGTGGAGCTTGCGCGCGACTATGCCATAAGCGACGTGGTCTTTAAGGCCGAGGACGTGCTGCTGCCGGAGGTAACGTGCGATGCGCCCGATGCCGGCCAGTATTTTGTGCGCGTGCGCGCCACCAACTCCGACGGCTATACGCAAGATGCGTTTGACTACTATGTGACCGACGGCGGCAAACAGTACGGCATGAAGTGTTTTTATGTGCAAGACGGCGGTAGGGTCGTGGAGGACACGTATGAGGAGGGCTAGCGCGCTTCTCGAGCGCCTGGCGGCACCTCCCGTGCGCACCACGCAGGAGCGTTATCGCCATGAGCTCAAGTACCTCATCAACGAGGGCGAGCACGCTGCGCTGGCCTGCCGCATGGCGCCGGTGTTTAAGCTGGACAAGCATGCGCGGGCGGGCGGTTACACCATTCGCAGCCTGTACTTTGACGACTACTGCAACTCGGCCTACGAGGAAAAAGACGCCGGCATTCTCATGCGCAAAAAGTATCGCGTGCGCATCTATAACGGCAGCGACAAGGTGATTAAGCTCGAGCGCAAAAAGAAGTACGGCAGCTGGATCTACAAGGAGGACGCGCCGCTCACGCGCGGCGAGTTTGAGCAGATTCTGGCCGGCGACTACGGCTTTTTGCTGAGGAGCCCCTATCCGCTCTGCCGCGAGTTCTACATCGAGTGCATCTGCAACATGATGCGCCCGCGGACCATCGTGGACTACGAGCGCGAGCCGTGGGTGATGGATGAGGGTACTGTGCGCATAACGTTTGACATGAACGTGCGTGCCGCGGTGGGAAGCTTCGATATCTTTGACGCGATGCTGCCCGCGCTGCCGGTCCTGGAGCCCGGCAAGCTGGTGATGGAGGTCAAGTTTACGGAGTTTTGCCCGCAGCTGGTGCGTGATATGGTGCCGCCGGGAGCGGCCGAGCTTACTGCGGTCTCCAAGTACTGCCTGTGTTACGAAAAGACCGCCTACCTGCGCGGATTTAATTACTGGGAATCGGATTTTGAGAACCGAGGGGATATTTAGACCATGAGCACCAGGGACTTTTTTAAAAACTCCGTCTTGGAGGCGTTTGGCCAGGTCGACCCTGCCAAGATTGGCCTTTCGCTGCTCGTGGCGCTCGCCATGGGCATCCTGATCTATTACGTTTACAAGCGCTTTTTTACCGGCGTGGTATATTCGCGCAGCTTTGCCGTGACACTCGTTGGCATGTGCGTGCTTACCTGCATGGTCACGCTCGCGATTTCGACCAACGTGGTCATCTCGCTCGGTATGGTCGGTGCTCTGTCAATCGTCCGCTATCGTACGGCGGTCAAGGACCCGCTCGACCTGCTGTATCTTTTTTGGGCCATTACCACAGGCATTACGGCAGGCGCCGGCATGTACGCGCTCGTGGGGCTTACGGCAGTGGTGATTGTGGTGATGATTGCCGGCTTTGCGAGCCACCAGGACAAGGCGCGCGTGTACATGATGGTCATCCACTACACGGGTCAGACCGCCGGCGACGATATCGTGCGTGCATTTGGGCGCACCAAGTTTACGGTGAAGTCCAAGACCATGCGCGGTGGCAAGGTTGAGATGGCCGTGGAGGTGTTCTCGGACGGCGTTGACATGCCCTATGCGGACGCCATTCGCGCGCTCGATGGCGTGGAGGACCTGACGCTCATCCAGTACAACGGCGAGTACCACGGCTAACTTTGTTCCGGCGTTTAACAAACGCCGGACCGCTCGACGCTGCGCACGCATCTGCCGGGCGATCTGCCGCTCAAACCGTCGCTCGCGTACATGAAGTACGCGTCGCTCCTCTTTCGCGGCACCTCGCCACGGCAGCTGCCCGCTCGCTGGCGTATGCTCGACCTGGGTGGGCCGATTTGGTTCGTATGCCGTCTTCACGGGTATCATGGTGAAAGCGATTTCAATGACAGGGGTGCTCGTGGTAAAGATGAAAGATGTGGCCGAGCTTGCGGGCGTTTCGAGCGCCGCCGTCTCGCGCTACCTCAACGGTGGATATATCTCGGCGGACAAGGCCGAGCGCATTAAGCATGCAATCGAGCTGACCGGATACGTGCGGTCCAGCCAGGCTCGCGCGCTGCGCACCGGTTCCACCAAGCTCATTGGCGTCATCGTACCTAAGATCAACTCCGAATCCGTGAGCCGCATTACCGCCGGTATTGGCCAGGTGCTCGGTCGCCGTGGCTACCAGATGCTGCTTGCCAATACCGACAACGCGGCTGATCGCGAGCTCGAATACCTCGATTTATTCCAAAACCACCCGGTCGATGGCATTGTGCTGGTGGCAACCATGATCACCGACGAGCATCGCCGGGCGATTGAGTCGTGCCGCGTGCCCATTGTGTTGATCGGCCAACATGTCGAGGGCGCGGCGTGTGTCTATCACGACGATTACGAGGCCGCCTTTGAGCTGGGCCATGCGCTTGCGGGCCGCGTGGACGGCAAGATCGCCTACATTGGAGTTACCGAAGAGGACCGCGCGGCCGGTTATGACCGCCGTCGCGGTTTTGAGGCCGGCTTGCGCGCCGCGGGTAACCCGCTCGATGCCGCCTTGATTCGCCTGGGCTCGTTTACGCTCGACTCGGGCTATGGTGCGGCGCGTGAACTGCTTTCCGTCGCTCCCGATGTTTCGTTTATCGCCTGCGCGACCGACACTATGGCTGCCGGCGCCCTGCGCGCTCTTGACGAGGTGCGTGGCATGGGCGAGGGCGTGCGTCGCGTGAGCGGCTTCGGCGACAACGCATTTTTGCGCGCGCTGACGGGCGGCATTCCCACCGTGCATTATGGCTACCTGACCAGTGGCGTCGAGGCGACCAATATGTTGCTCAACACGCTCGATGGCGTGGAGGGGGAGAGCGGTCTCAAGACGCTCAAACTCGGCCATCAGCTTATGAATGTCTAGATTTTGGGCACGTCTGCCTGCCTCTGAGCCCTTATGTTTGTCTCAAAACTACCATTCGCCGGCTATTTCCTACCGTTCACCCTACTATGAAAACGATTACAGACATATGAAACTGAAATCGATTACAGTGTAAGTGTTAAAGATGGCCGGGTGCTGATGCGCCCGTTGGAGGAAAGGGAAGTCATGGACTACCGCAAATCAGCCCAAGAGGTGCTCGACAATATCGGTGGCGCCGACAACGTCGTCTCTGCCGCGCATTGCGCCACGCGTCTGCGCTTGGTGATTGCCGATAATTCCAAGGTCAACAAGGAGGCCATCGAGAACGTCGACGGCGCCAAGGGCGTCTTTGAGGCCCAGGGCCAGCTCCAGATTATTTTTGGCACCGGCACCGTCAACAAGGTCTACGAGGAGTTCATCGCGCTCAGTGGCGTCGAAGCTGCTACCAAGGCCGAGGTCAAGGAGGCCGCGGCGCAGCAGCAGAACATCTTTATGCGTGCCATTAAGGTGCTCGGCGACGTCTTTGTCCCCATCATCCCCGCCATCGTGGCTTCGGGCCTGCTGCTGGGCATTATGAGCGCCCTCAACTTTATGGCCTCCAACGGCTTTATCGCGCTCGACACCAATAACTTTATTTATAAGATTGCCGACCTGGTCTCGGGCACGTCATTTGGCATTCTGCAGATCCTGATCGGTTACTCCGCGGCTAAGGCCTTTGGCGCCAACCCGTACCTGGGCGCCGTCGTCGGCGGTGCGTTCATCAACTCCTCGCTGCAGAGCGCCTACACGGTTGCCTCCGAGGGCGTGCAGACCATGGTCACCGTCATCCCCGGCGTGTACAGCTTTGAGTGGGTCGGCTATCAGGGCCATGTGATCCCCATCGTCATCGCCTGTGCCATTCTGGCCTTCCTCGAGAAGCGCCTGCACAAGATCGTTCCCGAGATGTTCGACCTCTTTGTGACTCCTCTCGTCTCCGTGTTCGTGACCGTGCTCGTGACGCTCGTTGCCGTCGGCCCCATCTTTGTGTGGGCTGAGAACGCCATCCTCGGTCTGATTCAGGCCCTGCTGACCCTGCCCTTCGGCATCGGTTCCTTTATCGTCGGCCTGTTCTATGCCCCCACGGTCGTTACCGGTATCCACCAGATGTACACCGCCATCGATCTGGGCCAGCTCGCTCAGTATGGCGTGACCTATTGGCTGCCCATCGCCAGTGCCGCCAACATCGCCCAGGGCGGTGCCGCGCTCGCCGTTGCCTTTAAGACCCGCGATGCCAAGATCAAGGGTCTGGCGCTTCCTTCGGCCCTGTCCGCCTTCATGGGCATTACCGAGCCTGCCATCTTTGGTGTGAACCTGCGCTTCTTTAAGCCCTTCATCGCCGGCTGCATCGGCGGCGGTTGCGGTGCCCTGGTCTGCGCGCTCACTTCGCTGGCTGCCTCCGGCACGGGCGTTACCGGTATCTTCGGTATCCTGCTGTGCCTGGCCCAGCCCGTGCAGTACGCGATCATGTTTGCGGTCGCCGCGCTGGTTTCCTTTGCTATCTCGTTTGTCCTGTACAAGGACGAGCCCAAGGCTTCCGAGCAGGCCTAAGAGCTTTTGATTGAGGGGATGCCCGCGGGTCGTATGCTCGCGGGCGTTTCCCGTATCTGGTGCCGATCTCTGGTGCCTTGTTACTTTCGATCCGTTAGGACTTTGATATGTCTAATGCACTTGGTCGCGACCTTGCAAAGTTGGTTGCCGCTGTTGACGCCGCCGCCTCTGAGTGCGGTCATGGCGTGTATGGCCAGCACTTCCATATTATGCCGCCGGCGGGTTGGCTCAACGACCCCAACGGTCTCTGCCAGGCGGGTGGCGTGTTCCATGCCTATTTTCAGTATGCGCCGTTTGATGTCGAGGGCGGCGTTAAGGCCTGGGGCCATGCGACGAGCCGCGATCTTATGACGTGGGACTATGTTGGCGCTCCGCTGCTGCCCGACGAGCCGTTCGATTGCCACGGTGTGTATTCGGGCTCCGCGCTTGCCGAGGACGGTCGCATTCGCGTGCTCTATACGGGCAACGTTAAGCTTTCCGATGCGGACGGCACGTACGACTACATCAATACCGGCCGCCGCGCCGATACTGTTTATGTCGAGGGCGCCGATGGACAGACGTTTAGCCAAAAGCGCGTGGTGCTGGCTTCCGAGGATTATCCCGAGGATTTGACCTGCCATGTGCGCGATCCCAAGGTGTGGCGTGACGCGGACGGGCGTTATCACATGGTGCTGGGCGCGCGTCGTCGCGTGGATGGGCCGCATGTAGATAGTCGATTTTGCGTCATGCACGGCGAGGGTGCCGGGCGCGATGTGGGCGAGATCCTGGTGTATGGCTCGCCCGATATGCTGAGCTGGGAGCTTGAGAGCCGTGTTTCTACGTCCGAGCGCTTTGGCTTTATGTGGGAGTGCCCGGGGTATCTGGAGCTTGAGGCGGATGGTGGTGTGCCGGCGAAGTGGCTGTCCTTCTCTCCCCAGGGGCTTGAGGGCGGCCGTTGGGACCGCGGCAACGTATACGCTGCTGGCTACATGCCTGTAACGGGCGACATTACCGGTGGTGACGGCGCCTATGAGCTGGGCGAGTTCCGTCTGTGGGACGCCGGTTTTGACTTCTATGCTCCGCAGGAGTTTACGTCCGAGGATGGTCGCCACATTTTGATCGGCTGGATGGGCATGCCCGATGAGCCGACCTATGGCAACGACCCCACTGTGGTGTGCGGCTGGCAGCACTGCATGACGGTGCCGCGTGAGCTTTCAGCCGGTGCCGACGGCGTGGTGCTGCAGCGGCCGGCGCGCGAGATCGAGCGCCATTATGCCTCGGTGCGTGTGGGGGAGGGCTCGTTGGAGGTTGCCGGCGATACCTGCTTTGACGTTGTTGTTGGCGGTGTCGACGGCGCATTTACCGCGACCGTTGATGGCGAGCTGAAGCTGGCGTTTGTGCCCGCCAATGGCGAGCTGCCCGCGCGCTTTGAGATGCGATTTACCGATGAGGGTCGCGCTTCTGCCGGCTGTGGTCGCACCGTGCGCTGGGAGCCCGTCGACGAGGTTCGTAACGTGCGCATTGTTGGCGATGTCTCGTCGGTCGAGGTGTTTGTGAACGATGGCTCTCTCGTGTTTTCGACGCGCATCTATCCCGAGTCCTATGGCGTGACCGTTGACGCTCTGGGCGCGAATGTGACCTACCACACGCTCAACATCTAGGCGATTCGTCGCATATCGGCGCTATACTGCAGCCGTTGCCCACGATGCGGGGAACACCCGCATTGTGGGTTTTTTGTTAATGAAAGGAGGTTGCCGTATGGGCGTACAGCAGCTAGAAGAGGCCTGGGCTTTGAGGACCGGCGCACGTGAGGCGCGGTTGCTTGCGGCCCCGCATGTGCCGGCAGCGCTGTCGCAGCTGGGGATTGTGCGTCCCGGTGACCGCCTGGTGGCCTTTGCGGACGACTTTGCCGATGCGTTTGCGAGCGGGTTTGATTGCTGCGATGTCGCGTTGGTGGGCTCGCCGTCCGCCGAGGCGTTTGCTGCTGCGTCCGAGGGCTTTGATGCTTCGTTTGATGCCGAGGGGCCGCACCTGTGGTGGTTCGTCAACTCCATCGGCGGGTTTGGTCTGCGCGTTCCCGATCTACGTGCGTTAGGCCGCGCAGCGCGTGAGGCTCATGCGCTGCTCGTGGTGGATAACACCGTGGCTGGTGTCTTTGGGTGCGATCCGTTGCGCTTGGGTGCCGTGCTGTCACTTGAGGCGCTCGACCGTGTGTGCGCTGGTAAGGCTCCGCGCAAGTTGGTCGCCGCTTCGGTGGCGCGCTCGCAGCTCAAGCGCCATCGTGTAGATGCTGCTGCCGAGTGCGCGCACGTATTGTTTGCAGGCTGCGGTGCTTTGGCACTCGACCTTTCTACCGAGGAGGCCGGTGTGCTGGAGCGTGGGCTGGACTCGCTCGATACCCGCATGCAGGCGCATTTCGATCGCGCCCGTGCGCTGGCTGAATATTTGGTTGCGAACGAGATGGTGCGCGACGTGCGCTACCCCGGATTGAGCTCGCATCCCGACCATGCGGTTGCAACGGGAATCCTCGAGCACGGCTTTGGCCCGGCAGTTGAATTTGACCTTATCGAATGCAGCGCGGGCGAGCTGTTCGATGCTTTGCCGGGGGAGTTCCGCACATCGCCCGCCGGCGGCGCAACAACGCGCCTTTCGGCTCCGCGTGGCAAGCAGGGGAGTACCATCCGCCTCTTTGCCGGCACCGACAACCCCCTGGTCGTAGCGTCCACCCTAGACAACGCCCTCCGCAAATAGCTAATCGGGGCCTGTGCCACGAAAACGGCCTATTTACTACGTTTAAGCCATAGGGGTCGACCATACCCGCCTATTTTGAAAATTACCAAGCTGTCTACCAGCGGTTTTAATTTCATAATGTCCGGTATGGTCGAGGGTATTCAACTAAACGTAGTAGATGGGCCCGTTTTGTGGCGCGAGCCTCAATCCGAGGGCGCAGTGGACAACATTTCAGCCCAAAAGGACTACTCTGCGTTGATGCTGGCGATGAGGTCGTTTGCTTTGGTGGCGATGACGTTGTTGATGTCGGCCTGCAGCTCCTCGTAGACCGCTATGGCTCGCTCGCCGGCGGGGGTGAGGGTGGATCCGCGGGCGCCGTCGCGCTCGATGAGCTTGCAGCCCAGCTGGCCTTCGGCTTCGTTTACAATGCGCCAGGCCTTGGAATACGCCATGCCCATGCTCTTGGCGGCGCGGTTGAGCGAGTGCTCGCGGGCGATACCCTGCAGCAGCAAGACACAGCCGTGTCCAAACACGCCCGGCAGATCTTTGTCGAACGCTTGAATGACCAACTTTGCCGTCGTCTTGTACTCCATGTGCTCCACGTCTTCCCGCTAAAGTGTTTGCTGGGCAAACGCAAAGCCTGCGTCAAACCCTCGTGTGCTCTTCTTAAATCATGCATTGTAGCAGTCAAAGTGCGTTAAGATACTTCCCCAGTATTGGGCGCCCAAGGTTGGGCTGGGTCCTACGAGGCCTGCAGCCGACCGGTCGCATGGAAAAAGGAGAAACATGGCTACGTTCTTTCCCGGTGAGTCCCACACGTTTTCGGAGTATCTGCTGGTCCCTGGTTACTCGTCCTCGCAGTGCATCCCCAACAACGTCTCTCTTAAGACGCCGCTAACCCGCTTTAAGCGCGGTGAGAAGCCGGCAATCACCCTGAACATCCCCATGGTTTCCGCCATCATGCAGTCCGTCTCGGGCGTCGACATGGGTGTCGCGCTCGCTACCGAGGGTGGCCTGTCCTTCATTTACGGTTCCCAGAGCGCCGAGTCCGAGGCCGCTATGGTCAAGGCCGTCAAGGATCACAAGGCCGGCTTCGTTCAGTCCGATTCCACTCTGACCCCCGACATGACCATGGAGCAGGTCATCGAGCTCAAGGAGAAGACCGGTCACTCCACTATGCCGGTCACCGACGACGGCACTCCCAAGGGTAAGCTCCTGGGCATCGTCACCAGCCGTGACTATCGCCCCAGCCGCGATGATCACCAGACAAAGGTCTCCGAGTTTATGACCCCGCGTGAGCAGCTCATCGTGGGCGACAAGAACATCAGCCTCAAGGTCGCTAACGACGTCATCTGGGACAACAAGCTCAACGCCCTGCCCATTGTCGACGACAACGATCACCTGATGGGCATCGTCTTCCGCAAGGACTACGACAGCCACAAGACTAACCCCAACGAGCTGCTCGATAACGACAAGCGCTACATGGTCGGCGCCGGTATCAACACCCGCGATTATGCCGAGCGCGTGCCGCTGCTCATCGAGGCTGGCGCCGACGTTCTGTGCATCGACTCCTCCGAGGGCTTCAGCGAGTGGCAGAAGCGCACTATCGAGTGGATCCGCGCCAACTACGGCGAGGACGTCAAGGTCGGTGCCGGTAACGTCGTCGACGCCGAGGGCTTCCGCTTCCTGGCCGATTGCGGCGCCGACTTCATCAAGGTCGGTATCGGCGGCGGCTCCATCTGCATTACCCGCGAGACCAAGGGTATCGGCCGCGGCCAGGCCACCGCGCTGATCGACGTCTGCCGCGCCCGTGACGAGTACTACGAGGAGACCGGTGTCTACGTGCCCGTGTGCTCTGACGGCGGTATCGTCTACGACTACCACATGACGCTCGCCCTTGCCATGGGTGCCGACTTTATGATGCTGGGCCGCTATTTCGCCCGCTTTGACGAGAGCCCGACCGAGCGCGTCAACGTCAACGGCCAGTACATGAAGGAGTACTGGGGCGAGGGTTCTGCGCGTGCCCGCAACTGGCAGCGCTACGACCTGGGCGGCGCCGCGAAGCTCAGCTTCGTCGAGGGCGTCGACTCCTACGTTCCCTACGCCGGTTCCCTTAAGGACGGCGTGGGCGGTACGCTCTACAAGGTCAAGTCAACGATGTGCAACTGCGGCGCCCTCTCAATCCCCGAGCTCCAGGAAAAGGCTCGCCTGACGCTGGTCAGCTCTACCTCCATCGTCGAAGGCGGCGCCCACGACGTAGTCGTGAAGGACTCTCAACAGTCCGTCTCTTATCGATAAGGTTAGAGCCTCACATAAAGGTTGAGTATCAACCACGTTATTTAGATAAAGCGAGATGCCTGCAAGTCGCAGGCATCTCGCTTGTCGTATTTGCTATTATCAGTCGAGTCAACCTTAGGGTCGGGCGGCTTAGCTTTGTTCGCTACAAGTTCCGCACGCAAAGAAGAGCACTAAATGTGCTCTTCGTCTTGCGCAGGACTGTCCGCAGTAGCGAATAAAGCTAAGCCGACCGACCCCAGCTAAGATTAAAGGAGCTGATATGTGCGATTGCACAGATCATAAGGACGAGATCCCTGCCTACGACGCGCAGGCCATTGAGTCCCGGTGGATGAAGGCCTGGGAGGACTCCAACCTCTTTGCCGTCGACACCGACGACAGCAAGCCCAAGAAGTACGTGCTCGAGATGTTCCCGTATCCGTCGGGCGACCTGCACATGGGCCACGCGCGCAACTATACTATCGGCGATGCCATGGCCCGTCAGGCCCGCATGCGCGGCTACGACGTGCTGCATCCCATCGGCTTTGACGCCTTTGGCCTGCCCGCCGAGAACGCCGCCATCAAGCATAATACGCAGGCTGCCGCCTGGACGTATAAGAACATGGACCAGGCGCTCGCCACGATGAAGCGCATGGGCTTCTCCTACGATCTGGATCGCATGGTCAAGACCTGCAGCCCCGACTACTACCGCTGGGGCCAGTGGATCTTTGAGAAGATGTGGGAAAAGGGCCTGGTCTATCGTAAGAAGAACCCGGTCAACTGGTGCCCAACCTGCAAGACCGTTCTGGCCAACGAGCAGGTCACCGAGGGTAAGTGCTGGCGCTGCGGCACCGAACCCGAGAAGCGCGACCTTGAGCAGTGGTACTTCAAGATTACCGAGTACTCCCAGGAGCTGCTCGACGATCTGGAGAAGCTCCCCGGCTGGCCCGAGCGCGTCAAGCAGATGCAGGCCAACTGGATCGGTCGCTCCGAGGGCGCCGAGGTCGACTTTACCCTGTGCGACCAGGATGGCGAGCCCATTGAGGGCGACGAGGGTAAGATCACCGTCTTCACCACGCGTGCCGATACGCTCTTTGGCGTTTCCTTCTTTGTCCTGGCTCCCGAGTACGCCGGCCTGCACGAGCTCGTCGAGGGCACGGAGTACGAGGAGGCCGTCACTAAGATCGTCGAGGACGCCAAGCATATCTCTGCCGTCGAGCGTGCCCAGGGCACCCTCGAGAAGCACGGTGCCTTCACGGGCCGCTATGTGGTAAACCCCGTCAACGGCGAGAAGGTCCCCGTGTGGGTTGCCGATTATGTCGTTGCCGACTACGGTACCGGTGCCGTCATGGCCGTTCCCTGTGGCGACCAGCGCGACTTTGAGTTTGCCCGTAAGTACGACCTGCCGATCGTGCCGATCATCCTGGACGATGACGATCGCGCTGCCGTCGAGGCCAGCGGCGAGACCATCGATACCTTCCATGCCGAGACCGTCGACTGGGATTGCGCTCACGCTGCCGAGGGCACGCTCGTCCAGTCCGGCAAGTACACTGGCATGCGCGGCGGCAAGCACTCCGAGGGTGAGGCTGCCATCGTGGCCGACCTCGAGGCCATGGGCTGCGGTCGTCGCAAGGTCGAGTTCCGTCTGCGCGACTGGCTCATCAGCCGCCAGCGCTATTGGGGCAACCCCATCCCGGCCATCCACTGCGAGCACTGCGGCATCGTGCCCGTGCCCGAGGATCAGCTGCCGGTGACGCTGCCCGAGAACCTGGACCTGGGCGCCGGCGAGACCCTCGCCGAGTGCAAGGAGTTCTACGAGACCACCTGCCCGGTCTGCGGTCGCCCGGCCAAGCGCGAGACCGATACCATGGACACCTTCACCTGCTCCAGCTGGTATTACCTGCGCTATACCGATCCGCACAACACCGAGCTGCCCTTCTCCCGTGAGGCCGCCGACCGTTGGATGCCCGTCGATAACTACATCGGCGGCATCGAGCACGCCATTCTGCACCTGCTCTACAGCCGCTTCTTTACCAAGGCCCTGCGCGACCTTGGCCTGCTGAGCGTGGACGAGCCCTTCACCAACCTGCTGTGCCAGGGCATGGTCAAGGACGAGAACGGCGACACCATGTCCAAGTCCAAGGGCAACGTCGTGCCCCCGAGCTCGGTCATCGAGCCCTACGGTGCCGACACCATGCGTCTGGCGATCCTGTTTATCGCTCCGCCCGAGAAGGACTTCGACTGGGATCCCAAGGCCGTTGAGGGCGCCAACCGCTTCATCAAGCGCGCCTGGCGTATCGTTTGGCAGCTCGTCCAGTCCGGCGACGCCAACGTGGCCTTCGACAAGTCTGCGCTCGACGAGGTTGCGATGAAGCTCTATCGCGAGCGTCACCGCACCATCGCCAAGTGCACCGAGGACTTTGACCGCGGACAGTTCAACACCGCCATCTCGGCCGTCATGGAGCTCGTCAACGCGGCGAGCGCCTACCTCAACGCCACCGAGGATACCGCCCGCGACAAGGCGCTGTGCTACGGCGTGGCCAAGGACATCGTGAGCGTCCTTGCCCCCATCTGTCCGTTCTGGGCCGACGAGCTGTGGCACGAGGCACTCGGCTGCGAGGGCAACGCCTACACCGCCGCCTGGCCCGAGTTCGACCTGGCCGAGTCCGTTGAGGACACGGTGCAGATCGTGGTCCAGGTGCTCGGCAAGGTCCGCGGCCGCGTCGACGTTGCCCGCGATGCCTCCAATGAGGATATGCAGGCTGCCGCCGAGGCCGCCGTCGCCAAGTGGCTCGAGGGCAAGACGGTCGTCAAAGCCATCTGCGTGCCCGGCAAGCTGGTCAACCTGGTGGTCAAGTAAGCACTGCGCGCTTAACTGGCGCATAAAAGACGAGGGGCGATCCGGTTGGGTCGTCCCTCGTTTTGCATGTATCTGCCTAGGTGCCTTCGGCCAATTGTCCTATTCTTGTGGAGAAGCTGTGCGCACGCTGACCTGCAGATTCGTACTGTGCTTGCACGTTTCCGCAGCTATTGGTATAGTTTGCTTGCAAATGAAGTTGTAATTGAAAGAAGTGGGGTTTCGGCCCCGCTTCTTTTTTGTATGGATGGAGGTGCCGCAATGGTCAAGACCAAGACCGAGCAGGCGATCATCGACGCGCTCGAGGCTGTCGCTCCCCAGCACGATATCGACATCGTCGACGTCGAGCTCGTGGGTGCCACCAAGGCCCCCTGCGTGCGCGTACGTATCGAGGGTGCCGAGGGTCAGAGCCTGTCGCTCAACGACGTCACGGCCAACACCAAGTGGGTCGGCGATGTGATTGAGGAGCTCGATCCCATCTCTTCGAGCTATACACTCGAGGTGTCGAGCCCGGGTATGGCGCGCCCGCTGCGCCGTCCGTGCGACTTTGCACGCTTTGTGGGCGAGAACTGCGAGCTCACCTCCACCGCCACCGAGGGCCGTCGCAAGTACGCCGGCAAGATTGCCGCCGCCACCGAGATGAACGTGACCCTCGAGCTCGAGGACGGAGAGTCCGTTACCCTCGATTTCTCTGATGTTAAAAAGTGCAAGTTGAAGCCCACCTACGACTTCAAGCCCGCGAAGGAAGGAAAGTAAGATGGCAGCATCCGACATGATGTCCGCCCTGATGGAGCTTTGCCAGGAGAAGCACATCGACCAGCTCTACCTGATCGACCGCCTGGAGCAGTCGCTCGCCAAGAGCTATGCCGAGATCCTGCATCTTGAGTGGGGCGCCAAGGTGACCATCGACCGCACCACCGGCAAGATCTACGTCTACCGCCTGGAGCCGATCGACGATTCCATGGACGAGGAGGGCAACTTCACCGAGTTCGAGGAGATCGACGTCACCCCCAAGAACACGAGCCGCATCGCTGCCCAGCACGCCAAGGCCGAGATCAATGCCATCGTGCGCAACTCCGCCCGCGAGCAGATCTACGAGGAGTTCTCCGGCCGCATCGGTGACCTCATCAGCGGTACCGTGCTGCAGTCCACGCCCGACTTCACGATCGTCAAGATTCGCGAGGGCGTCGAGGCCGAGCTGCCGCACTTCGATCAGCGCCGTTACGAGAACGAGCGCAACGAGCGTCCGATGGGCGAGCGCTACCTGCACAACCAGCACATCAAGGCCGTGATTATCGACGTTCGCGACCCTAACTCCAACCTGCAGCCGGTTCGCGGCGAGCACAGCCGTCCGCCGATTGTTATCTCCCGTACTCACCCCGAGCTTATGCGTCGTCTGTTTGAGCAGGAGGTGCCCGAGATCTATGAGGGCACCGTCCAGATTAAGTCGATCGCCCGCGAGCCCGGCCAGCGCTCCAAGGTCGCCGTCCACTCGCTCGACGACCGTCTGGATCCCGTGGGCGCCTGCGTCGGTCCCAAGGGCAGCCGTGTTCGCGCTGTCGTGGGCGAGCTCCGCGGCGAGCGCGTCGACGTCATCCTGTGGGATGCCGATCCTGCCGTCTACGTCGCCAACGCCCTGTCGCCTGCCAAGGTCACCCGCGTCCTCATCGACGAGGAGAAGGCCTACGCCGGCGTCATCGTGCCCGACGACCAACTGTCCCTCGCCATCGGCAAGGAGGGCCAGAACGCCCGCCTCGCCGCGCGCCTGACCGGCTGGCACATCGACATCAAGTCCGAGACGCTTGCCGCCGACATCCTCAAGAACGTTCCTGTTCACGAGGAGCCCGCCGCCGACCTGATCGGTGACGAGGAGGACGAGAACGTCCGCCGCTGCGAGTTCGTGTCCGAGGACGGCATCCAGTGCCGCAACCAGGCTCGTCCCGGCTCCCGTTTCTGCGGTGTCCACGACACCGACGCCTTCGATAATGCGGAGGACCTGATCTAGCGCGCGGTCGCGCCGGGCGGGTCCCGGCGCGTCTCCCACGCTCGTTCAGTCTCTAGGCACCCAAGGTGCCAGAAAGGGTAGGTGAAGTCATATGGCAAAAGTCCGTGTGTCCACCCTGGCCAAAGAGTTCGGCATGACCTCCAAGGAACTGATGGGTCATCTCGCCGATATGAAGATTCCCGCTAAGTCCGCTTCCTCCACCCTGGAGGACGCCTACGTTGCCATGGTCCGCAAGCAGCTCGCCTCGGTGATCGAGGCCCGCGCCCAGGAAGTCGAGGCTGCCAAGCAGGCCGAGGAGCAGGCAGCTGCCGCCGAGGAGGCCGCACGCGCCGCCGAGGCCGAGCGCGAGCGCATCGCCGCCGAGAAGGCACGCGAGGAGGAGCGCCGCCAGTTTGCCGCAGCTCAGGCTGCCGAGGAGGCCGCCCGTGCCGAGGCTGAGGCCAAGAAGAAGGCCGAGCAGGAGCGCCTTGCCCGCGAGAAGGAGGAGGCTGCCCGCGAGGCCCAGCGCCGCGCCGTTCCCGCTTCCGACTCCGGTTCGCGTTTCCGTTCGCTGCTCGACCAGATCGCCGCACAGGAGACCGTGCTCAAGGAGAAGAAGGACGCCGAGGACAAGGCCAAGGCCGAGCGCGCCGCCGAGCGCGGTAACCGTCGTGGCGGCAACAACGACCGCCGCGGTGGCCGTCGTAACGATCGCAACGCTTCCGACAACAACTCCGAGCGCAACGCCTCTGAGAGCCGTCCGCACAGCCATCGCACCAACGCCAGCAACAACGTCGCTGCCGGTATGGACTTCCCCAACCCCGATAAGCAGGGCAAGGGCAAGAAGCGCAAGGGCGGTCACAACAACGAAGAGGACCACTACAGCCGCATGGCTCGCGAGGCCGAGGAGTACAGCCGCGAGAAGGTGCTCGAGGAGGCTCGTGCTGCCGTCGAGGAGGCCTCTCGCGAGTCCACCGGTCGCCGCAAGAAGCGCAAGGAGCAGCGCGAACGCGAGGCTGCCAAGGCTCAGGAGGAGCGCAAGATAGAGGAGGCGCTGGCCCAGGGCGTGAACCCCGAGGACCTCGACGCCATCAAGGTCTCCCAGGGCGTTACCGTCCAGGAGCTTGCCGAGGCGCTCGACGTTCCGGCCAACGACATCATCAAGCGCCTGTTCCTGCTGGGTACGCCGCTCACCATGACGCAGTCCATGTCCGACGACCTCGTCGAGCTCGTCGCCGACGACCTGGGCCGCCAGATCAAGATCATCACCCCCGAGGAGGAGAACACCTTCTCGTTCTACGACGATCCCGCCGACCTCAAGCCGCGTGCCCCGGTCGTCACCGTCATGGGCCATGTCGACCACGGCAAGACGTCGCTGCTCGACGCCATCCGTCACACCGGCGTTGCTGCCGGCGAGGCGGGCGGCATTACGCAGGCCATCGGCGCTTCGCAGGTCATGATCAACGACCGCAAGATCACCTTTATCGATACCCCGGGTCACGCCACCTTTACGGCCATGCGTGCCCGTGGCGCCAAGGTGACCGACATCGTCATCCTGATCGTCGCCGCCGACGACGGCGTCATGCCCCAGACGGTCGAGTCGATCAACCACGCCAAGGCCGCCGGCGTACCCATCGTCGTTGCCGTCAACAAGATCGATAAGCCCGGCGCTAACCCCGACCGTGTGCGCCAGGAACTCACCGAGTACGGCGTCATCCCCGAGGAGTGGGGCGGACAGAACATGTTCGTCAACATCTCGGCTAAGCAGAAGATCGGTATCGACGACCTTCTGGAGACCGTGCTGCTCCAGGCAGATGTGCTCGAGCTCAAGGCCAATCCGGACACCTTTGCCTCCGGCAACGTCCTCGAGGCCAAGCTCGACAAGGGCCGCGGCTCGGTCGCTACCGTGCTTGTGACCCGCGGTACCCTGCACGTGGGCGATACGCTGGTCGCTGGTCTTACCTACGGCCGCGTCCGCGCCATGCTCGACCCCAAGGGTCGCGCCGTCACCGAGGCCGGTCCCTCCGACGCTGTCGAGATCCTGGGTCTGCAGTCTGTGCCCAACGCCGGCGACGAGTTCCGCGTGTTCGAGGACGAGCGCGAGGCTCGCGCCCTTGCCGACGAGCGTTCGCTCAAGGCCCGTATCGAGGAGCAGAGCCGCGTCAAGCACGTCACGCTCGAGAACCTCTTCGAGACCATTGCCGACGCCGAGGTCAAGGAGCTCAACCTGATCATCAAGGCCGACGTCCAGGGTTCCATCGAGGCCCTTCAGGACTCGCTCGACAAGATGGATCAGTCCGAGGTTCGCATCAACACGATCCACTCCGCCGTTGGCGCCATCAACGAGACCGACGTCGTCCTGGCCGACGCCTCTAACGCCATCATCATCGGCTTTGGCGTCCGTCCCGACGGTAAGGCCCGCTCCGCCGCCGAGCGCGAGGGCGTCGAGATCCGTTGCTACGACGTCATCTACAAGTGCCTCGAGGAGCTCGACGCCGCCCGTATCGGCATGCTCAAGCCCACCGAGGTCGAGGTCGCCACGGGTACCGCGACCGTCCTGGACACCTTCAAGGTGCCCAAAGTCGGTATCGCCGCCGGTGTCCGCGTCGAAGAGGGCGAGATCGCCGCGACCGATTCCGTGCGTCTGGTGCGCGACGGTATCGTGGTCTTCAACGGCAAGATCGCCTCGATGCGCCACTACAAGGACGAGGCCAAGAGCCTCAAGAGCGGTTCCGAGGGCGGCATTGGCCTGGAGAACTTCCAGGACATCAAGCCCGGCGACCAGATCGAGGGTTACCGCATCGACCAGGTTGCCCGTACCGAGTAGGGGGTAGCGCTATGAAGCAAACGCAGGCAACCCGCCGTCTGGGCGAGCAGCTTCGCGAGAAGCTTGGTTATATCCTGCTCTTTGAGGTTTCCGATCCGCGTCTCGACCTAGTTACTTTGACCGCGGTCGAGGTCGCGGTGGACCGTTCGTTCGCGCGTGTGTACGTGTCGTGCGATGCGAGCCGCTACGATGAGGTCATGGAGGCGCTCGCAAGCGCCAAGGGCCGTATTCGCAGCCTGTTGGCTCGCTCGCTCGATTGGCGTGTTACGCCCGAGCTCGATTTTCGCATCGATCGCTCGACCGATGAGGTCGAGCGCATCACGCGTGCGCTGGAAAACGTTCCCGCCACGCTTGCGATCGAAAAGGACGAGGACGGCTATCCGATAGCGGATGCCGCGCAGGAGGCAGCTTTAGATGACTAATTCCGCCGACCTCGCCTCGTGCGAGTCTGCAGATATTCAGCGACGCATCCTCGAGCTCATCGAGGGTGCGTCCTCCATTGCGATTTCGGGACATACTTCTCCCGATGGCGATGCCTTGGGCTCCGTGCTGGGTCTGGGCCTCTCGCTCATGAAGTTTTTCCCCAACAAGGACATTGCCCTGCTGCTGGCAGACGATGACCCGGTTCCGCGTATCTACCGCTTTATGGAAGGCTCCGATCGCCTGGTGCCGGCATCTGCGTACACTGGCAATCCGGACCTGTTCATCTCGGTGGACGTACCGGTCGTCGAGCGTCTCAACAACTCGGCCGAGGTGCTTCGCCGCTCCAAGCATGTGGTTTGCTTTGATCACCATCCGGCGCGTGAGGAGTTTGCCGAGCTCAGTCTGAGGCGCGTTGAAGCTGCAGCCTGCGCCATGATCATTGACCGTTTCTTGGACAATTGTGGCATTGTCGCCCGTGATGGCGTCGCGACTTGTTTGCTGTGCGGCTTGGTGACCGACACCGGTCGTTTCCAGTACCAAAACGCCGATGCTGCTGCGTTCCATGCGGCCTCGCGACTGGTTGCTCACGGTGCCGATCCGGCGCGTGTGGCACTCGAGGTATATCAGAGCATGCGCGTTGAGTTTTTGCACCTCAAGTCCATCGTTATGGGCCGTATTAAGACGGTGGCCCACGGGCGCGTGGCGTATAGCTACGCGTACCAGAGTGACCTTGAGGCTTGTGGTGTCACCTCGGATGAGTGCGACGGCCTGGTTGACGTGGTGCGCTCGGTGATGGGCGTGGAGGTCTGCCTGTTCCTGAAGGGCATTGAGGGCGATACCAAGGTGCGCGGCAACCTGCGCTCCAAGGGCGACCTCAACGTGTCCGAGATCGCTGCTGCCTTTGGCGGAGGCGGACATTCCGCTGCCGCCGGTTTCTCCAACAACGGAACGATTCTCGAGACGCTCACCGTGGCACTTCCCATGCTGTCCGAGCTGGTAGGGGAGGATCCCGCTTCGGTGACCGTCGAGCTTTAACTTTTTGGATGGTACATGGCTCGTCGTACGCCTTCTCAACTGAATATGCTGCTCGCCGTCGATAAGCCGGTGGGCTGCACGTCCCACGATGTGGTCTCGCAATGTCGGCGCGCTCTCCATGAGCGGCGCGTCGGCCATGCCGGCACGCTCGACCCTATGGCATCGGGTGTCATGGTGGTGGGCGTGGGCCAGGCCACCCGTCTGCTGGGTATGCTAACCCTCGATACCAAAAGCTATGTCGCCGACATTTCGTTTGGTGCCGAGACCAATACCGATGATGCGGAGGGCGAGGCGGTCCGCACGGTGGCTGTTGCCAACGAGCTCCGCGACCCTGCCTATGCCCGTGAGCACTTGGCCGCTATGTTGGGTCCGCAGATGCAGGTGCCGCCGGCGTTTTCGGCTATCTCGGTCAATGGCGTTCGCGCCTACAAGTCTGCTCGCGAGGGCAATGCGGTGGACCTACCTCCGCGCCCCGTCCAGGTCTATGCCGCCGACCTGATCGCCGTGGGCGGCGAGGGTGATACGTGTGTGTGGACCGTGGCGTTCTCGGTGAGCAAGGGCACCTACATTCGTGCGCTCGCTCGCGACTTGGGCCGTGCCTGCGAGAGCGCCGCGCACATTTCCGCGCTGCGCCGCACGGCCTCCGGTGTTGTTTCCATTGGCGCCTGTCATGCGGTGGAGGAGCTTTCTCCCGAGTCCGCCGCTGGCTTTGCCCTGGATCCCATTGCGGCCCTGGGCGCCACGCGAGTTGACTTGCCGGGCAATCTTGCCGACGACCTGCTTTGCGGCCGACGCATTCCCGTTGAGCGTGCGCTTGCCGATTTCGATGCCTCGAAGGCGCCGTTTGCGTTGGTGCTCGATGGGGGACTCAAGGCGCTCGCCCGCATTGAGAGTGGCCGCTTTGTTATGGAGCACGTGTTTCCGCAGGCAATCGGCGGTGTTCGATGATGTTGTCCGCTCGCGAGCTCGCGCGTGTCTTTTTCGCGGGCGAGTCGGACGAGGCTCGCATCGTTACTGCCGATGCGTTTGATAAGTGTGAGCACCTGGGTGCTGCCTCGATCGCTATTGGCGTGTTCGATGGCGTGCACCGTGGACACCAGGAACTCATCGAAGCGCTTGTCCGTGATGCCCGTGCCCATGGCTGCAAGGCGGTCGTGGTTACCTTCGATCCTGATCCGGACGTTGTGGTGAGCCCTTCGCCCGCTCAAAAATTGATGACGACGGCCGACCGTCTGCATGCCCTGGCTCAAACCGGGGTCGATGCGGTGGTGGCCGTTCCCTTTACGCCTGAGGTTGCGGCGCTTGACCATGTTGATTTTCTCTCGCTGGTGTCGCGTCTGGTCGACATTCGCTCGATTCGCGTTGGCAGCGACTTTAGGCTGGGCCGTGGCGGTGCATCTGGTGTTGCCGAGATGCGCGCCTGGGGTTCCGAGCGCGGCGTTGACGTGTATGGTCACGACCTGCTTTGCGAGGGCGGTGAGGCCATTTGCGCCACCCGTATCCGTCATGAGCTCGGACAGGGCCATGTGGAGCTGGCTGCTGAGTTGCTCGGCCGCCCGTATATGGTGCGCGGCGGTGTTATTCGCGGCCGTCACGAGGGTTCTGGCATGGGCTTTCCCACGGCAAATCTTCAGGTGCCCGATGGCATTCAGGTGCCTGCCGATGGCGTGTATGAGGGCATGGTACTCGTCGATGACACCGTGTGGCCCGCTGCCGTGAACGTCGGCCTGCCGCCAACGTATGCTGACGATGCGGCATCTGCGCATCTCGAGGCTAATTTAATTGGTTATACGGGCGACCTGTACGGCGCTTCCGTTTCGCTGGCGTTTACGCGCTGGCTGCGCCCGTCGCGCGTGTTCGATTCGCTGGATGAGTTGATCGCGACCGTCGAGGGTAATATCGAAGATATTCGTCACAACTTGGGTGAGCAGGGGGTGAGCATCCGTGATTAGCGATGAGGAAAAAGACCAGGTACGTGCTGCGTCCGATTTAGTCGCCATCGTGCAGGAAACTGTTGAGCTCAAGCCCCGCGGCCATGAGTTTTGGGGCTGCTGCCCCTTTCATGGCGAAAAGACTCCGTCCTTCCACATTATCCCCGCCACGCAGGTGTGGCACTGCTTTGGTTGCGGCGAGGGTGGCGACGTCTTCACCTATATCATGAAGCGCGAGAACCTGAGCTTTCCCGAGTCAATCCGTTATTTGGCCGATCGCGCGGGTATTGAGCTGCATGATACCGGAGATCGCCGCGAGCGCGGCACCAAGCGTGCCCGCATCTACGATCTGTGCGCCGAGACGGCCCAGTTCTACCACACCATGCTTATGCGCGGCAAGGACGGCCGTCCGCGCGAGTACTTTGCCAGCCGCGGCATGGGTGGCGACGTTTGTCGCCGCTACTGCCTGGGTTTTGCGCCGGGCCGCAATATGCTGGTGTCGCACCTGTCTCAGGCGGGCTTTACCCCGCAGGAGATGATCGATGCCAACGTGGCCGTGAGCCGTGGGCGCGGACAGCTCGCCGACCGCTTCTACGACCGCGTGATGTTTCCCATCTTTGACGAGCAGGGTCACAACATTGCCTTTGGCGGTCGCATCATGGGTGACGGCCAACCCAAGTATCTCAACACCGCCGAGACGAGCGTGTTCCATAAAAAGCGAAACCTCTACGGCTTTAACTGGGCCAAGGAGTTTATCGTCGCGCAGGATACCGCCATCGTGGTGGAGGGTTATACCGACTGTATCGCCTGCTGGGAGGCGGGGATCAAAAACGTTGTCGCTACGCTGGGCACCGCGCTCACGGAGCATCATGTCAAGACGCTCACCCGCTTTGCCAAGCGCATCGTGTATATGTTTGACGGCGATGCCGCGGGCCAGAAGGCCGCTCGTCGCGCGATTCAGTTTATCGAACAGGATTCGATGGACCTGCGCTGCGTGGTGCTGCCCGACGGCAACGATCCTATGGAGTTCATCACGGCACATGGTGGACAGGAGCTGCAGGCGCGCATCGACGCTGCCGAGCCGCTTATGGACTTTGTCTACCGTTCGCTGCAGGAGTCGAGCGACATCACCACGCCGGGCGGTCGCGCCAAGGCGCTGGAGGACGCTCTCACGCTCATCTATCCGCTGCGCGATAGCTATATGATCGACACGTACTTTATCCAGATTGCCGATCTGCTGGGTTTGGATCTGGAGACCGTGCGTGCGAGCTCGGGCCGTGTGTTTCGCGATGTCGCCAAGCGCGAGGATGCGGAACGACGTCGTGAGCAGAACTATGAGCGCCGGCGGGCACAGGCTGAGCGGTCCGGTAGCGCGGGCGGTCAGGCGTCGGGTTCTCACGATGCCGGTCGCGGTGCTTGGGCATCGGGCACGACGCCGCCGGTGTCCGCGCCTGTCGAAGAAGAGCCGTACGACTACGCCCCGCTCGATGCCTACGGTGCCGCGCCCGTGGAGGTCTTCGACGATCTGCCGCCAATCGATGTGCCTGATGGTATGGGCGCTGTGCCTGTGGCTGATGGTTCGGGCGCACCGGCTGCGGCGGCGCCGATGGTTCTTACCGATCTAGAGCGCAAGTCCTTGGCAGGGGAGCGCGAGCTGCTGGCCATGCTCACGAGCTACCCCGACTTGTTCCGCACGTATGCCGACCGCATCTGCTCCATTGAGTGGGTTGACCCACGTCACGAGTCCATCGCATGGGCCGTTCTGGCAACGCCGCCGGGAACCGATCCTGCAGCCTGCATGGATGCGGCACGCTCGGTGTGTCCCGAGGCGGCAACGCTTGTGAGTGCCGGGCGCATCTCGGCGACGAGCAAGCACCCTACCGAGACGAACATCGTGTTTATGCTCGATACGCTCGAGCTCTACACCATCAAGCGCCGCATGCGTGCCGCACAGGCCAAGCTGCGCCAGGACCGTTCGCTCGATGATGAGGCCCGTCGCGCGCTGACCGTGCAGGCCGCGCAGGATTCGCAGCGTCAACGCGAACTGCAAAAGTCGATCGGCGGCGTGGCGGATCCGTTCCGTTTGATCGGCCTGGAGGCCGCAGGCACCGAACAAGCCTAGATGTTGTGGTCAACCAGCGTATTCTCGCCTATATCCAGTCCTCTTTTTGGGTATAGACGTCAATGTGTGTGCTAAAGTATTGAGTCCTGTGGACTATGAAGGGAGAATCTGTGCCAAAAAAGACTGAGAGCACGGGTACTGGGCTGGAATCCTACGTTGCAAAGCTCATGGGCAACGGCTCAAACAGGACTTCGGTAACCGAGGACGAGATTCAGGTCGCCCTGAAGGATATCGATGTTTCTGACGAGCAGCTCACCGCGGTGTATTCCGCGCTGCGCAACAGCGGCATCCAGATTATCTCCGCGAGCGGTAACGACGACGCCCCCATGGACGTCGACGATGATGATAACGATACCGATACCGACGATTTCGATGATGACGACGAGCACGATTCCGGCTCGCTCGACGATCATGAGCTCAAGATGGCCCGTCAGGCCGACGCCGAGATGGGTTCTTCCAAGAGCAAGAAGAAGCGCACCGTGCGCACGTCCCGTTCACGCTCCCGTGTGCGTGGCATCGATGCCTCCACGGTGATGCTGACCGGCGATCCGGTTCGTATGTACCTCAAGGAGATCGGCAAGGTCGACCTGCTGACCGCCTCCGAAGAGGTCGATCTGGCCATGAAGATCGAGGCCGGTCTCGAGGCCACCGAGAAGCTCGAGGCTGCCGAGGCGGGCGAGCTCGAGCTCACGCGTTCCGAGATGCGTCGTTTGACCCGTATTGAGAATGTCGGTCTTGAGGCCAAGCAGGCGCTCATCAGTGCAAACCTGCGTCTGGTCGTCTCCATCGCCAAGCGTTATGTCGGTCGCGGCATGCTGTTCCTGGACCTAATCCAGGAGGGCAACCTCGGTCTGATCCGCGCCGTCGAGAAGTTCGACTATCAGAAGGGCTTTAAGTTCTCCACGTACGCCACGTGGTGGATCCGTCAGGCCATCACGCGCGCTATCGCCGACCAGGCCCGTACCATCCGTATTCCCGTGCACATGGTCGAGACCATCAACAAGCTCGTCCGCGTGCAGCGTCAGCTCCTTCAGGACTTGGGCCGCGACCCGACCCCCGAGGAGATCGGTGCCGAGATGGACATGAGTGCCGACCGCGTCCGCGAGATCCAGAAGATCTCGCAGGAGCCCGTGTCGCTCGAGACCCCCATCGGCGAGGAAGAGGATTCCCAGCTGGGCGACTTCATCGAGGACTCCCAGGCCATCGTTCCGCCCGATGCCGCCAGCTTCTCCATGCTGCAGGAGCAGCTCACCCAGGTGCTCGACTCGCTTGCCGATCGTGAGCGCAAGGTTATCGAGCTGCGCTTTGGCCTTGTCGACGGACATCCCCGTACGCTCGAGGAAGTCGGTCGTGAGTTTGGCGTCACGCGCGAGCGCATCCGCCAGATCGAGTCCAAGACGCTGGCCAAGCTCCGCCATCCCAGCCGTAGCAGCAAGCTGAAGGACTATATCGAGAGCTAGTCAAGCAAGAAGCGCCCTCAAGCACATCCGCTTGGGGGCGCTTTCATGTAGTCATTGGGGACGTTCTTGAATGACTAGTCGTTTAAGAACGTCCCCAACGACAATGACTGGGTCGGAAAAATTCTTAAAAAAGTTCTTGCCCTGAGCTGATTCGTCCGTATAATAAACTTCGTTGCTTGAGAGCACGCACCTATTCCTCGGTAGCTCAATGGTAGAGCACGCGGCTGTTAACCGCGCTGTTGTAGGTTCGAGTCCTACCCGGGGAGCCAGAATTTTCCAGCCCTTTCCGTTGGGCTTTTAAATTCCTCGGTAGCTCAATGGTAGAGCACGCGGCTGTTAACCGCGCTGTTGTAGGTTCGAGTCCTACCCGGGGAGCCAGGTTGTAAAACCCGTCGCTAATGCGGCGGGTTTTTTCATGCCGCGATCGCCTGGCGCGAACGTTGCCATATCAACATTTCGTGTCGAGGATGTAATCCCGCGACCCACCACCTCAACATGGCGCGGTCGTTGTAGAATATTGCAATGATTGCTCCCACGAGATGGTGCCGCGAGCACCAGATAAGGAGATTCTTGTGTCTGAGACCATTAACGGCAGCCTGAGCGTCTCGAACGACGTTATTGCCGATATTGCCGGTTATGCCGCGATGACGTGCTATGGCGTCGTCGGTATGGCTGAGCAGCTCCAGGGCGCCGAGAGCGTGCGCCTGCTTGCCGGTCAGCGCCTCCGCAAGGGCGTGCTTGTCTCCGCCGACGAGAACGGCCTTACGGTCGATCTTCACGTCGTGCTCGAGAACGGCGTCAACATGAAGTCTGTCTGCCACAATCTTTCGAGCTCCGTTGCCTTCACCCTGCAGGAGATCGCCCAGATCGATCCCGCCAGCCTTAAGATCGGCATTCACATCGACGCGCTCAAGAGCCGTCTGAACTAGCATCCGAACACGGAGATTTCACCACTCATGATTGCAAAGACCATTCGCACCTGTTTTCCGATCGCTGCGGCTGCCGTTTCCGACAAGGCCGAGGAGATCAACAAGCTCAACGTCTTCCCCGTACCCGACGGTGATACCGGCACCAACATGTCGCTCACGCTCGCCTCGGTGACCAAGGAGCTCTCCGCCCTTCCCGCCGATGCCGACATGGAGGCCATCGCCGGCGCCATCACTCACGGCTCCCTCATGGGCGCCCGCGGTAACTCCGGCGTCATCACGTCGCAGATTCTGCGCGGCGTGGCCGAGGGCCTCGTCTCTGCCGATGAGCCCATCACCTCCGCCAACATCGCTTATGCGTTCCGTCGTGCCGTCAAGGTCGCCTTCCAGGCCGTCCGCAAGCCCATCGAGGGCACGATCCTCACTGTACTGCGCGATGTCTCGACCAAGGCCGACGAGTGCGAAAAGAAGAAGTTCTCGGCCGAGGACGCGCTCGATGCCATCGTTGTCGAGGCCTACCAGTCTGTCGCCCGCACGCCCGACCTGCTGCCGGTTCTGAAGGAGAACGGCGTGGTCGACTCCGGCGCCTTTGGCTTTGCCATCTTCCTGGAGAACTTTGTTGCCGCTGCGCTCGGCCGTAGCACCGTTGTCGAGGATTTCTCCGCCACGTTTGATTCTGCCGGCTCTGCCCGCGATGCGGCCCTCGGTCGCGTTGAGATCGAGGCCAACGATGACTGGGAGGGCTCGGAGTTCCGCTACTGCAACGAGTTCCTCTTTAAGGCCGATGCCCCGTTTGACGAGGACGAGTGCCTTAAGTTCCTGGGCTCCATGGGCGACTGCGAGTTGCTCGTGGGTGCCTATCCCGACTACAAGATCCACGTGCACTCCAACACCCCCAACCTGGTGCTCGAGCACATGCTGCAGCTTGGTCAGATCTATGAGGTCTTTATCCACAACATGGAGATGGAGGCCCACGACCGTACCGCTAAGATCCACGAGGATCAGGAGAAGGCCGCCGAGCCCGCGAAGGCCCTGGGCTTTGTCGCCGTTGCCGCCGGTTCCGGTGAGGCCGACATCCTCAAGTCCCTCGGCGTTGACGTGATCGTCTCGGGTGGCCAGACCATGAACCCCTCGACCGCCGACCTGTTGGGCGCCGTCGACCAGGTCAACGCGACCTCGGTCATCATCCTGCCCAATAACGGCAACATCCGCATGGCTGCCGAGGCCGCAGCCTCTGCCTGCACCGACAAGAAGGTCGCCGTCGTTCCCACCAAGACCGTCCCGCAGGCGTTCTCCGCGCTGTTCGCCGTCCTGCCCGATTCTGAGCTCGAGGACGCCGTTGCCGCCATGGTTGACGCCATCAGCGAGGTCCGCGATGGCGAGGTCACCCGCGCCGTGCGCGACTCCAGCGCCTCCGACGGCTCTCCGATTCACTCCGGTGACGTCATGGGCATCATCGCCGGCTCCATCGACGTGGTCGGTTCCGACGTGAAGCAGGTCACGCTCGACTGCATCAACCGCATGCAGGAGGAAGAGGAAGGCGACGCGCTGACGATTCTGGCCGGCGAGGAGCTATTCGACGAGGCCTTCCAGGAGATCGTCGACGCCATCGAGGAGGCTCAGCCCGATCTGGAGATCGACGCCCATCGTGGCGAGCAGCCGCTCTATCCCGTGATCTTCTCGATCGAGTAGGCTCTGCCTATGTCCGAGCTGTGCTCCGTGCCGCGCGTCTCGGAGCGCTTTGCCCAGAGCAATGCGCTCGACGAGGATATCGCGCGACTCAAATATGTTTCGGGTAAACGTGAGGAGGCCCTTCGCCGTCTGGGAATTCGGACGGTGGGGGACCTCCTTCTCCATATCCCTCATCGATACCTGGACTTTACCCGTTCTTGGTCTATCGAGATGGCGCCCATCGGTACTGTGTGCACCATCATCGCCACGGTCGACCGTATCGTCCAAAAACAGCCGCGTCCGCGCATGCAGGTGACCGAGGTCTCACTCGTTGACGAGACGGGCGTGCTGCAGGTCGCCTTTTTCCGCCAGCCCTGGATTGCCCAGCAGCTTAAGCAGGGCGACCGCCTGGCCGTGATGGGCAAGGTTGAGTTTGCCTACGGTTTTAAGCAGATGGCCTCTCCGCACTTTGAAAAGCTCGAGGAAGGGCGTGCTGCGGGTACCATTTTGCCGGTCCATTATGTGAGTGACGGCGTGAGCCAGGCGTGGATGCGCCGCATCGTAAGCGGCGCGCTCGAGGTCGTCGGCAATCCCTTCGACCCGATTCCCGCAAGCTTGCGCGTCAAGCGCCGCCTGATGAGCAGTGCCCGCGCGCTTCGATCGATCCACTTTCCCTCGAGCATGGCAGAGCGCGATATCGCGCGCGCACGGCTTGCCTACGAGGAGTGCCTCTACCTGCAGCTGGCGCTGCGTCTGCGCAACGACGGCGGCTTGGTCGATGTGGTGCCCTATGTCCACACCGCGGGCGAGCACCTGGCCGCGCTCAAGCAGGTCCTGCCGTTTTCGTTGAGCGACGAGCAGGAGGCCGCGTTCCAAGATATCCTGCGCGATATGTGCGATGGCGGGCGCGTGATGAACCGCCTGCTGCTGGGCGATGTCGGTACCGGTAAGACTGCCGTTGCCGCCTGCGCGCTGGCTGTGGCTACCGATAGCGGCACGCAGGCCTGCGTTATGGCGCCCACGGGCGTGCTGGCGCGCCAATATGCCGATAAGACCGGCCCTCTGCTCTCGCAGGCTGGCATGTCCTGGGCGCTCCTGACGGGTGCCACGCCGGCCGCAGAGCGCGAGCGCATTCATGCCCAGCTGGAATCGGGCGAGCTCGACGTGCTCTTTGGCACCCACGCGGTGCTTTCAGATAACGTTGCGTTCAAGCATCTGTCGCTCGTGGTCATCGATGAACAGCACCGGTTTGGTGTGGGCCAACGTAACGCCCTGCGCGCCAAGGGCCCGGGTGCCGATCTTCTCGTTATGACGGCGACGCCGATCCCGCGTACGCTGGCGCTTTCGGTCTACGGCGATCTGGACACGAGCATCATCCGCCATCGGCCCGTTCCTGGCGCTGGCGTGACGACACGCGTGCTCACCGAGTCGAGCCGCGACCTCGCCTATGGCGCCATCCGCGAGGCGCATGCAAAGGGCCAGCAGGCGTACGTGATTTGCCCACTTGTGGAGCCGAGTGATTCAGCCGATGAACTGGAGGACGTGCCCGGTATCGCCCGCGACGACGAGGGCCGCGTGACGGTCCCCGTGCCGCTGCACGATACGGCGACCGAGCTCGATCGCTTGCGTCTGGCGTTGCCGGGTCTTGCCGTCGAGCGCCTTCACGGTCGCATGCCAGCGGGGGAGAAGGACCGCGTGATCGATGCCTTCAAGCGTGGCGAGATCGACGTGCTCGTCTCGACTACGGTGGTCGAGGTGGGCGTCGACGTGCCTAACGCCACCGTCATGGTCATCGAGAACGGCGAGCGCTTTGGTTTGGCTGCCCTGCACCAGCTGCGCGGTCGCGTGGGCCGCGGCAGCGTGTCGGGCACGTGCCTGGTCATGACGCACTCCAAGGGCAACGGCGGCGCGTCGGCAGCACAAGATCGCCTGCAATCGCTCGAAAAAACTTCGGATGGTTTTACGCTTGCCCAGATGGACCTGCGTTTGCGCCACGAGGGCGAAATCCTGGGGTACCGCCAGCATGGCGGTGTGACCCTGCGCTTTGTGGACCTGGACGCCGATGAGGACCTTATCGAATGGGCCCATTTGGACGCGGTCGAGCTCTTGCGGTATGCTTGCAACCTTGATTCTGTGGCGACGCGTCCCTTGCGCGACGCGGTCGCCATGCGTTATCGACATATCTTTAAGGAGGTCAGCGGAGGATGAGAATCATCGGCGGCGAATGGCGCGGTCGTAAGATCGAGGAGCCCCGTGGTCGCGATGTCACCCGCCCCACGACTGATCGCGTGCGCGAGTCGTGCGCATCTATGATCATGTCGGCATTCGACTTCGATCTGGACGAGGTCCGCGTGCTGGACGCCTTTGGCGGCTCCGGTGCCTTAGGGTTAGAGATGCTCTCTCGTGGGGCCCGCTCGCTCACGACGTTTGAGATCGATCGCAACGCCGCGCGGCTCATTACCAAGAATATCGAGTCGCTCTGCCGTGACCGTGCGCGTTGGCGCGTGATCACGGGCGACATGCTGGCGAGTGCCTCGCGCGGTCGTGTACCGGGCGGCCCCTTTGATCTGGTCCTGCTCGACCCGCCCTATGCTTTTGGTGCCGAGCCGGTCGAGGAGCTGCTGCAGAACCTGGCTCAGCAAGGTCTGCTTGCGTCTGGCGCTTACGCCTTGTTTGAGCATGCCGCCGCCGATGCGGGCGCGCATCCGGCAGGCTTTGAGACCGTGCGCGAGAAGCGCTACGGCATCACCTCGGTCGACCTGCTGCGCTGGGCCGGCGATAGCAAGGACGGCGGCACTGATGCTAACGAAAATGACGAGGCAGTATCCCCGGAGGACGCCCATGAGTGACACCATCAATCGCGTGATCGTCCCGGGCACCTTCGATCCCATCACGTTTGGCCATATCGATGTGATCCGCCGCGCCCGCCGCATCTTTCCCAGCGTGATCGTCGCTGTTGCCGAGTCGCAGGGTAAAAACGGTGTGGGCACCACGTTTACGCTCGATGAGCGCGTGGCGCTGGCCCGCGAGGCGCTCGGTGATATCGACGGCGTTGAGGTCCTGCCCTTTACCGGCCTCTTGGTCGACTTCGCTCGTGAGCAGGGGGCGGGGGCCGTGGTCAAGGGCCTGCGCGCCATGACCGACTTTGAGTACGAGCTGCAGCAGGCCGACCTCAACTATCGCTTGGATAACGAGCTGGAGTCCATCTTTGTCATGAGCGCGCCGCAGTACGGCTATATCTCAAGCTCGGTCGTTCGCCAGATCGCCTCGCTCGGTAGTGACGTATCGACGTTTGTCCCGCCCAACGTGGTCGAAGCGCTCAAACATCGCTTTTCGTGACGTTTCTTATTGCCTGGTGGCATGTGGTAAACTAGCACGATGATATGTTACCTATGAAAGGAGACCGGATGCCGGGCGAGAATTTTCCTGGCGATAGGATCGTCAGCTTGGTCGATGAGCTCGAAGGGCTGATCGAGGAAGCCAAGCCGCCTTTCGGCAAGAACGCTCAGTTCAAGGTCATCGACGCCGACGTGTTCTTCAACATCCTCGACGAGATCCGCATGAGCTATCCCGAGGAGTGGCAGAAGTCCCGCCGTATCCTTAAGGAGCGCGAGGAGCTTATGGCTTCCGCCGCCGCCCAGGCCGATTCCATTATCGCCGACGCTCAGCAGCAGGCCCTCACCATTGCCGGTGAGCAGGAGATCGTCCGCCTTGCGCAGCAGCAGGCCGACGACATCCGCGATCGTGCCCAGCAGTACGAGCGCGAGACGCGTTATGCTGCCGAGGACTACGCAGAGCAGGTCTTTACGCACCTGGAGGAGAACCTCAAGAGCCTGACCGGCACCGTTACCCGTTGCCGTCAGCAGCTCAACGAGGGTGCTGCCCAACAGAATGGTCAGTGGTAATGGCTGAGTTCCCGAGCGTTATCGTCGATCTTTCCGAGCAGCTCGAGTTTCCTGGAGATTCGTATCCGCTGACCGGTAAGGTCGATGTCGCCACCTACACGGTGGGCGAGAAGGAGTACAAGCTTCAGGACGGCATCGACTACGACGTTGTCTTTACCAATGCCGGTACCGGTGTCTTGCTCACGGGCATGGTCCGCGCGCACGCCACCGGCGAGTGCGACCGTTGCCTGGAGCCCGCCTCGTTTGATATCGCCGGCGAGATCGAGGAGTTCTATCTCTTTGAGGAGCCCGAGGATCCCGAGGCCTACGAGGACGGCTACGAGCTCCTGGGTGAGGACCGTCTCGTCGATCTGGGCGAGCCCATCAATGACGCGGTCGTTATGGACACGCCGTTTGTGGTGCTCTGCAAGCCCGATTGTCGCGGTCTGTGCCCCACTTGCGGTTGCAATCTCAACGTGGAGCAATGTGATTGTGCTGCCCAAGCCGAGGCCGAATGGGCCGAAGCCACGGAAAATCCATTTGCAGCATTGAAGAATCTCAAGCTTGATGAGTAAAACTGTGGTAGTATCGCTACTTGCGCGTAATCGCCACACTGGATAGTTCATAAGGAAGGTCACTATGCCCGTACCTAAACAAAAGCAGGGTCGTATCCGCACTCACACCCGTCGTTCCGCCAACATGAAGATCTCGGCTGCGGCTCAGTCCACGTGCCCCCGTTGCGGCGCTGTCAAGCTTCCGCACCACGTGTGCCCCAGCTGCGGTTTCTACAAGGACCGCGAGGTTATCGTTACCGAGTAACGGTATACTCTGGATGCGATGCCGTTCCAAATGGAACCACAATGGCCGGCTCAATGAGTCGGCCATTTTTGTATAAGGAGCATGTATATGAGTAACGTTCGCGTTTGTGTAGACGTTGTGGGTGGAGACGAGAAACCTCAGGTTGTTCTCGATGGTATCGAGGCTGCACTTGCTGCCGATCCCGATATCGAGGTCTTGGCAGCTGGCCCCGCCGAAATCGTCAACCCCTTTGCCGCCTCCCATGCGCGCGTCGAGGCCCTGGAGGCACCCGACGTTATCGCCATGGATGACGATCCCATTCGCGCCGTGATGACTAAACGCAAGTCGTCGATCGTGCTGTCGTGTCGCGCCATTAAGAAGGGCAACGCGGATGCGTTCTTCTCCGCCGGTTCCACCGGTGCCATGACCGCCGCTGCCACCGCCTATGTGACGCCGTTTAGGTATCAGGCCGAAGGCAAGAAGCAGCCGGTGCGCCCCTGTCTGACCAATGCGCTGCCCAATCGTGCCGGCGGTCTGACGGTGCTGTGCGATATGGGCGCCAACCCCGATGTCGAGGTCGATGACATGGTGCGTTTTGCTCAGATGGGTAGCGCCTATGCTCGCGTCGTCCTGGGCATCGAGCATCCCCGCGTGGGCCTGCTTGCTAACGGCACCGAGGACGAGAAGGGCTCCAACTTTACCAAGGCCTGCTTCCCGGCCATGAAAGCCGCCGTTCCCGGCTTTGTTGGTAACTGCGAGGGAACGGACATCACCTCAGGTAACTTCGATGTCGTCGTTGCCGATGGCATGTCGGGCAATATTGCGCTCAAGGCCACCGAGGGCGCTGCCAAGTTTTTGCTGCAGGAACTCAAGGGTGCCTTTATGTCTTCGCTTGGCACCAAGATTGCCGCGCTACTCATCAAAAAGCAGATGCGCGAGATAAAGGCCAAGCTTTCGGGCGACGCCAAGGGTGGCGCGATTCTTTTGGGCCTGCGCGGCGTGGTCCTGATCGGCCATGGCGCCACATCGGTCGAGGCTGTTAAAAACGGTACGCTCGCGGCGGCCGAAGCCGTGCGCGCCGGGCTGGTCGAGAATGTCGCCAACTCCATGGACGGCATCGTTTTATAACAGCGGCGTTATGCGTCTCGGGGCGTGCGTCGTGGGGTAGAATCAGAACCGTGTCTTGGTACCGCCCGGGCGGTACCATTCTTTTGGTATTCATGCACTATGAGAGGAAGCGCTATGGACCGCTCCGAAATCTTCGACAAGATCGCCGAGGTCGCTGCTGACGTTCTGGGCGTCGATGTTGCCGAAATTAGCGATGAGACCACCTTTGACGACCTCGATGCCAACTCGCTCGAGCGCCTGCAGCTGGTTACGGCTATCGAGGACGAGTTTAACCTCGAGATCGATGACGAGACTCTGCTCTCGCTCAACTCTGTCGCCGACGCCGTCGACGCTATCGAAAACGCCAGGGAGGCCTAGGTCTTGGCTTTGTCTGAACGACTTACGCGCGGCCAGGAAATTCTGGGCCACGAGTTCAATAATAAGGTGCTGCTGCGCGCGGCCCTTACGCATCCTTCGGCAGTCGAGGGCCAGCCGGTTTCTGCCAGCTATGAGCGCCTTGAGTTCTTGGGCGATTCCATTTTGGGCGCTGTGGTCGCACGCTCCCTGTTTGAGTCCTATCCGGAGTTTGACGAGGGCAAGCTCACGCGCCTGAAGGTGTCGCTTGTCTCGGGCGCTACGCTGTCCGAGGTTTCTCACGAGCTGGGCATCGACGACATCATCATCTTTGGTGCCTCCGAGACCGGTACCGGTGCGCGCGGCCTGCATTCGGCCCTCGAGAACGTCTATGAGTCGCTCGTGGGCGCGTTGTACCTGGATGCCGGCTGGGATGCCGCGGCAGAGTTCATTCACCGTACGCTTAAGCCGCATTTGGCTTCCGAGCGTGCCGAGCATCCTGCGAACCCCAAGTCGTTTTTGCAGGAGTGCGTGCAAGCCGACGGTCACGAACCCCCGGCGTACAAGCTCGTTGGCTCCGAGGGCCCGGCACATGCGCCCACCTTTACCGCCGTGGTGTTGATCGATGGTATTCGTCAGGGTCGCGGCTCCGGCTCCTCAAAGAAGGAAGCCGAGGGAGCCGCTGCTCTTGAGGCACTTGACCGCATGGGCTACACCACCAACGGCGTGATTCTCAACAAGAAGCCTGTTTAAGCGAGGAACCGTGTATCTCAAGTCCCTCACGCTCAAAGGGTTCAAGTCGTTTGCCGACCGTGCCCATATGACGTTTGAGCCGGGCCTGACCGTCATCGTCGGTCCCAACGGCTCGGGAAAATCGAACATCTCCGACTCGATTCTGTGGGTCCTGGGCGAGCAGAGCGCCAAGCAGCTGCGCGGCCAGGCCATGGAGGATGTCATCTTCTCGGGCTCGTCGGCGCGCAAGCCGGTGGGTGTTGCCGAGGTCACGCTGGTGCTCGATAACTCGGACCATATGCTGCCTGTCGATTTTGACGAGGTCGCCATCACCCGTCGCATGTATCGCTCGGGCGAAAGCGAGTACCTCATCAACTCGAGTCCGTGCCGCCTGATGGACATTCAAGACATCCTGCACGATTCGGGCCTGGGCAAGGATACACATTCCATTATCAGCCAGGGCAAACTCGACGCCATCTTGCAGAGCCGCCCCGAGGAGCGCCGCGCCCTTATCGAGGAGGCCGCCGGCATCTCCAAGCACAAGCGCCGCAAGGAGCGTGCGCTCAAAAAGATTAAGTCGATGGACGAGCACCTGACGCGTGCCCGCGACATCAATAAGGAAATCGCCCGTCAGCTGCGACCGTTGGAGCGTCAGGTCGATCGCGCGCGCAAGTACAAAGAGCTGTCCTCGCGCGCGAACGAGCTTACGCAGATGCTGGCCGTCGATGAGCTGCGTTCGCTGCAGTCGCAGTGGAACGACCTGGAGAGCCGCTCCAAGGAGGGCGCTGCCGAGCTTGAGCTTGCGCAGTACCGCTTGGGCGAAAAGGAACGCGAGCTCGAGAAACTCCAGGTCATGCTCGAGGAAAAGGGCCTGTTTGTGGGCGATTTGGGCGAGCAGCGCCGTCATATGCAAGATGTGGTCGGCCGCATTAACTCCGACATGCGCCTGCTCGAGGAAAAGGGCCACAACATGGTGTCGCGCCTGTCTGACATGCGCGGGCAGATTTCGAGCTCCGAGCATCAGCGACGTCGCGTGGTCGAGGAGCTCGAGGACGCGCGTGCGCAGCTTGAGGAAGTGACCGGTGCGCACATGCAGGCCCAGGAGGACGTTGACGCCGCTGGTCCTGCCGCCGCCGAGCTCCACGAGCGGCGCGTGGCGCTCGACAATCAGATTTCGCAGCTTACGCGTGAACAACGTGATGTGCAGCGCGTGGCCGATAACGCCGCGCTCGAGCTCGCTAAGGTGAAGGATTCCTTGAGCAATGCCGAGGTCGAGGACAACATGTATGCCTCGCGCCTGGAGCAGATCGATGAACAGCTCGAGGAGGTCACGGCCTCGCTCGAGAGCCGTCGCGACCGCGCCGAGGAGCTTGAGGGCGCTCTTGAGGAAGCGCGCCAGGCTCAGGTTGATGCGCGTGAGGCCACCGAGGCGGCACGCGCGGCCCTGAAGGACCTGCGTGCCCGCGAGAGCGAGGCGCGCAACAAGTTATCCGAGGTGCGCTCGGAGCTTGCCAGTCATAAGAAACTCGATGCCCGCATGGCCGACAGCTCGCCGCTCGTGAGCCGGCTGGTGGGTGCGCTGGGCGACGATGTCTCGGGTCGTCTGGGCGACGTGCTCGAGGCCCCGCGCGAGCTTGAGGGCCTGGTTGAGCAATTGCTCGCCGGCGATATCGATGCCCTGCTGTTCGACGATACGTCCGCGCTTGAGCGTGCCGGTCGTGCCGCTCTGGACCAGAAGAAGGCCTCGGGCGAGGCGCTGCTGGTGGCGCGCGGCGTGAGCGGCTCTACCGCCGCTGAGGGCGCTGCCGGTACCCGTCTGGTCGATCGCCTTTCCGTGCGCGCAGGCTACGGTCCCGTCGTCGAGGCGCTGCTCGGCGGCTATTACATGGTCGATGACTTGGCTACCGCGCTGGCCGCGCCTGTCGTTGACGGTGTGACCTACGTGACTCCCGATGGCGCTCGCGTAAGCTGTGGCGGCCTGGTGCGCGTGGGCCTCGATGCCGGCGAGGCGTCGGGTGCCTTGGAGCGCAAGCGCCGTATCCGCGAGCTGGAGGGGCTTGAGCCCGATTTGGCCGCTGTGTTTGAACATGTGTCAGGCCAGGTCGTTGAGGCCAATGCGGCCGTTGAGGAAGCGCGTGCCGCCGAGGGCGATGCCGCCGGTGAGATTGCCCGCCTTGAGGGCGAGCGCCGCTCGCTGCTTTCCGAGATCGGCCGTCTGGAGCAAAGCGCCAACAATGCCGAGGTCGAGCGCGTGCGCATCTCCAAGCGCCGCGAGCAGGCCTCCGAGGCCGTTCGCTCTGCGCGCCCGCGCGTGGACGAGCTCACCCGTTCGCGTGACGAGGCCCGTGCGCAGGCAAGCGATCTGGGCTTGCAGATTGCCGAGGCTAACGACGAACTCGACCGCGTTCGCCGTGACGATTCCGAGGCTGCCGGCAAGCTCGCCGACGCCAAGGTTCGCCTAGCCCAGACGAGCGAACGCCTGCGTTCGCTGAAGGGCCGTGTGCCCGACTTGGAGCATCGTCTTGAGGGCATCGACCGTCGTATCCGCGGAACACGCCAGGCTTCGCGCTCGCTCGAGCTGCTGCGCCTGCGCGTCGATCCCATGCACGAACGCTATTCTGCCCTGTTGGAACGCGCGTCGGATTGGGCAGCGCGCCTGCGTGACCAGGCCTCTCTGGAGGAGGCGGACTCCGCTTCGCTCAAGAAGACCATCGAGGATGCCAAGGCAGAGGTTGCCCGCGCTAAGGAGCGGGTCGATACCGCCTCCGCCACGCAAAACGAGTTCAAGGTCGCGCGTGGCAAGCTCGAGGTGCAGGTAGAGGCCGCCATTAAGGCCATTACCGCCGATGGCACCACGGTACTAGAGGAAGCGCTCATGCTTCCGGCGCCCACGGACCGCGATGCCGCCGAGCGCGAACTCAACCAGCTCGTGCGTCAGATCAACAACCTGGGCCCTGTGAACCAGGTTGCCATGGAGGAGTACGAGCAGCTCAAGCGCCGCGCCGATTACATCGAGGAGCAGCTGGCCGATCTGGAGAGCGCGCGCAAGGCGCTCACCAAGATCACGGTGGCCATTGATCGCAAGATGCGGAAGGCCTTCCTGGTGACGTTTGAGAAGGTCGACGCAAACTTCCGCGAGATCTTCGCTATGCTCTTCCCGGGCGGTCAGGCTCATCTGGAGATGACCGATCCCGAGCATCCTGCCGAGACGGGTATCGAGGTCGTGGCGCAGCCGCGCGGCAAGCGCATCACCAAGATGATGCTCATGTCGGGCGGCGAGAAGAGCCTGACGGCGCTCGCCCTGCTCTTTGCCGTGTACCGCACGCGCACGGTGCCGTTCTATGTGCTGGACGAGGTCGAGGCGGCACTCGATGACGCCAACCTGTCCAAGCTCATCGGCGCGCTCGATGTGTTGCGTTCCGATACGCAGCTCTTGGTCATTTCGCATCAGCGCCGTACTATGGAGGACGCTGACGTCCTCTATGGCGTCTCGATGCAAGCCGACGGCGTCAGTCGCGTCGTCTCGCAAAAACTCGATCGCGAAACCGGAAAGGTCGTGAATGCATAATGGGATTCTTCGATGCTCTCTCGCGCGGACTTGAGCGCAGTCGCGAGGCCCTCAACGAGGTCTTTTACTTTGGCGGCGAGGTCGACGAGGATTTTTGGGAGGACCTGGAGGACACCCTCGTCATGGGTGACATGGGCGCCGAGGTCGCCATCAAGGTCTCCGATGACCTGCGCGATGCCGCGGCCAAGAAGAACCTCAAGACCGCCCCGCAACTCCGTCGCGCCCTGGCCGAGCAGCTTGAGCAGCACTTTGTGCCCACCGAGCGCGATCCGTTCTCCGATACGCCGAGCTGCGTGCTGTTTGTGGGCATTAACGGTGCCGGCAAGACCACGACGGTCGGTAAGATCGCGAGCGCCATGGCCGCCCGCGGCAAGAATGTCGTGATCGGCTCTGCCGATACGTTCCGCGCCGCCGCCATCGAGCAGCTCGATGTGTGGGGCCAGCGCGCTGGCGTCCCCGTCATCAAGCGCGACCGCGGCTCCGACCCGGCAAGTGTTTGCTACGACGTGCTCGACGAGGCCGACAAGCGCGGCAGCGACCTGGTGCTTATCGACACTGCCGGTCGTCTGCACACGAGCCCCGAGCTCATGCGCGAGCTTGCCAAGGTGGTTAACGTGACGCGTAAGCGCGCCGCCAATATGGCCGCCGGCCCCATGCCCGTCTCAGTCGTGCTCGTGATCGATGCCGCCACCGGCCAGAACGGTCTGAACCAGGCGCTCGAGTTTAACGAGGCACTGGGCCTGGACGGTATTATCATGACTAAGCTCGACGGCACGGCTAAGGGCGGTATCGCCATGGCCGTGGCCGAGAAGCTCAAGCTCCCGATCCTGCGCGTGGGCGTGGGCGAGCAGGTCGATGACCTGCAGGAGTTCAATGCCAAAGATTTCTGCCGCGCCCTGGTGGGCGAGTCCAATTAAGGAGTGACTAGTGTTTGATTCCCTGAGCGATCGCCTCAACGACACATTTGACCGCCTGCGCGGCAAGGGCAAGCTGACCGAGGCCGATATCACCTCGGCCATGCGCGACATTCGCATGGCGCTGCTCGAGGCCGACGTCAACTTCAAGGTCGTCAAGGAGTTCGTCGCCAAGACCAAGGAGCGCTGCATGACCGCCGAGGTCATGGAGTCGCTGTCGCCGGCGCAAAACGTCGTCAAGATCGTGCTCGACGAGCTCACCGAGATGCTCGGCTCCACCGAGAGCAAGCTCGTCTTTAGTAACCGCATCCCCAATGTCATCATGCTCGTGGGCCTGCAGGGCTCCGGTAAGACCACGGCGGCCGTAAAGCTGGCTTTCCTGCTCAAGAAACAGGGCCGCTCGCCGTTGCTCGCTGCGTGCGACGTCTACCGTCCCGCCGCTGCCGACCAGCTGGCCACGCTTGGCGGCGAGATCGGCGTGCCGGTTTTCCGCGGTGACGGCGCGCACCCAGTCGACATTGCCAAGGGTGCCATCCAGGAGGCCGTCGACCACCTGCGTGACGTGGTCATCGTCGATACCGCCGGTCGTTTGCAGATCGACGAGCAGATGATGCAGGAAGCCGTGGACATCAAGAAGGCCGTCAAGCCCGACCAGGTGCTGATGGTCGTCGATGCCATGACCGGCCAGGACATCGTCAACGTCGTCTCGACCTTTGCCGAGCGCACTGACTTTGACGGTGTGATCATCTCCAAGCTCGACGGCGACGCCCGTGGCGGTGGCGCACTTTCGGTGCGTCAGGTGACCGGCAAGCCCATCAAGTTTGTGAGCATGGGCGAGAAACCCGATTCGCTGGAGCCGTTCTACCCCGACCGCATGGCCAAGCGAATCTTGGGCATGGGCGATGTCGTCGGCATTATCGAGAAGGCCCAGGAGGCAGCCGACGCCGAGCAGCTTGAGGCTGCCGAGCGTATGCTGCGCGAGGGCTTCACCATGAACGATATGCTCGACCAGATGAAAGCCGTCAAAAAGATGGGCGGCATGAAGGGTATCCTGGGCATGCTTCCCGGTGGCCAGCGCGCGCTCAACCAGATGGGCGGCAACTTGGACGAGGGCATCTTCGACAAGAACGAGGCCATTATCATGTCGATGACCAAGGAGGAGCGCCTGCGTCCCTCCATCATCAACGGCCAGCGCCGCGCGCGTATCGCCAAGGGCGCCGGTGTGACCCCCACTGAGGTAAACAGCCTTATGAAGCAGTGGGGCGAGATGAATAAGATGATGGGCCGCATGCGCACGATGGCCAATCAGGCACAGGCCGGCGGCAAGAAGGGCAAAAAGGGTAAGAAGGGCAAAAAGATGCGCATGCCCAATATTCCCGGCCTGGATGCCATGGGTCTGGGCGGCATGGGCGGCCTGGGCGGCCTGGGAACGGGCGGTCCTAAGTCCGATATGGACCTGCTGCGCCAGATGGAAGCGCAGATGCGCAATAAGAAATAGGACTGTAATTCCAGCTTGATATGGCAAAGGCCACTCGGAAGCTACCGGGTGGCCTTTGTTGTTGGCTTTGATTGTTGGGTTGCGTTTAGCGTCGCGCCCCGAGCTTGCGGTGCCGTGCCGCTAGTGGCAGCCGCAGCCCTCGTGCCCATCATGGCCGTGATGGCCGTGGCAGCCGCAGGACTCGCCATGCTCGTGGGTGTGCTCGTGGTCATGGCCGTGGCAGTCGCAGGTGGCCTCGCCGGTCTGCGCGAGCGTGCCGGCAATGAGTGCCTCGACGCAGGCGTCGCAGTTGCCCTGGGCGCCCGCATAGACCGTGATGCCAGCCTGGGTGAGCGCGTTGATGGCGCCGCCGCCGATACCGCCGCAGATGAGCGTGTCAACGCCACCGTTGGCAAGCAGACCCGCCAGGGCGCCGTGACCGGTGCCGCCGGTGCCTACGACCTGCTCGTTGAGCACCTTGTCATCCTGGATGTCGTAGATCTTGAACTGCTCGCTGCGGCCAAAGTGCATAAAGATGTTGCCGTTGTCGTACGTCGTTGCCACCCTCATGGTGTCGACCTCCTTTGCTGGCCATGCGGCCGTCGTCGTGGTAATGGGGGAGTACGCGATGCTGCCGCCTTCGATGCTGAGTGCCCGTCCATTGACCAGCGCGTTTGCCACCTTGCGATGTGCGCGGCTGCAGATGGCCGCCACGGTGGCACGAGCGATACCCATGTGCTGGGCGACTGCCTCCTGATTGAGGCCTTCCAGGTCGCATAACCGCAGGACTTCGAGCTCGTCGATTGTCATGTCGATGGCGTCTCCGCTGGCAAGGCCGTCGGGGGTAAAGCCGCGATATTCGGGAATGATCCCAACGCGGCGCAATTTTTCGCGTCTTCCTGCCATACGCTCTCCAAATCTGACATATGTCAACAATAGAATAGCGAACGTGCGGATTTGCGCAAGGTATTTCTGGCATATGTCAGAAAGTGAGGGCTTATGTTTGGGCTGTGGGGCCGCGTGCGCCTGGGCTACAATGAATCTCGCTTATAGGCGACTGACAGGAGGGTCAATGAGCAAGGCTGATCAACAGTTTGTAGCCATGTGCCGCGATATTTTGGACCATGGCACCACCACCGAGGGGCAAAAGGTCCGACCGGTGTGGGAGGATGGCACCCCTGCCTATACCATTAAAAACTTTGGCGTTACGGCACGTTACGACCTGCGCGAGGAGTTCCCCGCGCTCACGCTGCGTCGCACGGCGCTTAAATCTGCCATGGACGAGATCTTGTGGATCTATCAAAAGAAGTCCAATAACGTCCATGACCTCAACAGCCATATTTGGGATGAGTGGGCCGACGAGACCGGTTCCATCGGCAAGGCATACGGGTACCAGATTGGCCAGAAGAGCCATTATGCCGAGGGCGACTTTGACCAGATGGACCGTGTGCTGTACGACCTTAAGCACACGCCGTACAGCCGCCGCATCATGACCAACACGTACGTGTTTAGTGACTTGTCCGAGATGCACCTGTATCCGTGCGCGTACAGCGTGACCTATAACGTCACGCAGCGCCCGCAGGACGACAAGCCCACACTCAACATGATTCTCAACCAGCGCAGCCAGGACATTTTGGCCGCGAACAACTGGAACGTGTGCCAGTACGCCATCTTGCTGATGATGGTCGCGCAGTCGGTCGATATGATTCCCGGCGAGCTGCTGCATGTGATTGCCGATGCCCACATTTACGATCGTCATGTCGATATCGTCCGCGAGCTTATCGAGCGTCCGCAGTTTGCTGCGCCCAAGGTAACGCTTAATCCCGACGTGCACGATTTCTACGCGTTTACGACTGACGACCTGATCGTCGAGGACTACGAGCACGGCCCGCAGGTCAAGAACATTCCCATTGCAGTGTAGGTGGCGCTCATGACGTGTAAGCTATCTGCTATCGTCGCCGTGTGTGACGACTGGGGCATTGGGTGCGAGGGCGACATGGTGGTGTCCAATCGCGCCGACATGCGCCATTTTGTGGCGTGTACCAAGGGGTGCCCGGTCATTATGGGACGCAAGACACTTCTGAGTTTTCCCGGCGGGCGTCCGCTCAAGAACCGTCGCAATATCGTGCTTACGCGCGACGATAGCTTTGCGCCTGAGGGCGTTGACGTAGTGCATAGCGTTGATGAGGCGCTGGCTGCTGTTCCTGATGAGCCTGTTGCCTGGGTGATCGGTGGCGGCGAGGTGTATCGGCAGTTTTTGCCGTATTGCGCCGAGGCCGAGGTCACGCACAACCATTGCACCCATGTCGTGGACACGTACTTTCCCGACTTGGACGCCGATCCCGCGTGGGAGATTGCGCGGCGCGGCGGTGTCGCCACGATTGCCTCGGGTGAGGGCGACGAGGGCATCGATTATGAGTTCGTGACGTATCGTCGTGTTGAGGCGTAAAACCGATTATCCCTTCGGTATTATCGGGATGAAATGAATGGCGGGGCGGCGCATGGCGTTGCCCCGATATTTGTATAGGTGCTGCAAAGAAAGGTGCGGGCTGGCTGCTATGACTGATGCCGTTGAGGTTCTGCGAATTGATTCGCTCAAGGACGAGCGGCTCGATGCCTACGTGCGACTGACCGAGCGTGAGCTTCGCTGCGTGCTGGAGCCGCAGAAGGGCATTTTTATCGCCGAGAGTGCCAAGGTCATCGAGCGCGCGGTGCGTGCCGGATATCAGCCGGTGAGCTTTCTTTTGGGCGAACGCTGGCTCGACCAGATGATGCCGCTGTTTGAGCGCCTAGTCGTGCGCGAGGGCGCGGGTCCTGTTCCTGTGTTCGTCGCCTCCATGGAGCTCATGGAGCAGTTGACGGGTTTTAACGTGACGCGTGGTGCGCTTGCAGCGTTCCGTCGCCCGCGTCAGATTCCGGTTGATGAGTTCTTGGGCGGCGTCGTCGAGGCGGCGGGGGATCGTCCGGTGCGCGTGTGCGTGCTCGAGGGTATTGTCGATCACACCAATGTTGGCGCGATTTTCCGCTCGGCTGCCGCATTGAACGTTGACGGTATTTTGGTCAGCCCGACGTGCTGCGACCCGCTGTACCGTCGTTCGGCCCGCGTGAGCATGGGCACCGTGTTTCAGGTGCCGTGGACGCGCATTGGCAGCGAGGCTCGTGTGTGGCCGCATGATGGCCTGAGCGCGCTGCACGATGCCGGCTTTTCGTGTGCCGCTATGGCGTTAACGGACGATTCCGTTTCGCTTGATGATCCTGTGCTGCAGAAGATTGATCGCTTGGCGATTTTTATGGGCACCGAGGGTGCCGGCTTGGGCGCCAAGACCATTGCAGCCTGCGACCGCGCCGTGCGTATTCCAATGGCGCATGGGGTTGATTCGCTCAACGTGGCCGCGGCAAGTGCTGTCGCCTTTTGGCAGCTGTGTCCGCATGTGAGCAATGAGTATCACTACCAGCCGGGTTTGTATCACTAAACAGATATTTCGCACCGGGCTCTGGTTCGGGGCGTTTCGGCCGACGCTGGTCGGTGCTAAGCTGGTGTCGGCTTTGGTCTTAAATTGCCGTTTTGTTGTATGACGTACGCTAGTGGGGAGGGCGTGTGGCTAAGAAATCTACGGCTATCGATGTAACGCAGGGTGTCATTTGGCAACAGCTGCTGTCGCTGTGCGTCCCTATCTTCTTTAGCTCGTTTTTTCAGCAGGCCTACACGCTTATCGGTACCTATATCGTCGGTCAGTTTGGCGGCAAGCTCGCGCTGGGCGGCATTCAAGCAACGATGGTGCTCACCGAGCTCTGCATCGGTTTTTGCGTCGGTGTGGGTGCTGGATGTGCCGTCATTACCGGTCAGTATTTTGGTCAGCACGATGATGAGCGGCTGAGCCGATCGGTCCATACGGCCATGACGCTCGCACTGGTGGGCGGTATCGTTTTCTCGATTCTTGGCATAGTGTTCGTTGAGCCCATGCTGGTGCTTATGAACACGCCGCATGAACTATTGGCCGAGGGCGTGGCCTATGCTCGCTGTTATTTTGCCGCGATGGTTGCGGCACTGCTGCTGAATATGGGAACCGCACTGCTGCGTGCCGTGGGCGACACGCGCGGGCCCGCCGTGATCATTGCCTCTGGCTGCCTTGTTAACGTGGTGCTGGATATCATCTTTGTCGCTGTGTTGCATATGGAGGCGCTGGGCTGCGGCATCGCAGTGGCGCTGACCATTTGCTCCAATGCAACGATGATCGTGTTGCGCATGATGCGCGCTCCGGGTGCATGGCGTCTTTCGCTGTCTAAGCTCGGTATCGATCGCGGTATTTGCAAGAGTATGATCTCGTGTGGTCTGCCGCTTGGCTTTCAGTCTGCTGCATATTCGATTTCCAACGTTTTGATTCAGGTGTCGGTCAACTCGTTTGGCGCCGATGTCACCACGGCGTGGGGTCTTTCGGGCCGCTTAGATGGCATTATCTGGATGGTGACCGAGGCGCTCGGCGTATCGATCACTACGTTCTCGGCGCAGAACTTTGGCGCGCGCAATTACGAGCGCATGCGCAAGGGATATCACACGTCGCTCGTGCTGTCGTTTATACTCATTGGTGGCCTCTCTGCCGTGCTGCTGGTGTTCTCGGGTCCGCTGTCGCGTCTGTTTGTCGACGATGCTTCGATTTCGGCGTACACCACGACGATTCTTCGTTTTATCGCGCCGTTCTACGCGATCTTCTCCATTATCGAAAACGCATCGGGCTCTATTCGCGGTGCCGGTGTGAGCTTGCAGCCCATGATGCTCACGATTTTTGGCACCGTCGTGCTCAGGGTGATCTGGGTGTTTGCGATCATGCCCTTCGATCCGTCGCTTGAGCACCTGCTGCTGGTTTACCCTGTAACCTGGCTCATCACGGCCACGATGTTCACCATCTACCACCACAGCGGCAACTGGCTCGGCCGCGCCACCGCCTAGCTCATCCGTCGGATACCCCTGATAAGTTGCGGTGAAATAGTTCCTGAAAAGCCCTTGCGGACCGTCAAACAAGTACTATTCCACCGCAACTTCCTTATGAGCTGTAGGTGTTGGCGGAAAACGAATCAAATTAGTATTCGATGCCTTGGCGGGCTAGGAGACCTTCATCGAAGTAGTGTTTGACGGGGCGCATTTCGGTTACTAGGTCGGCAAGGTCGGCGAGGGGTAGCAAGCCGCGGCCGGTGAGCACGAGTTCCGTGGTGGCGGGCTTTATCGCAATCAGTTCCTCGACATCCTCTCGCGCCCCAAAGCAGCCTTCGTCTTGCCCTTGCCGTCTCCCGTATAGATTTGAACCTTGCCGACTTACAGTGATGCCATCTCTGTCCTTTCGTGCCCGGCGTCGGTTTATCGCCGTCCGGGTTGGGTATTCTAGAAAGCATTATCAACCCCAGTAGATGGAGTTCAAGCAGATGGAGATGGATGACAACAAGCGTAGACGGAATATGATCCTCTACGTGCTCATCGCCTTCGTCGTCTACCTCGTGCTCTCGACCGTTCTGTTCCCCAACATCGGTCACACGCAGCAGATTACGAAGACCGACTACTCGACGTTTGTCAAAGCGCTCGATAAGAAGAGCGTCGACAAGGTCGAGTACAACACGGACGATTACACCATTTATTACACCAAGAAGGGCGAGGACGAGAATATCGCCTATAAGACGACCGGCGTGCCGAATGATGCGGGCTTTACCGATCGCGTGCTTGAGTCTGGCGCTTCGCTGGAGTCGGTCGTTCCCGATAAGAACTCGGGTTTGATGACCTACTACCTGCTCACACTCATTCTTCCCATGGCGATTTTCTTCCTCATCGGTTGGTGGCTCAACCGCCGTATGAAGAAGGCTATGGGCGATGACGGCCCGTCGATGAACTTTGGCGGCGGCGGTTTTGGCGGCGGCGGACTGGGTAAGTCCGGCGCGCGCGTGATCGCCTCCAAGGACGTGGGCGTGACCTTTAAGGACGTCGCCGGCCAGGAAGAGGCCAAGGAGTCTCTCAAGGAGGTCGTCGACTTTCTGGAGAAGCCGCAGCGCTACGAGGAGATCGGCGCCAAGCTGCCGCGCGGTGCTCTCCTTGTTGGCCCTCCGGGTACCGGTAAGACCCTGCTAGCCAAGGCTGTTGCCGGCGAGGCTGGTGTTCCGTTCTTTAGCATTTCGGGTTCTGAGTTCGTCGAGATGTTCGTCGGCCGTGGCGCCGCCAAGGTGCGCGACCTGTTTAAGCAGGCCAAGGAAAAGGCCCCGTGCATTGTGTTTATCGACGAGATCGATACCATCGGCAAAAAGCGTGACGGCGGCGGCTTTAGCGGCAACGACGAGCGCGAGCAGACGCTCAATCAGTTGCTGACCGAGATGGATGGCTTCGATAACCACAAGGGTATCGTTGTCCTCGCTGCCACCAACCGTCCCGACAGCCTCGATCCGGCCCTGCTGCGCCCCGGTCGTTTTGACCGCCGCATTCCCGTTGAGCTGCCCGATCTGACCGGCCGCAAGAACATTCTCGAGCTGCATGCCAAGAGCGTGAAGACGCAGCCGCCGATCGACCTGACCGCGATTGCCCGCGCCACGCCCGGTGCCTCGGGCGCTGACCTGGCCAATATCATCAACGAGGGCGCGCTGCGTGCCGTCCGTGAGGGCCGCAAGCGCGCTACGCAGGACGATTTTGAGGAGTCGGTGGAGGTCGTCATCGCCGGCCAGCAGCGTAAGTCCACGGTGCTGTCCGACCACGAGAAGCAGGTTGTTTCTTACCACGAGATCGGCCATGCCATCGTTGCCGCCCGCCAGAAGGGCTCTGCACCGGTCACGAAGATCACCATCGTGCCGCGCACGAGCGGTGCTCTGGGCTACACCATGCAGGTCGAGGAGGATGAGCGCTTCCTGACCACGCGCCAGGAGGTCCTGGACAAGCTCGCCGTCTATTGCGGTGGCCGTGCAGCCGAGGAGCTCATCTTTGGTGAGATGACGACCGGCGCCGCCAACGATATCGAGCAGGCCACCAAGCTCGCCCGTAACATGGTGACGCGCTTTGGTATGTCCGATGAGTTTGGCATGATGGCACTCGGTACCGTTCAGAATGCGTACCTCAACCAGGACACGTCGCTCACCTGCGCCCCCGGTACGGCCGAGCGCGTGGACGCGATTGTCGCCAAGCTGATCGAGGATGCGCACGACCGCGCTCTGCAGATCCTGAAGGAGAACAAGTTCAAGCTCCACGAGCTGGCTCGTTATCTGTACAAGAAGGAGACGATCACGGGCGAGGAGTTTATGAATCTCCTCACGCGCGAGAATCCGCTGATGCCGAAGCAGCAGTAATACTAGTTGCGCAGTGTCAATCGCCCCATTTGAGTGTCCATCTCAAATGGGGCGTTTTGCGTGGGGAGTGTTGTATATGAAGATCGTGGTGAGCGCCTGTTTAATGGGCGAGAGCTGCAAGTATAACGGGCTCGACAACTATCATCGAGAGCTGATCGAGGCTTGCGAGCGCACGGGGACCGAGGTCCTCTTGGTGTGCCCTGAGGTCTTTGGCGGCCTGCCCACGCCGCGCAAGCCGTCCGAGATTGTGAACGGCGAGGTCCGTACCTGCGAGGGCATCTCGGTTGATCGCGAATTTCGCCTGGGTGCCCAACGTACGCTCGATATGTGCGAGAAGGCAGGCGGACCGGAAGAGATAGTCGCGTGCATCCTTCAGGACCGCAGCCCCTCGTGCGGCGCAGGTCACATCTACGACGGCACCTTTAGCGGTACGCTCACCGCGGGCAACGGTGTCTTCGTTGACCTGCTCCTGCGCCACGGCTACCGCGTGATCCCGGCAAGCGAGTTCGATCCCAGCATGTTGGAACATTGTCCACAGCACTCGAACCCAACACTTCCTCACGGGTGACCGTTTTGGCATCATCCGTGAATTTGATATTGAGTACGACCCGGTCATCAAAGACGTAGACCGAGTTGATAGGCGCCGCACCCAGGCAGTCCCTCCCCGCGGCCCTCGCGCAGGAACGCGTACAAGGCCCTCCCGTCTCTTGCACCCCTCCTGCCCCAAACCCTGCTAGGAACGAGTGCAGCAAACTGGAATTTTAAATTAGTCTTTGCAAATAACCTTTGAACCTCCACCATCAATTACAATTCCCTGACGATTGTTAATTGGGCATAGATTCAAATCCGAAAACTCAGTCATTATTTTCTCGGTAACTTTCTTAAATGGTGCTGTAAGAAAATGCGGAAGAACATAGAAATCAATCAAATTAAGCCCTGCATCATCTTCTTGTGAGTAGTCCTCCGGCTTTTCATCCATTTGCTCGATATATTGGATGCTTGGAGCACATACGATCGCACCTGCCGATTCACCAATCATCAGTTTTCCCTTTGCCAATTCTTTCTTCAACAGCTCATCCGTTCCCGTTTTACGGAGCTGGTCTATAAGGAAAAAAGAATTTCCGCCGGTAAAATAGATTACATCCGCATCTTCAAAAAGAGACTGTATCGTTGAATAAGCCTCCGTTGAAATATCAATTTCAGTTACGATTGCTCCCAACTTTTTGAATAATTTTCGAGCCGAGCCGACATAACCGGTGTAGCCTTCACGCAGCGAAGCTGTTGGAATAAATGCGACTTTTTTATCTTCAATTTCTTCCTTTATCAGACTTCCTACACTTGAAAAGTGCGAACATAAAAACAGATTCATCAATATTCTCCTTTAGATATAAATTCTTATTTGTTGAACTAAGCCGTGTATACCATACGTTCCAATGAAAGAACGCCCTGATATAGCGTAATTTGCTGTTTTCCTGCGTATGTGCGTACACACTCCACAGGAATTCTAAGGGCCCTGCCCCCTTAGCACACGGACTTTGGAACAAAGTCTAGTGTGTTACGCCTTGCCAGAGGTGTACAGGCTCCCGGTACGCACGTACGCAGCAATTGCCATCAATGCGCCATATAAGTGGCGATTAAGTTCGCATAAAGCGACCTTGGTTCCGCAAAGCAAAAGGCAGGATACCATCACCACGATGATACCCTGCCTCTGTTCGTTCCTGTTTACCGTTCCGAGTAGTCCTTCCGCTGAATTACCGATAAACAAAAAAACGTACCCGAACCCTTTCTCGTAAAGAATCGGGTTCGAGTACGAACTGAACGCTGGAGCAATAAAAAACCACCACAAAGGTGCCTGTCCCCTTTGTGGTGGTTTTGGTCGGTTAGGCGAGGAGGGTGTGGCCGTAGGCGTTGGCGGCCTTGATGGCGGCGGCGAACTTCTCGTCGGTGAAGGGCTCAGGGTTTCCCTGCTTCCACTCGTTGGTGGCGTGCGCGTACTCGCACAGGGCCGGGATATCGGACTCGGAAAGCCCGACCTGCTCAAGCGTCACGGGCAGCACCATCTGCTTGTTAAAGGCAGCGTAGCGCTTAAGGTTCTCGGTGTCGCCCGTGTAGGCGAACAACACGAGCACGCCCAGGCTCACGACCTCGCCGTGCAGGTAGGTGCCCTCACGCGGAATGCTGCAGGTGGCGTTGTAGAACGCGTGTGCCACGCTCGAGTTGTAGTAGTAATCGTTTTGGTTGGTCAGGTTCGAGACATAGCCCGTGTTGACCACGATGTCGAGCGCGATCTGCTTGACGGCTTCGCTCGACAGGTTCTTGCGTACGTCCTCAAGACCCTGGACGCCATAAGTAAACAGCGGGTCGGAGCAGGTGTGGGCAAGTGCCAGGCCAAGACCGGCGGTATGCTCCAAATTACCGGCGCTCGTGGCGTATTCGACCTCAGGCTGCTTAGACAGGGCATCGCCCACACCGGCCCAGAAGTACTCTGCCGGTGCCTCGGCGATGATCTTGGGGTTGATGAAGATGTGGGCCGGTCGGTTGGGGTACGAATAGCCCTCGAGCGAGCCGTCGTCGTTGTACACGACGGCAATGGCGGTCGCGGCGGAGCAGTTGGAACAGATCGTCGGGACCGTAAAGACGATCTTCTTGAGCTCGATAGCTGCGGTCTTCACGGTGTCGAGCGCCTTGCCGCCGCCGCATGCGATAAGCACGTCGGCTTCCTGGCAGGCAGGGGAGTTTACGACCTTGGCGATATTTGCGCGCGTACTGTTGGTGCCGTAGACGCGCGTCTCCAGAATTTCGACGTCGGTACCCGCCAGCGCAGCTTCGATACCGGGAAGTGCTGCGGCCAGTGCCCGCTTGCCACCGATGATCGCGACCTTCTTCGCGCCGTACTCGGCCAGCGCGCCGGGCAGCTCGTCAAAGCAATCCACGCCAACGGTGTAGTCGCTCATTCCAATCGTGCGCATAGCAACCTTCTTTCGTTCGATAAAGCGCTTTCAGGTATTTTGCTCCAAGAAAAGGTCCACATCCACGTGAAATTTCGAACGTATAAAACCAGTGTTGAGGGTTTTTCGCCGGCGCGGAACGTGCTAGCATACTCCGCATAAGCGTTGATGGGGACGAGTAGTCGGCCGTCCGCATGTTACAGAGAGCGGGGAGCGCTGAGAACCCGTGCATGCGACCGATGAAAATCACCCCGGAGCTGCGGTCCCAACGGGCGCGCCGTACAGGCACGTCTTAGTAGATATCGCCGAGATGGTCGTCGATATAGGCCAGCCGAGTAACGGATGCGAGCGCGCGAATACGCGGGCGAGGGCATCTAAGCTGGGTGGTTAAGCGAAGAGCTTTTGCGGGCGTACAGTCCGTTTCGTGGCGCTTCGTCCCAGCTTGTAGGGACGGGCGCTTTTTTGGTGCCCAACGGGCGTGCGCGCCCACGATATGAAAGGGGTACCGTGGCAAACGAGTACAAGCAGACGATGAATCTGCCCAAAACCGGTTTTCCCATGCGTGCCGGTCTTTCCAAGTCCGAGCCCAAGCGACTCAAGGACTGGCAGGACAACAAGGTCTACGAGCAGGTTCTGAAGAAGAACGAGGGTCATAAGAAGTTCGTGCTGCACGACGGTCCTCCGTACGCCAACGGCCCGATCCATATCGGCCACGCCATGAACAAGATCTCCAAGGACATGATCAACCGCTACTGGATGATGCAGGGTTATGAGGTTCCTTATGTCCCCGGTTGGGACTGCCACGGCCAGCCGATCGAGCACAAGGTCGAGGAGAAGCTCGGCACCGAGAAGTTCAACCAGACCCCCACGGCCAAGATTCGTGAGCTCTGCAACGAGTTCGCTGTCGAGAACATCGAGCTCCAGAAGGCCGGCTTCCGTCGTCTGGGCGTGCTCGGCGACTGGGACAACCCCTATCTGACGCTCTATCACCAGCATGATGCTGCCGATATCGAGGTCTTTAAGGCCATGTTCGATAAGGGCATGATCTATCGCGGCCACAAGCCGGTTCACTGGTGCAAGCACTGCCACACCGCGCTGGCCGAGGCCGAGATCGAGTACTCCGACGAGACGAGCCCGTCCATCTTCGTGCGCTTTGAGATGACCTCCAAGCCCGCCGGCCTCGAGAACTTCGATGGCCCGGTCGACTTTATCATCTGGACGACCACGCCGTGGACCATCCCCTCCGACCAGGCCGTTTCCCTTAAGCCCGGCGCCGCCTATGTCGCCGTTGAGCACGATGGCCGTGCCGAGGTCATGCTTGAGGACCTGGCTCCCAAGTGCTGCGAGGAGTTTGGCTGGGAGTACACCCCGGTTATGGTCGACGGAAAGCCCTACGTGGTTCCCGCCGAGACCTTCCACCACATCCACTACAAGCAGCCGATCTTTGACGGCGTTGAGGGCGTGGCGCTGCTGGCCGATTACGTCGGTGTCGATGACGGTACCGGTATCGTCCACAACTCGCCCGGTCACGGCGTCGATGACTACTTCGCGTGCCTCAAGGAGGGCATCACCGACATCTGCATGCCGGTCGATGACGACGGCAAGTTCTACACCGGCGAGGAGTTTGGCACCGGTGGCCCCTTCGGCGGTATGGATACCGATGAAGCCAACCCGCACATCATCGAGTTCCTGCGCGAGCGCGGTACCCTGGTCCTCGAGAAGAAGATTACGCACAGCTATCCGCACTGCTGGCGCTGCAAGCACCCGGTGCTCTTCCGTGCTACCGACCAGTGGTTTGTCTCGATGGACAAGACCGGCTTGCGTGAGCAGGCTGGCAAGGAGGTTCGCGAGAACGTCAAGTGGTATCCGGCTCACGCCGCCAACCGCATCGGCGCCATGGTCGAGCAGCGTCCCGACTGGTGCATCAGCCGGCAGCGCAACTGGGGCGTGCCTATCCCGAGCTACACTTGCGCCGACTGCGGCGAGAAGGTTATGAACGACGCCACGCTCGACGCCGTCATCAAGCTCTTCCACGAGAAGGGCTCCGACGCCTGGTTCACCGACGCTCCCGAGAGCTACCTGGGCGAGGCCTGCGTCTGCCCCAAGTGCGGCGGCCATCACCTCAAGGCCGATAAGGACATCCTCGACGTGTGGTGGGATTCCGGCGTCTCCTGGAAGGCCGTCTGCGAGTACCGTCCCGAGCTGGAGTATCCGGCGGACGTGTATCTCGAGGGCTCCGACCAGCACCGCGGTTGGTTCCAGAGCTCGTTGCTCACCTCGGTGGGTGCCAATGGCCACGCTCCGTACAAGGCGGTCGTCTCGCAGGGCTTCACCCTCGACGGCCAGGGTCGAAAGATGTCCAAGTCGCTCGGCAACGTCATCGACCCCAATAAGGTCTGCGACGAGATGGGCGCCGACATCATCCGTCTGTGGGTTGCATCTGTCGATACCAGCTCCGACGTGTCCATCGACCACGAGATTCTTGCTCGTACGTCCGATGCCTACCGTCGTTTCCGCAACACGCTGCGCTTCCTGCTCTCCGAGCTCGAGGGTCAGTTTGAGCCCGAGACCGACGGCGTCGCCTTTGCCGACCTGCTGCCGCTCGACAAGCTCATGGTTGCCCGTCTGACCCAGGTTCAGGCCGAGGTCGACGATGCCTACGCCAGCTACGAGTTCCCGCGCGCCTACCGTGCGCTCTACGACTTCGTGGTTACCGAGCTCTCCAACGTGTATCTCGACGCCCTGAAGGACCGTCTGTACTGTGAGAAGCCCGGCTCGCTCGAGCGCCGCAGCGCCCAGACCGTGCTGGCCGAGCTCTTCTCGATGCTCATGCGCGACCTTCAGCCGATCCTGTCCTACACGGTCGACGAGGCCATGGCCTATGCGCCCGCCGGCTGCGTCGATCACCAGAAGTACGCCGCGCTGCTCGATTGGTACAAGTCGCCCATCACGTTCGACGAGGCCAATGAGTTTGAGGGCGTGCTCGAGGCTTCACTCGAGCTCCGTAGCGCCGTGACCAAGGCCCTTGAGGATGCCCGCTCCGCCGGTACCTTCACCAAGAGCCAGCAGGTCCGCGTCAAGGCGGTCGTTCCCGCCGAGATGTACGCGCTGCTGACCGGTGATAAGGCCGTCGACCTGGCCGAGTTCTACATCGTTTCCGATGTTGAGCTGACCCAGGGCGAGGAACTCTCCGTTGCCATCGAGGCAGCCGAGGGCGAGTGCTGTGACCGTTGCTGGAACTACCGCACCACCGTCGGCGAGTACAACGGCCACGCGCATATCTGCAAGCGCTGCGCGAATGCCCTTTAAGGCACGGTAACTCGGCATTTTAGTTATTGGGAGAATTTGGACGCCTTCGGCCCATTTGCTCCGCTGAATAAAAGCGGCATTCTGTTTTTCGGAATGCCGCTTTCTTTTTATGCTGGTTATTTATCTGGCGTTAGCGAATATGTCGTGCGCTCTGCGTGTGGCAATATAAGATGGTTAATTGCGTTAAACGGAATTCGATGTTCTTGAGGGTAGGGGATTGATTTGGGTCGTGCTGGGGATATGACGCCGCCTTTGCGTTGGCGGTTGGGTGTTGCTGGTGGGGTGGCGCTGGTTGTGCTGCTTGTTGACCAGCTGACCAAGCTTGCGGTTCGTGCCGTGGGCGACGCTTTGCATGTGACTGTTATCCCCGGTGTGATCGACTTTCTATTTGTCCGCAATATCGGTGCTGCCTTTAGCATGGGCGAGGGGCATGGCATCGCGTTTGCCGTGCTGGCGTTGGCGGTCATTATCGCTATTGCCGTGTACTTGCTTCGCGCGCCCCAGCTTGCTCGCTTGGAGGTTGTGGGCATGGCTATGGTCGCGGGCGGCGCCATTGGCAACGCGATCGACCGTCTGACTTTTGGCTTTGTGACCGATTTTATTGCCACCACCTTCATCGACTTTCCCGTCTTTAACGTGGCCGATATCGGCATCACCGTAGGCGTTGTGCTTGCCCTCATCGGCTACATGTTCTTGAGCCCTGCGGCCCGCGAAGTCGATGCGACTGCCGAGCTCAATGCCCGTGATGAGGCCCGCGCCAAGCGCAAAGCCAAGCAGCGTGGGGAGCGTGCCCGCAAGATTCGCGAAAGGAATGAGCGTTAATGGCCGACATCCATATTCTTGTTGCCGACGATTGCTCTGGCCAGCGTCTCGACGCCTTTCTGGGTGCCAACGACGGCTGCCCCACGCGCTCTGCCTGCGCGCATCTGATCGAGGGCGGCGCCGTAATCGTGAACGGCGAGTCCTGCCTATCAAAAAAATATGCTGTGCGCTCCGGTGACCGTATCTCGGTCGACCTGCCCGAGCCGCATGATCCCACTGATGTGATTCCCGAGGCCATCCCCCTCGATATCCGTTACGAGGACGACTACCTCATCGTGCTCTCCAAGCAGCGCGGCCTGGTGTGCCATCCCGCCCATGGCCACGAGAGCGGCACGCTTGCCAATGCTCTGGTTTATCACTGCGGCATCGACCATCTGGGGACCGTACAGGGTGAGGATCGCCCCGGGATCGTGCATCGTTTAGATCGCGATACCTCGGGCCTCATGCTTGCGGCAAAAGACGACGACACGCAGCGCGCGCTTCAAAATCTCATTCGTACGCGCACACTCGATCGCCGCTACATTACGCTCGTTCACGGTCATATTGCCATGGATGAGGGCACCATCAACACCGGTATTGCCCGTTCCACGCGAGACCGCGTCAAGATGGCGGTTTCGGATGATCCCTTTGCCCGTCAGGCCATCACGACCTTCAAGGTGCTTGAGCGCTTTGAATCCTCGCGCTTCGACGACGGCTATACGCTCGTTGAGTGCCATCTGTTTACCGGTCGCACGCACCAGATTCGCGTGCATATGCGCCATATCAACCACGCCTGCGTGGGCGATCCGCTCTACGGCAAGTGCGATGCACGCGCCGATCAGGGTCTGACCAGGCAATTCCTTCATTCCTGGCGTGTTGCATTCGACCATCCCGTGACGGGGGAGCGCATTGAGTGCCGCGACGAGCTGCCGTGGGATCTCGCTGCGGTTCTTGACGACCTGGCCCCGCGCTCGCTTGGTCGCACCGCTGCCGGCGACGAGATCGTTCCTCAGCTCGGTCTTCTCGAAGCCTAGTCAGTATTAGGTGGTTTCTTGAACGCCCCTAGCCTGCGGTAAGATATACGATTGTTTACGTAACGCGTTCCTGGGAGCCTGCATGCTCGCCTTTTTACAAACCAACACGCCCATCGTGATCTTTAACCAGATTGTCGTCACGCTGCTCACGGTCTGCTTTCTGTACCAGGTGGTCTTCTTTGTCATCGGTGCTCTTCGTGGCGAGGTCGCGCCTCCCAAGGCCAAAAAACTCCACCGCTATGCCTTTTTTATCGCGGCGCATAACGAGGAGGCCGTGATCGCCAACCTCGTTCGCTCCATCAAGGACCAGGATTATCCGTCCGAGCTTATCGAGGTCTTTGTGGTCGCCGATGCCTGCACCGACAACACGGCACAGCTCGCGCGCGAGGCGGGTGCCATCGTTTATGAGCGCAACGACCTGGCCCGCAAGGGTAAGAGCTGGGTCATGGACTTTGGTTTTGATCGCATTCTTAACGAGTATCCCGACACGTTCGAGGGCTACTTTATCTTCGATGCCGATAACGTCATCTCCCGCGATTACGTCTCCAAGATGAACGATGCCTTTGACCAGGGCTTCCATGTGGTCACGAGCTATCGCAATTCCAAAAACTTCGGCAGCTCGTGGATCTCGGCGGCTAATGCTACGTGGTATCTGCGCGAGGCGCGCTTTCTCAACAACGCGCGCAACATTTGCAAGACTTCATGTGCCGTTTCGGGTTCGGGCTACCTCATCTCCGCCAGTGTTATTGAGGGCATGCACGGCTGGCAGTTCCATACGCTGACCGAGGACATTCAGTTCACTACGTTCTGCGCTATTCACGGTATTCGCATTGGCTATGCGCCTGCGGAGTTCTTTGACGAGCAACCCGTGACGTTCAAGGCATCCTGGAAGCAGCGTATGCGCTGGACCAAGGGCTTCTACCAGGTCTTTTTTACCTATGGCAAGCATCTTGTCAAATCGACGTTCCGCTATCATCGCTTTGCCGCGTACGACATGTTTATGACCATCGCTCCGGGCATGCTGCTGTCCCTGATCTCCATGCTCGCCAACGCGACGTTCCTGATCGTGGGCGGTCTTTCGCATGGTTTCTTGGCTACCGAAGTCGAGATGCAGGCGTGCGCCGCTTCGCTCATTATGACCTTCGCCATGATGTATCAGACGTTCTTTATCCTGGCGCTGCTCACGACTATCTTTGAGTACAAGCACATTCACTGCGCGCAAAAGTGGCGTCTGGTGACTAACCTGTTTACCTTCCCGATCTTTATGTTCAGCTATATCCCCATCACGGTGGCTGCGCTGTTCCTGAAGGTCGACTGGGTGCCGACGCAGCACGCTGTCAACGTTACCCTTGACGAGGTCATGCAAGGCGCCAAATAACCACCACCAAAACCACCGCAAAGGGGACAGGCACCTTTGTGGTGGTTTTTGCTTTTGCGATGCAGCTCGAGGAGGAGTCCGATGGTCTATATCCCGTTTTGGATTTGCATCTTTGCCGGCGTGGTAATTGATGCCCGAGAGCGACGGTTTCCCAATGGGCTTGCCGGCGCATGTGCCGTGGCGGCGTTGGCGGGCGTTTGGCTCGACCTCGGTTTGAACACAGCGCTTGACCACGCCGGTCTTGCGGTCATCGTCTACCTTGCCCTTGTGCTCACTGAGTCGCTCTGGCGGCGCCTTCGCCACGCCCCGGGCATCGGCATGGGGGATGCCAAGGCGCTCTTCGCGCTTTGCACGCTCGACCCTATGGGTGGCATCGTGGCATTTGCCGTCGCACTCCTGGTCCTGGCCCTCTCCTGCCTCTTCACAAAATCGCGCTCCCTGCCATTGCTCCCGTTTTTAGTGCCGATTTTTGCCATAATCGAGGTCGTGGGCTGCACATTGTAACCGATTGCGCATCCTTCTTAAGGAGCATGCCATGGCAACTAATCAAGAAACGGCCGTCATTAAGGCGCGCATGGACCGTATTCCCTCGGCGTTGTCGTCCGAACTTGTCGAGCGCATTGCCGCTGATCGTGCTTCGGGCTATGTCAACCCGTATCGTTGCAACGACGATCAGGTAATTCGTCGTATTGATCGCGCCGCCGACAAAGGCACGCTTATGCGTCCGGCGTTTATGCGCGATACCGAAAAGATACTTCATCTTCCGGCGTACACCCGTTATGCAGGCAAAACGCAGGTCTTTAGCTTCCGTAGCAATGACGATCTGTCACGCCGCGGTTTGCACGTGCAGCTTGTCTCGCGCATTGCGCGCGATATCGGTCGCGCCCTGGGGCTCAATTGCGATCTGATCGAGGCGATTGGCCTGGGTCACGACTTGGGACACACGCCTTTCGGCCATGCCGGCGAGCGCTTCCTCAACGATATCTATCATGAGCGCACGGGGCGTTATTTTTTCCATAACGTGCAGTCGGTCCGCGTGCTCGACGCACTGTACGGCCGCAACGTGTCGCTCCAGACGCTCGACGGCGTGCTATGCCATAACGGCGAGTACGAGCAGCGTGTGTTTGAGCTCTCGGACATGAGCTCCTTTGACCAGTTTGACCAGACGGTTGAGGATTGCATTGCCACGGGCTATAGCGCAATTGGGCATCTGCGTCCCATGACGCTCGAGGGCTGCGTCGTTCGCATCTCGGATATTCTTGCCTACGTCGGTCGTGACCGTCAGGATGCGATCGCGGCGGGCCTGCTGTCACCCGACGCTTTTGATGATGGCCGGGGCGGTGCCTACAACAGCTGGATCCTTACGCACGCTTCCATCGATATCGTTGAGCACAGCTATGGTAAGCCGCGCATCGAGATGAGCGAGGACCTGTTTGAGGAAATCCGCCGAGCCAAGCGCGAGAACTACGAGAAGATCTATAGCAAGGGCGGTATCGAAGGCGATTCCGAGGTGGAGCTGCGCGAGGCCTTCGAAAAGCTCTACGACCGTTGCCTGCGGGATCTAAACAGTGGTGACGAGTCCTCTTACATCTTTAAGCACCATATTTCGCGCATTGAGCAGCAACTTTCCTACTACGATCGCACCTATGCCTGGCAGGACGACAAGGATCAAGCCGTGGTGGATTATATCGCGAGCATGACGGACGGTTATTTCTGCGAACTGACGAGCAAGCTGTTCCCGGGTCTAAAGTTTCCGCATCGTACCTATATTAACGAACGGTAGTTCGTATCCTTTCGGTATACTGGTTAGTTGAAAACGTTTTTGATTGATACACGGGATGGCTATGGACGACCTTTTTTCTGCTTCGACGCGCGAGCGTTCCTTTCAGAATGCGCCGCTTGCGGTGCGCATGCGCCCCAATTCGCTCGACGAGTACGTGGGCCAGCAAAAGGCCGTCGGTAAGGGCTCATGGTTGCGTGCCGCGATCGAGCACGACGTGCTTTCGAGCGTGATTCTGTACGGGCCGGCAGGTACGGGTAAGACGACGCTGGCCCACATTATCGCCAACCATACCAAGAGCGAGTTTGTCGAGGTCAGCGCCGTGACGGGTACCGTAAAGGATCTTCGCCGCGTGATTGACGAGGCCAAGACGCGCCTGAATACGTACGACCGCCGCACCATCCTGTTTATCGACGAGATTCACCGCTTCTCCAAGTCTCAGCAGGATGCCTTGCTGCATGCGGTTGAGAACCGTACCGTCATTATGATTGGCGCTACGACAGAGAACCCGTACTTTGAGGTCAACTCGGCACTGTTGTCGCGCGGGCGCGTGGTGGAGCTTGAACATCTGAAGGATGAGGATATCGCCACGCTTATTGAGCGTGCGCTCGAGGCACCACAGGGCTTGAACGGAAAGTTCTCGGCCGATGAGGATACGGTCAAGACCATTTGCACGCTGGCAGCGGGTGACGCTCGCTCGGCGCTCACGACGCTCGAGCTTGCGAGCGAGATTGCCGTCACGCGTCCCGATACCGAGGGAACGCCAGCGCCTGCGGCGGGGGAGCGCTATCCCATCACCGTGGATGACGTGAAGATTGCCAACCCGCGTCGCGGCTTTACGTATGACAAAAACGGCGACATGCACTACGACATCATCAGTGCGTTCATCAAGTCCATGCGCGGTAGTGACCCCGATGCCACGATCTATTGGCTCGCGCGCATGATCGATGCTGGGGAGGATCCTAAGTTTATCGCTCGCCGCATTATGATTCACGCTTCTGAGGATGTTGGCAACGCCGACCCGCAGGCGCTTTTGGTGGCGCATGCCGCGTTTAAGTCTGCCGAGGTCATTGGCTATCCCGAGTGCCGCATTAACCTGGCTCAGGCTGCACTCTATGTGTGCTTGGCGCCTAAGTCAAACGCATGTGAGGCCTCGATTGACGCGGCGTTGGCCGATATTCATAGCAGCGGTTTACGTGAGGTGCCGAGTTATTTGCGCGATCGTCATCGCCCAGGTAGCGACGAATACGGTGTATACAAGTATCCGCATGATTATCCCGAAGGCTGGGTCGATCAGCGCTATTTGCCCGAGGGGCTGGAGCGTGGCGCGTTCTGGCAGCCTGCGGGCCGCGGCTGGGAAGAGTGGCGCGTAGAGCAAAGCGAACGCGATCGTAGCGGTAACGCGCCCAAGTAGGTCCTTGGCACCTCGCACATTCCCTTTGGGTATCTTCCCCTTCTTTGGGGTACCATGAAAGGCGTCTGTATTTCGATTCCTTCGGGAGGCTTGTATGAGTCCCATTCAAATCGCCCTGCTGGTGCTTGCCATTGCCGGCGTGTGGGCTATTGTTGAGCTCGCGCTTACCCTGCGCAAGACCCGCAACGTTGTCGACTCGCTCGATAAGACCGTGAACGACCTCAACAACACCATCGCCGAGGCGCAGCCGGTGGTGGCAAAACTCGACGGCGCTGTCGACGAGCTTACGCCGGCACTTGCCCAGATGGAGCCGCTGCTTAAGTCGAGCAAGACGGCAGTTGATGCCCTTACCTCCAACCTCGTAGAAGTCGAGGCGGTCGTCCGCGATATTTCCGAGGTCACCGGCAGTATGGCCGAGGCCAGCAATGCCGTGTCGAGTGTGACCGACTCTGCCGCCGGTGCTGTGCAGAAGCTCTTCAATAAGGTGAAGGCTCCTGCAACCGAAGCCGAGCGCAAGCTTTCCGCTGCCGCCGAAGAAGCCGAGCAGCCGACCGAGCGCGTCCTGATTGGCGAAGCCGGGGACGATGTCGCTGCTGGTGACAATGATGCACAGAAGCCTGCTGCTAAAGCAGCCCAGTATTACACCTACACGCCCGCCGAGACCACCGAGGAGTCCTGCGATGAGTAGCGAAGCAACTTGCCCCATTACGCTGACCGTTGCCGGCGACCCGCGTCTGGCGCGCCTTGTGCGCATGACGGCGGCAAATGTCGGTGCGCTCTGCTCCATGTCCGTCGATCGCATCGAGGACATTCGTATGGCTGCCGAGGAAGCATTTATTTTCGGCTGCACGGCTGTTGATTCCGATGACATCTCAATCAAATTCGATGTCGACGAATCTCACGTTGGCATGACCTTTACCTTTGGCGACCAGGCCACCGTCGACGAGGATGACCAGGCCGCTGTGTATGCCGAGCTCATTTTGGCGAGCGTGTGCGATTCCTACGAAAAGACTGCGGCGCCCCTGACGCTTTCCCTCGACCTCAAGGCGGATATCTAATATGACCGAACGTTCCCGGAGCGGTAAGACCGCTTGGGACAAGGAGAAAACCCGCGAGCTGTTTCGTCGCTATAAAGAGACCGGTGACCCGGACGCACGCGAGCAGCTCGTCATGTCCCACATGAACCTGGTAAGGTTTCTTGCCAACAAATTTAAGAACCGCGGCGAGCCGCTCGATGACCTGATGCAGGTTGGCTATTTGGGCCTGCTCAAGGCTATCGACCGCTTTGACCCTGAGCGCGGACTCGAGTTCACGACGTTTGCGACACCCACTATCCTGGGCGAGATCAAACGCCATTTTCGCGACAAGGGTTGGAGCGTGCGCGTACCGCGTCGTCTGCAGGAGCTCTCGGCCAAGGTCAACCAGGCTACTGACAAACTTACCAACGAGCTGCAGCGTTCGCCCAAGGTTGAGGAGATCGCTGAGTATCTAGATGTGACTGTCGATGAGGTCCTCGAGGCTATGGAATCGTCTTCGGCCTATACCTCGGTGCCCATCGAGGCTCCTGGTGCGTCCGATTCCGACGATGCCCCTTCGATTCTCGACCGTTACGCCGACGACGACAACGAGCTCGACTTTACCGATGACCGCCTAGTGATCGAGGAAGCCATCCGTGATTTCTCGCCGCGTGAGCGCGAGGTTATCGAGCTGCGCTTTGTGAAGGGCATGACCCAGATCGAGATCGCCAAGAAGCTGGGTATTTCTCAGGTGCAGGTTTCGCGTCTGCTGCGCCGTACGCTTAAGAAGATTCAGGACAAGATCGACCCCGACGGAGTGATGATTCGTTCATGAGTGAGCGCCCCCAACAATCCGATCGCGTGCTGCGCGACACCCGCATTCTGACGCTGCGCATTTGGGCTGTTGTCGGCTGCATTGTCATCGCCGCCGTCATCTTTAATCTTATGGGCATCCTGGCGCCGGTCATTGAGTTTCTCGCTGTCGGTTCCATCATCGCTTTTGTGATGTCGCCGATCACCAACTGGCTCGAGCACCATGGCGTGAATCGCGGCATCGGTTCGCTCATCGCGCTTATTGTGGTCGTTGCTGTGCTCGTCGGCGTCGTTTGCATCTTGTCGCCGATTCTCTTTGGTCAGATCATGGAAGTCCTGAGCCGCCTGCCCGAGCAGCTTCGTGTTGCGGGTGGCGATCTCAACGAGATGATCTCGCATGCCAAGACGCTCAACAACACGCCGCTCAAGGAGTATTTGGACGATAATCTTTCGTCGCTGGTTGCCGTGGCATCGAAGTATGTGTCTCAGATCGCTGCTGAGCTTGGTCGCGGTGTGTTCCCGCTCATCACCAATACGGCCTCGCAGTTGTTCGTGATCTTTCTTGGTCTGGTGCTTGCCTACTGGATGGCCTGCGACTACCCTCGCATGCACCACGAGATTTGCACCATCATCGGTCAGGAGAAGGAGACCTCGTACCGCTTTATGGTCGCCATCCTTTCTCGCTCTGTCGGCGGCTATATGCGCGGTATGGTCGTGACGTCCATCTGCGGTGGTTTCCTCGCCTTTATCGGTTTTATGATCATCGGCCATCCGTATGCGGCGCTCATGGCTATCTTTACCGGCATCATGCATTTGGTTCCGGTCGTCGGTCCCTGGGTGAGCGCAGCAATCGCCACGGTGCTCGGTTTCATGTTCAGCCCCATGTTGGCGTTATGGACGCTCATCGTGACGATGGTCGCGCAAAACGTCACCGACAACGTGATTTCGCCTAAGGTCATGCAGAGCTCGGTGCAGGTGCATCCCATCATGAGCCTCACGGCGCTCGTTATTGGCTCGGCACTCATGGGCCCCATCGGCATGATTATTGCCATCCCGCTTTGTGCGGCCCTCAAGGGTATCTTCGTGTACTACTTCGAGAATGAGACCGGCCGCCAGCTTGTGGCCTATGACGGCGCCGTGTTTAAGGGCACACCGTACCGCGATGCCGATGGCAACCCGGTCGCCGCCTACGACGCGCTCGGCGATGACACCTTCATCTACGAGTCCGAGCTCATCGGCAACGAGACCGCGCCCGAGGCCCAGGCGATGCCTAAGCCCGAGTTCGATAATCCTTGGATCAAGCTCTCGGGTTTGCAACCCGATGCCACGGGCTTCTTCAAGAATCCCTTCGCCAAGGACGATGACTCCAACTCGGACGACGATACCAAAACCGGCATCG
>NZ_JBBNLQ010000009.1:0-82971 GCF_040092395.1 Collinsella sp. CLA-ER-H4
TCCGTTCGATTCATATGGTTTTAGTATAGGAAAAGGAATTTCTCGGGGCCGCCTCTCGGCGGCCTTGCGAAAAACAAATCCAAGTTAGACCATTTCAAATGGTTCGATGTCTGCCCGGATGCGACACTGAAGTGAGTGTCCATCCTCGCAGTATCCGGTTCTCAAGGTGCACGCCTGCGCTGGTTCCCGGTTCCACCGGGCCGCGCGGCAAGGAGATATATTGCCAGACCGGAGGGGCCCCGTGGGCGGGAATCTGGCACTCCATATTTTGTTCACAAATGAATATGTCCCTCAGTCGCGCCCCTGAGGTTATAACTGAAGCATTGGCTTCTGATATTGGCGATGACCAGCTGTTTTATGAGTATTGAGACATCGGTCATCTCTGGAGCGCTACTTTACCCCAAAGGCATCAGCTATTTGTTTCCCATCGGTAAAAGGCGGGTTTTGTTCGCCAAGCGTTCTTATATATAGAGAAGTTCGGGTTCGAACCCGTGCACCGGCAACAAAAAAGACGGCCAACCGAAGTTGACCGTCTCAACAATCTTTGGGTGGGCCGTCAGGGGTTCAGCCTGCTTCGCAGGCGGCCGCTGCGGCGCTTTCGCGCCTTGCGCGCTGCGCTGGCAAACGCTCACGCGTTTACTCAGCTCCGCGCCCCGACGGGTTCGAACCCATGAAAGGGCGACAAAAAAGACGGCCAACCGAAGTTGACCGTCTCAACAATCTTTGGGTGGGCCGTCAGGGGTTCGAACCCTGGACCTTGGGATTAAAAGTCCCCTGCTCTGCCAGCTGAGCTAACGGCCCGCGGGTGGCATTGTACCACGGTCTGGGACTATTCCCAACTCCATTGGCCGTTCTGGAAAATCACAACTTCACGTCCATCAGGCGTAATGCCCGTAATATCGATGTCGTCCGTGCCGATCATAAAATCGACGTGCGTGCTCGAGACGTTAACGCCATGCTCCAGGAGCTCCTCCTTGGACATGTCATACCCACCCTCGATGCATTCGGGGAAACCGACACCTAGCGCGAGATGGCAGCTAGCGTTCTCGTCATAGAGCGTATCGTAGAACAGAACACCACTTTCGCGGATCGGCGTGTTCTTGGAAATGAGCGCGACCTCTCCCAGGTGAGCAGCGCCCTCGTCCGTATCGATGATACTTGCGAGCGTTGCCTTGCCCACGCGGGCGTCGTAGTCCACCACGCGGCCGCCCTCGAACTTAATCCAAAAATCGTCGACTTTATTGCCGTGGTGGATGAGCGGCATGGCCGAGTACACGATACCGTCAGCGCGCATGCGATCGGGCGAAGTGAAGACTTCCTCGGTGGGAATGTTGGGGAAGAAGGGGTGCCCATCGGGCGTCTTGCCCTTGCCGCCGGCCCACTCGTGACCCTTCGTCATGCCAATCGTCAGATCGGTTCCATTTGCCGCGGTGTAATGCAGGCAGTCGAAACGATTGTCGTTCAGGAAACGCAGGTTCTTTTCGAATGCGGCGTCATGGAGCTCCCAGTCGCTCTCTGGGTCCTGGCCATCGGCGCGAGCGGTGTGCAGAATCGCATTCCACAGCTTATAGATTGCAACCTCATCGGCGTCTCCCGGGAACACCTCGCGCGCCCAAGCCACGACCGGAGCGCCGGCGATGCACCACGGATTGATGTTGTAATCCAGTCCACGGCGGAAAACTTTGCACTGCGTGTTCTTTGCCTTAGAAGCTGCAGCGGGCTTAGCGGGATCGATGCCCTTAAGGGCGGCGGGGTCCGCACCCTCGATAAAGATAAAGCAGGCACCGTCCTGGGCCAGGGAATCCAGCTGCAGGCGCTTCCACTCGGGCGTCTGCTCAAAATAGCTTTTCTCGACATGCTCGTACGTGAGCCTCGTCACGGCATCATCGGCCCAGATGACCGTCACGTGGCCGGCGCCGGCAGCATAGGCCTCCGCGACCACCACGCGCGCAAACGGCGCGCACTCAACCGGAGACTGAACGACAACTTCCTGGCCGGGCTTAACGTTTACGCCCTTGCGGACAACCAGGCGCGCATAGTTTTTAATCTTGGGCTCCAGGGACTTCATACCCTCCAGGGCCTCTTCGACCGTCAGGGCAGCTCGAATCATGTGCCACTCCATCTATCTATAGAACAGTAAAAAGGCGCGCCGCAAAAACGACGCGCCTTATATCTTAGCGATAAGTATGTATGCAAACGCTACTTCTTCTTGGAGTCCTTCTTGTCCTCCTCGGCAGCTGCGCGCTCGATAAGAGCGTTGAGCTTGTTCTCGGACATGCCCTCGGCCTGCGCGCGGTACATGTTGCGCAAGGGACGAATACGAGCGAAGTCGTAGATAAAGTCACCTAGGATGATGACATAGGACAAAACGATGCCGACCATCTGGACAGGGCTGGACACCATGCCAGCGGGAGCGAAGTACAGCGAGGCCCAAATTGCCACGACGAGCACCATGCCAATGGCGAGCACAATCCACCAGATGCGACGGCGCTTGGTGTAGTCCTCGTCCTGCTTGAGGAGGATATTCGACACCGTATAGATGCGGTCCTCCTTGGCGCGCTGCTTAGCCTTGCGGGCGCGCTTCTCCTCTTTAGAGAGGCCCTCGAGGTTCTCGCCCTTCTCGAGCTCTTTGCGGCGTGCCTTAGACGAAGCCGGCACGACGCGAACGGAGCTCGCTGCTTGGCGCGCGGGCTTAGCAGATGCGGCAGACTTGCGCGCAACCCCAGTAACTTCGTGGGATTGCGTGCGCTTGTTCGTGGCGCTACGGGTACTCACTTATGCGTTCTCCTTCATGCTTGTGAACTGGGAGCCAGTGATGATCTGGAAGGCCTCGCGATAGCGCTCGGACGTGCCATCGATGACCTCGGCGGGCAGGTGCGGGGTCTCCCCCGTCATATCCCAGTTGGCCTTGAGCCAATTGCGGACGAATTGCTTGTCGTAGCTAGGCTGGATCTTGCCCTCCTCGTAGCTGGCAGCAGGCCAGAAACGGCTGGAGTCGGGCGTGAGGCACTCGTCGATCAGCGTGACCTTGCCATCAATAACACCAAACTCGAACTTGGTGTCGGCAATGATGATGCCACGGGTCGCGGCGTACTCGGCAGCGGCCTTGTAGATCTTGAGGGAAAGGTCACGAATCTGCGTGGCGATGTCCTCGCCCACGATCTCGCAGCAACGCTCGAACGAGATGTTCTCGTCGTGGTCACCGATCTCGGCCTTCGTGGACGGCGTGAACAACGGCTCGGGAAGCTTGGAAGCCTCGGTCAGGCCCTCAGGCAGCTGGATGCCGCAGACGGTGCCGTTCTCGTCGTAGGTCTTCTTGCCCGAACCGGTCAGATAGCCGCGGACGATGCACTCGATAGGAATCGTCTGGGCCTTCTTAACCAGCATGGCGCGGCCAGCGAGGTAGTCACGATACTCAGCAAACTCCTCGGGGAAATCCGCCGGGTCGATGGAAACGAGATGGTTGGGGACGATGTCGGCAAACTTATCGAACCAGAATGCCGAGATGCGATTGAGCACCTCTCCCTTAAACGGAATCTCGTCGGGAAGAATGAAGTCGAACGCAGAAATGCGGTCGGTGGCGACCATCAGCAGGTTTTCACCGGCATCGTAAATATCACGAACCTTGCCACGGGAATCCGGACGACGCTCCATCGTTGTCACGTGAGTCACTCCTTACCTAAATACGACAGAAATGCGGGTTCTTTCCCGCATGTTTTCGCAAACTCGGAGCGGCAGGGACGCGGCCCCTCCTTCACCGAATAGCGAAAAGCTAGTGCTCCATTGTAGTAGATGCCGCGTCCGCCGTGTGCTCGCGGGGCAGATGAATTGTAAAAGTCGTACCCTTTCCAAGCTCCGACTCCACGGATATGTAGCCATGGTGACGCTCGACGATCTGCTTGGTCACGGCGAGGCCGACGCCCAGGCCGCCAGCTTCGCGGGCGCGGCTGGCATCGGCGCGCCAAAACCGCCCGAAAATGCGCGACAGATCGTCCTTGGCAATACCGATACCGGTATCAGAAACGGCAATGCTGACATGCCTGCGGTCACTGAGCACCGACACCACGACCCAACCGCCCTCGGGGGTGTAGCGCATGGCGTTGCTCATGAGGTTGATAACACATTGCGTGATCATGTCGGGATCGGCCTCGACGACATCGTCGTGCCCTTGGGTTTCATCTGCAAAGCGAAGACGAAGGTCACGGTCGGCAAACAGACGCTCCTGGCCGTTCACAATCGATCGCACGAACGGAACCATGTCCACCGGTTCTAGATTGAGCGGAGCCGTGCTGTTTTCCATACGCGATAGGTCGAGCATCTGCTGCACCAGACGAGCCAGGCGACGCGTCTCGGAAGCAACGGTCTCCAAATGCTCATCGTCGGTGGGATACACACCGTCTTGCATGGCCTCGACCGTTGCCAGCATGGCCATGAGCGGCGTGCGCAGCTCGTGGGCAACATCAGAGGTCAGGCGCTTTTCGTGCTTCATATCCTTTTCGAGTGAGGTGGCCATCTCGTCGAAGGTCTCTCCCAGCTGATCGATCTCGTCATCGCCGCGCAGCCCCGTGCGAGCCGACAGGTCGCCGTCACGGATTTGCTTTGCGGTACTGGTGATGCGATGAATCGGTTTGGTGAGCATGCGCGACACGAGCGATCCGATAACGACCGAAATGCAGATTGCAACAACCGCGGCGAGGGCCATGGCGTTAAAGGTCTTCTCCCTAAACGCAGAGTCCGCCTTGGTGAGCAGAGCGTCGGAGCCGATGGCCCACAGCTTTACCTGTCCGACATGCTCGCCGGAAGACGTTACAATCTCGACGTTAGCAACGCTATCGGAGTCGGTTGGAGCAGACGAGACAGGGCTATGCGATGCCCTCTTGCCGCTCGTGTCGTCGGTCGTAGCCTGGTTTTCGCGTACATCGGCGGTGGCGCTTGCCGAGGGCCAGGAATCGTCATAAACGATCACACCCTTTTTATTGACGACCTGCATGCCCAGATCGTCGGAAACCAAACTCGACGTTGCGACCGTGCGCAGTTCTCCCGCGGTCCAAGAGCCGTTTTCCTCATATGAGGTCGCCAACTTCTCGGCAGCGGAGTTTGCGATTTCGACGATATTGGAGCGTGTGTAATCCGAAAAGACCGTGCCCCACACAACAGAGACAACGCCCACCAGCACCAATACCGTCATGAGCGATGTCAGAGCAAAAGCAAGTGCCATGCGCGAGGGATAGCTCATCGTTGGCCGTGAATCGGAACGAGGCGTGTTCCAACTAGCCTTGGAACCCGCCTCGCTCTCCTGCTTGTGCTTTTGTCCGATTTCAAAGCGCGCAGGTGTCATATGTGATTTCCCTATTTCTCGTCCGACTTATCGGTCTTGGCCGGAGCCTCGAAGCGATAGCCGACACCATGGACGGTGTAGAGCCACTTGGGCTTCTTGGGATCATCGCCCAGCTTGGCGCGAAGATTCTTCACGTGGCTATCGATGGTGCGCTCATAGCCCTCAAAGTCATACCCGAGCACTTTCTCGACCAGCTCCATGCGGTTATACACACGGCCGGGATGGCGGGCAAGCGTGGTGAGCAGCTTAAACTCGGAAGCCGTCAGATCGACTTCCTTGCCCTCGACCAAGATCTTGTGGCCCGAGATATCGATGACCAGATCGCCGAAGTCGAGTACCTCGACGGCGGGCTCGTCGGCCTGATGGGCACGGCGGAACAGAGCGCGAACGCGGGCGACGAGCTCGCGCGGCGAGAACGGCTTAATCAGATAGTCGTCGGCGCCGAGCTCAAGACCGATAATACGGTCCTCGATCTCGCCCTTAGCCGTCAGCATGATGATGGGGACATCCGAGGTATCGCGAATGGTGCGGCAAACGCGCTCGCCGGGAATCTTGGGGAGCATAAGGTCGAGCACGACCAGGTCGAACTGATGCTTCTCGAACTCCTCGATCGCGGACTGGCCGTCGCCGACGCCCACAACACAGTAGCCTTCGCGCTCGAGATAGGCAGCGACGGCGTCACGGATTGCCTTCTCATCCTCGACCAGCAGAATCTTTTTTGCATCTGAAGCCATAACACGGCCCCCCTGTCTCAATTAGCTAAGAACAAGCCCATTTTAACGCACCTGAGCCCGCCGGATGCCGCTATGACGCGGCAGCTCGGCGGGCGGTACTCACAATTACAACGCGTTTATTCCCCTGTTGGCGCCTTTTTAACCCCTCTAAGCTTAAAGAGAGAATAGGCGTGCAGTGACCGTCTCTGGTATACCCTGGCTGTTGCGCACCGTGGCGTACGTAAGGAATGAGTCCGATTTTCCCGCCGTAGCTGGATAATCGCCATACTCCAAAGCGCGGTCGGGCGACAGCAGCGAGCCATAGGTCTTGGCAGAGGTGTCGATCAGGAAATGCGACGCCTGTACCTTAACAAGGTATTTATTCTTCTTGCCAGCCGCACATGCGAGCGGCTCGCGTGACAGAAAGAGGTACGGCCCTCCCTCATTACCGATATACGTGCCCATATTGCCCAGGCTGCCCACGCCGCTATAGGCCGCCTCGATAGAAAACACGAAGGTATCGCCCATATACACGGCCTCGAAAGGCGAGACTGACGAGGGAAGGACCAGCTGGGCACGCTTGGTGTTGTTGCCGTCGGTCAGATCGATTGCCGTTATGCCGTAGTAGACGCCCTCGTCGTTGCGGACACGCGGCGAGATGGTCAAAATGCCGTCGCTCGCGCGCGGGGCCGATGCAAAGCGGCCCGTCGATTTCCAAATTGTCTCGGCCTTGGATTCATCAAGTGAGCGACGATAGCAAAACGAATCACTACTCGTTTTATTGCCGCCTGCCGAAGGCATTTTATACCAGATGACTGATGACCCGAACGCCGTAAACAGGGGCGGATCATAGTCCTTGCCACCTCGATCGAGCTCAACCACATCGCCAGAGAGCGAAGCGCCCGACAGATTTTGAGCGTAGAGCTTCCACGATGAATTGGCAAAGTTCATCTCAACCCACGCGAATACGCCGTCGCCGGCGCGGACATCGTAGAATGCATATCCCGTGCCCTCGACAGGATCCTCGATTAATGTGGTAAGCGAGCCATCGCCCAGGTTGAGCACACCGAGCGTGTTGGCGTGCAATGCCGATGCGGGCGCCATCATCGCCGCGGCGTAATCGCCGTCGCAGTAGTACAGCAGCGTACCCAGAGGCAGCGTCCACGACGCCGCCGGCTCAAGATCGATGTCGACAGCCTCATACTCATCCGTAATCGAGATAATTTTGGAATCGTCCTTGATAACCTGCGGCTCGCCGGCGGCATCATCGCTGGTACCCGTTTTTTTCGAGCATCCGGCAAGCACCGTGGCAGCGGCCGCGGCAGCCCCACCGAGTACAAAGCCGCGACGCGATATTCCGTTCTTGATGTGATCGGCGATACCCATTAGGCGATCTCGGCGCGAGCGGCCTCGATGGCGCGCGTAAGCTGGTCGGCGCAGGAGGTCTTTTTCATACCGCAGGTATTACCGGCGAGAACCTCGATTACGCGATCGGCAGGAGCGCCCTCGACCAGCTTGGAGATTGCCTTGAGATTGCCGTCGCAGCCACCGGTAAACTCAACGCCTATCACCTTGTTGCCGTCATCGGAAAGGTCAAGGTGAATATTGCGAGCACACACGCCCTGAGGCTTGTAATCAAACGAAATCATGCGATCCCCTCTCAGAATGTTATTCGAGACGACTATTATCCCCGTCTTTCCCTAAATGCAACGAGGCGCTTTGCCGGCAACACACATTACCAGCAAAGCGCCCTAAAAAGCTAACGTTATGCCCGAACCTACTCGAAGCTCAGCTGCTCCAGACGATCAAAGACCGTGTCGATACGGGTGAGGAAGTCCCATGGATCAAAGATCTCGTCGAGCTTCTCCTGGCTGACGGTGCAGCGCGGGTCGGCCTCGAGACGCTCCTTAAAGGTGGGGCCGGAGACACAATCCTGTACCTCGTGCCAGGTTGCCATGGCGTTCTCCTGCACAATGGCGTACGCGTCCTCGCGGGTGATGCCCGTATCGACGAGGGCGAGCAGCACCTTGGAGGAGAAGATGAGGCCGCGGGTCTTATTGAGATTGGCCATCATGCGGGCAGGGTACAGCTGCAGGCCGTCGATAACGCGAATGAGGCACTGGAACATGTGGTCGAGGGCGATGAAGCTGTCGGCCTGGGCGACGCGCTCGGCAGAGGAGTGCGAAATGTCACGCTCGTGCCACAGGGCGACGTTGTCGAAGGCAACCTGCGCGTTGGCCTTCACGACGCGCGACAGGCCGCAGACCTTCTCCATGGTGATGGGGTTGCGCTTGTGCGGCATGGCGGAGCTGCCCTTTTGACCCTTACGGAACGGTTCCTCGGCCTCGAGTGTATCGGTCTTCTGCAGATTGCGAACCTCGGTAGCGATGCGCTCACAGGTGGCCGCGGTGGTGGCGAGAACGCCGGCGAGGTAGGCGTGATGATCGCGGCTAATAACCTGCGTGGACAGCGGGTCGTGAACCAGGCCCAGGTGCTCGCAGACATATTCCTCGACAAACGGCTCGATGGAGCTGTACGTGCCGACAGCGCCCGAGATGGCACCAAAGGCAACGTTCTTGCGGGCATCCTCAAGACGGTCCAGATCGCGCTTGAGCTCCCAGGCCCAAGAGCCAAACTTCATGCCAAAGGTCATCGGCTCGGCATGGATGCCATGAGTGCGGCCGGCGCAGAGCGTGTTGCGCTCCTCGAAGGCGCGACGCTTGCAAATCTCGCCGAGCTTCTTGACGTCCTCGATGATCAGGTCGCAGGCCTGGGTGAGCTGGTAGCACAGGGCCGTGTCGCCCAGATCGGAGCTGGTCATGCCATAGTGAACCCAGCGGCTGGGCTTGGGGTCGCCCTCGGGAACATCGGCATCGATGTATTCCTTCATGTTGGTCAGGAAGGCAATGACGTCGTGGCGCGTGACTTCCTCGATCTCATCGACCTTCGCCTTCTCAAAGTTGGCATGGTCGCGGATCCACTGGGCCTCGTCTTTGGAAATACCGATCTTGCCGAGCTCCGCCTGGGCCTCGCAGGCCAGAACCTCGATTTCCTGCCAAATGGCGTACTTGTTCTCGAGGGAGAAGATGTGTCCCATCTCCGGGCGGGTATAGCGATCGATCATAGCGGCTCCTTTTTGGTTATTGGCACGTTGGTCGTAACCCAACCATTGTACCGTGCGCGGGTGCAAGTATGGGCAGCAGGCATTAACCTAACATTTTGGAATTGGAGCGAGCAACGGGACATCTGCGCATTTGCTTCGCAAATCCGCACCGGCTTCAGTGGCATACCGAGATCCGGGGAAGTGTGGGAGCAAAGCGGGCTGAATCTACCATTCCCGAAATCTTCCTTGCTCCATGGAGCGGGCAACGGGACGTCTGCGTATTTGCTTCGCAAATACGCACCGGCTGCGGTCGCCTATCGGCGACCTTGCCTGCTCGCTATAAACGCTTCGCGTTTATTTAACGCTCGCACCCTGTCGGGTTCGAGTCCCGGCACTTTATTGAAAAAGGCACGGTAACGAAACGTTACCGTGCCTGAAATTCGAATGGAGCGGGCAACGGGACTCGAACCCGCGAGTGTCAGCTTGGGAAGCTGATGCCTTACCACTTGGCGATGCCCGCTTGTGTGTTGGCTAGTATAACGCGGTTGTCTTGTTCGATACAAGGGTGGTGATGCTTGTTTTAGCTGTGGAGATTCGTTTGAAAATCGCGTCAATTGTGGAGATGAGGACCTTTGACCTCCTGTTCTCCTTATCTTCTACCTGCGCTTTTGCTTGATTGTTGTATTTGAGCTCAATTTGTCAGGAATTGGGCAAGCTTTTAGTCAGGCTCCGGTACTTACCCGCATGAACCTCGGGGGTAGCCTCATCCTACGCGTCGCAGCCTCCCCGTGCGGCGCACGAGGGATAAGGAGCAGCCATGTCCAACGCACCCACGCACTCTGTCCACAGCGCAATCGCAACAGGTCCGCTGCTCCTGCTCCTCTTCCTGCTTTTCGGCTGCCTGGCACCGGGAGCCGCATTTGCCGTCGATGGCTACGACCAGCTCGGCTTCCGCACTATTAGCGATGATTGTGGGCCCTTCTTCATCGGCAAGTATGAAGCTCAAGACACCTCGATTGCCTACTGCATGAACCAGGAGCGCCCCGGCCCCACCAAACCGGGCGGCCCATGGCTCAACTTTGATCAAGGCTGGGTGTGGCTCGACGACGAGTTCGCGGCAATCGTTTGTCACGGATATCCCACCACCACGTCGTTTGGCGGTTACCATCTTTCACCCGATCGCGCCCGCGCCGCCACCCAGCTTGCCGTATGGATGCTCAACGGCACTACCCATGTCGACGGCACCTACTCCTACACGACCGCTCAGGGTAAAACCAAGAGCGGACACTTTACCGCCGACAATGAAGTCATGGCGGCTGCGCGGTGGCTCCACGACAGCGCAAAATCAGGAAGCATCGAAGCCGCTCCGCACCGCGCGCGACGCTATCTAGGGGCCGTATCGGGCGGCAGCAAACGTCAAGACATGCTCTATGTACTGCCGGCGGTCTCTGTTTCCTTCCAAAAGCAGTCTGCTAACACCGTTATTACCAGCGGAAACAATACCTATCAGTTTACCGGGGCAACATTCGATATTTTTGAGAGCGCCAGCGGCGCGCGTGTCGGCACCATCAAGATGGACAGCAACGGTCGAGCGCAAGCAACACTTCTGCCCAACACGGCATACTACCTAGTTGAAACGAAGGCGCCGGCCGGCTATGTCCCCCGCCACGATCGTATTGCCTTTACCACGGGGAATGACGGCGGGCGGGTCGCCATTGATGAACAGCCCGGCACCATCAATCTGCGTATCGTAAAACTCGATGCCGCGACGAATGCCGGCCCCCAGGTGGGATCTTCACTCGCAGGAGCAGAGTTCACGTGTGTGTCGCAATCAACCCCTGGATGGGCACAAATCCTCACGACCGACGAAAGCGGTCGGGCCACCCTCGCCGATGTCCCCTTAGGAACCTTTACCATCTACGAATCAAAAGCCCCCGAGGGCTACCTGCCATCCAACGACAGCTGGACCTATACCGTTGGAGCCGACCAGCTCGGCGATTCAGGCGTGGTCGAGATCGAATCTCGCGTTTCCGATATCCCCATTGCGTTTAACCTTGAGATTTCCAAATTCAAGGATTACGGCAATAGCGACCAATCCGGCCTGGAGCAGCCGGCGGAAGGTGTTGTCTTTGAGGTTGTCAGCAACAGCTCTCAGCAGGTTGTTGGCACACTGACCACAAACGTCTATGGCTTTGCCTCCACCAAAGATCAGCCCGAAGCATGGTTCGGCGCAGGCAAGCGACCCGCCGGTGTCCACGGAGCCGTCCCATACGACCGTGCCGGCTACACGGTTCGCGAGGTTCCGGAAACCGTCCCCGAGGGTTTTAAACGTGCAGGGGAATGGACCGTCGGGGCCAATCAGATTTCCAACGGCGCCGAGCTTCAATATATCGTGGACAACCACGCTCTGTCGACGCATCTCCAGATTGTAAAACGCGATGCCCAAACAGGCGCTTCTGTTCCACTAGCCGGATTCACCTTCCAACTACTCGACAGCAATCACGAATCTGTCTCACAAACTTGCTGGTATCCAACACATAACGTAATGGACACCTTTACGACTGACGCGACCGGGACCGTCACACTGCCCGAATCGCTCGTGCCGGGCACCTATTATGTACGCGAAACCTCGGCCAAAGAGCCCTATCTTGTCGGCGAGGAGATCGAGGTAAACATACCCGCCGACATGAACCTAACGCCCGTTGCAATCGCCTCGTATTATGACCACGCCGCGACCGGAAACATCAGGATCGTTAAAACCGATGCCATAGACGGCAGCAGCCTCGCGGGCGCCGTCTTTGAGATCCGTGCCTCGAGTGATATCGTGCGCCCCGACGGTAGCATTGCCGCGCTCGACGGTGAGACTGTCGCTACCATCACGACGGATGAAACTGGAGAAGCACGCGCGGACAACCTCCCGCTGGGACTTGGCACCGCACGCTACGAGGTTGTCGAGACTCAAGCGCCGGCAGGCTTCTTGCTCGATCGGACAACCCATATTGTCGACCTTACTTATGCCGACCAGAAAACACCCGTTGTAGAAGCACGGCTTAACGTATCCGACGATTACACCAAGGTTGATATCTCCAAGGTCGATGCAAGCGGTGAGCAGGAAGTGGAAGGCGCACAACTCACCTTATATGGTCCCGATAAAACCGAAATAGACTCCTGGACCTCATCCGACAAGCCACACCGCGTCGAACATCTTGCACCCGGCACCTACTCGTTGCGCGAAATGATGTCTCCGCGGACCTATGACCTTGCCGAGGAAATAACGTTTGAAATAAAGGATACGGGAGAAGTCCAATCCGTCGCGATGAAGGATGCGCCCATCGAGATAAAGGGACAGGTCGACAAGCGTCAGGAACTTGTCCAACCTATCGAAAAGGGCCTGTTGGCTAACGGCGATGGTAAAAATCGCGCCGCGACGCAAACTAATACGGATGGACTTTTCTCCTATACCATCGACGCTCGAAACGATTCCGCTACTTGGGTTGATGAGTTTACGATTACCGATGATCTTGAGTGCGCCAAAGACGGCACGGCGAGATTCATCTCAATCGAAACCCCCGTCGCCATCGGCGACCTCAACGGTCTGTGCAACGTGTGGTATCGCACGACGCCGTTGGACTCGACAGACGTCGATGAGCCGGCGAACGCGACACTTGACGATGGACACGAAAATCCTTGGCTTGAGTCCGACGAAGTAAAAGAGAGCCTTGGTGAGGACTGCCGCCTCGTCGATTACGACGGCTGGCGCCTCTGGAAGGCGGATGTCTCGACCACGGAATCCACCACACTCGAGGCGGAAGAGCTCGACCTTGCATCCAATACCGTCGTAACAGGCATTCGAATTGAATACGGTGCGGTAGCCGCCGACTTTACGACTCGAAGCGATGCGGATTCTTGGACCCGCGATGATCTCAAAGATGAGCACGACGACCTTGACGATGCCAAAGCAATCCTTGGCACAGACGCTCGGGGCGCAGTCGTACACATGCAGGCAACGTCGGCTTATACGCCCCAAACCGCACTCACCAACAGCGCGCGCGTCGATCTTTGCCGCAACGGTGGCGGCGATAAACTTGAGTCACATGACGAGGACAGCGTCATTCAACGCTGTACCCTACCGCAGGACCTACCGGCAACAGGATCAGTTCCCATCGCCGCTTGCATCACCGCGCTCCTGACCTCGGGTGCCGCAGCCCTATGGTTCGCTCGCCTTAGGTCGATCCCAAAGAAGCGCTAGCGCGATGAAAAAGCGGGCGAGCCAGTCCCCTGGCTCGCCCGCTTTCAATCATGTAAATCGCCGTATCTACTCTGCAGACGAAGATCCACCATCAACGATTGCCTGCTCGGACTCAGGAATCCCATCGGCACCCGTACTCTGTTCTTGCTCCACCTCTTCGCTGATTGCGGAGGCGGGGGTCGAGCCCTTTGCACCCACGATGTAGGCAGCCCCAAATCCTAACGCAATGGCAATCAAGGTCAAAATCACGTAGACAGGCCAATGGCGCTTAATATACGAAAACACGTTGACTCCTTAGAGCTCCGTCTACGAACGGCGGATAACCTCGGTCACGACCTCGGATACCGTAGCGATGTTCGTCGGGTTGACATTGTGGGGCAGGTCATCCTCGGTACGAGCGCAAGCCAGACGTGTGCCGTCCACGCCGGCGATGGTAAGGGCTCGGCGGCTCGCCTCGAGCGCGGCATAGGCATCGGTCTTGGCATAGGGCATCTCGAGCGCGCCACAATCGACATGGAACGACTTGCAGACCTTGCTGACCAGGTTCATGATGCGGCGATCGCCCTTGAGCAGCTGTTGTTCGCCCTCGACCGTCACCACCGAAAGCCTACCGGCGCCGACGGATTCAAGATTGATAAAGAATACGCCGCGGAGCTTATCGCGATGCGAAGCCAAGAAGGCCTTCATGCCAGCGCCATCACAATCCGAGGCGCCCGTTGCCACAAACCAGATATCGTGACCGAGCAGCTCATCATCGCCCATAGAGGCGACAGCCGAGAGCATATCTTCGGAAGAAGCGCCATCGGAAGACGTAGCGCCACCCTTCCAGCCATCGTTATCGTCCTCGAAGTTATCCCACGAACCGATACCGCGACCGGACTTCTTGGCATCGTAATCGTCTTCGACGCCCAGCCAGTCACTCATGCTGTCCTGCTCGTTTTTCTTTTTACGGCCGAACAGACCACCCAGGCCGCGCTTACGAGACTTGGGTGCCGCCGGGGCGGGAGCCGAAATGGTCTCGATCGGCTGTGCGCCCGACGCAACGGGCATAGGAGGCGCAACGGGTGCCGATGTGGGTTCGGGGCCCTGGGCAGTAGCAAAGGGATCGTTGACCTGTGCGGAGGGGTCGGGAAGGTCGAACAGCGACGTGCGAGACGCAACGTTTGCCTGCTTCATAGACGGCAGCGACGGATCGGGGACCGAAGCCAGCGGAGACGAGGAAGGTGCAGGCGACGGTGCCGACGCCGGATCGGGAACATTCATCTGCGGGCGCGGCGATGCCTGGGAGGAAATCTGGGCCATAAGGGAATCGACCGTTTCGTCCTGGGTGGGAGCGACATTGGCAACCGTGGCACCGGAACCACTCGGGGTCGGCATGGTGAAAATCTGCGTGGAATAAGGCCTCGACTCATCCGTCTCGGGAGTCTCGGAAACCGCAGGCACTTCCTCCTGCTCGACCTCGGTCGAATCATCTTGCTCGGCTGCCGCGTATTGCTCTTCGTCAGAGTTGGCCTCGACGGGCTCGTCCTCGGCGGCATCTTGGATTTCGGCAGCATCAACAGGCTCGTCATCGTCTGCCGCGTCGCCCTGCTCATCGGAAACAGGAAGGGGCTCGGCAATCGCGGTGCCCTGTTTTTCAAACGTTATCGTGGAATCGAACTGCGCGGCATCAAACGACATGGTGCTATCGACGTGCTGCTGAGCCTCGAAAGACGTCGTCGCCTCAACAACATCCGCGGACGCCGGTTGCTGGGACTCAAAGGACGTTGTAGCTTCGGCGGCTTCGACGGGCGCGGACTGCATAGCCTCGTTCTGCTCGAACTCTTGCGCCGCGAGCTCACGTGCCGCCTCGGCTGCCTGCTGCGGAGCGATAGCCTCCTGCTCGGCAGCCTCGCGTGCGGCAGCGCGCTTCTCCTCGAAATCGTCGACAAATTTCTTGCCCTTTGCAAACGCACCCTTAAAGAAGTTGGAAGCGCTGGCGCCAATCGACGAGAACGCGGATGCAATGTCGGCATGCGGCGTTGCCGCGGGAATCTCGGCCGAGAAATCAGTATCGCTCTCGTAAGACACGCGCCTCGGTTGTTCAACGTAATCGTCGTCAGACTCGTCCGCAACGTCTTGCGCCGGTGCGGCGGGAGCCAAAATGTCCAGTCCTGCCGCGGGATCGAACGCGGACACCGCCTCGGGATCGGCAACGGCAGCGGTAACCGCGGCAGACTCATCATCCGCAGCGACAACGGGCGCAGGCGCAGCCACGACGGGGGCAGGCCCGGGCTCAAACGTTGGCTCCTCGCCCTCCTCGTAATCGAGCGTGCAGGACTCGGGAAGCATTCCGAGCGCACGGATGGCATCCGAACCAAAGCGGATGTTGCCGGCGGCGTTGCGATAGAGCTTGGGCTCGGGCTCGGCAGACTCCTCCGCCGGCTCGGCAGCGGGAACCTCGTCATTGAACTCTTCGGCTTGGGCAGCCTGATTCTGATCCTCAGGCACGATAGCGCCGATCAGCGTCTCGTCGGCAGACGCACCCTCAAAGCCCTCGATTTGCTCGTCGAAAGCCTCACCCTGTTCGGGCTCGGTCTGAGCGTCGGGAGCAATCGGCTGACCGAATTCGTCCTCGGCGTAGGTAGGCTCTTCATACTCGATGGTGTTGCCGTAGTCGTTTTGCTGCTGGGCCGCGGCATATTCCGCCGCTGCGCGCGCCATTTCCTCGGCACGACGCTTCTGCTCCCCAAAATAGGTATCGAACGGAACATCGTCGGGAAACTCGTTTTCGCCCTGGAAGGGAGCAACGTTGTCCATAACGCCGAGCATAGCGGCGACAGAAGACTTGTTGCACACCGCGCCAGACGTATAGGGAAGAATGTGGCGGTTAGAGATGATGTTTACCGCGTTGGCGAGTGCAACGAGGGAAGCGAGGATCGCGACAATCCACAGCAGAACCTTGAGCGCGCCGGGGAGCGGCAGAATACGCAGGATGGCAACGGCAGCGGGGGCAACCGTGGCAACGGGCAACAGCTTGGCGATGAGCGCACGATACGAAGCATAAGGCTCGCGGGCGAGCAGCTCAGCACGGGGAGAGTCGTAGTGTGCGACAACGACCACCGGGCGGTTACGCGGGGACGCGAGCGGGCCCGAGGCCTTGTGGTAGGCGATGACATTTTGGCTCACGCCCGTCTTGCCCAGGCGCGAAACCACGGGGTGGCCCGTGCGCTCGAGCACGTAAAGAACGGCGCCGACAATGGCCAGCAAGGTGGCGACCAAGCCGATACCGCCGCCGATGCCCATCAGCAGGGCGCCGGCAAACGCAAGAATACCGGTAACGGCAAATGCCAACCTACTGGGCGCCGGGGCATTGAACTCCTGAACCTCGGGGTCAAAGCCGTGGTTGCGGAAGATCTGAGCGATATCTTCGGCAGCCAAGCGCTCTTCTTCGCTGCATGCCGGCGTAATGCCGGTGTTCTGCAGCAGGTGGTTAATATAGTTCTGGGTGTTCGCCATGTGCGCTCCACATCCATAATCCGACAAATAGGCCCAATGCATGCACATTAGAACCGTATATAGTCGAAAGTATACCCCGAGCGAGCGCAAACGACCGAATTCGGGCCATCTTAACGCCCCGAGCGGACAAGGATATAGCCTAATCTCCATATCGGACTAAAATCATGGCAGCAAACCACCTTCTCATGCGAGGACTCTATGACGGCAAGCGACACGACCGAGACAATTAAAAAGGGAAATTCGGAGCCCAGTTTCGATAAAACGGCTCAGCGCATCCTCAATCTTTTCTTTGTGCTCAATAGCTCCCCCGAACCGCTGACGACCGAGCAGATCGTCTTGGATTCTGACCTGGGATATGGCTCGGGCAATATCGACTCGGATAAGCGCAAGTTTCGACGCGATCGTGACAAGCTGCTCGAACGCGGCATCTTAATCAAGGAGGTTCGCCCCACCGGCGCGCAGGAGACCGAGGAAAGCTCGTGGACAATCGACCGCGAGCACACGTTTGCGGCAGGCGGCCTCATCACCGCAGACGACGCCGATATCCTGCTCAACGCCATCGACCAGACACTAGCGGCCGGCTCATCCACTTTTGCCGCACCGCTTGCCGATATTCGCTCCAAGATTGCCTATCTCACCGGCAGGACGACGGTAGACGAGGCGCCGATCAGCCGCTCTCCCACCGTCGATGCGGTTTGGAGCGCCTTTGCCGAGCGATGCGCGCTGCGATTTTTATATCAGAACGGACGCGGCGAGCAGAGAGAACGTACCGTCTGCGTCTACGGCATGTTCGAGCGCGAGGGCGTGGCTTACTTCTGCGGCCTCGACAACGTCACCGACGACATCAGGACATTCCGCTGCGACCGTATCGTTCGCGCTTGGCGTCCTTCGAAGGCCTACGTCATCCCCGCGGACTTCAACCTCAGCGACTACCTGTTCTTTGAATTCGATTTTGCCGACCGACCGCCCGTTGCAGCCACGTTCTCATTCGCCCCTCAGACGCAGATCGATATGATCAACGGTCTCACGCGTGGGCGAGGTGAGCTCGTACACACCGATGTGGGATGGACCTGGACCGTTGACGTGCGCGATCTTGAAGCCGGCGCCTCATTTTGCATGGCCCACGCCATGGACGGCATGAGGCCCGTGGCCCCCAAATCGCTCAAACAGGCGTGGAACCACCTCATTGAAAGGACGGTGCACGAGTATGCCCGTGCGTAAACTCACCAGCGAGCAGAGACTCTCGCGCGCCATCGACATCATGGAGGCCCTCTACGCCGCCGGCGAGAGCGGCATGACACGGACCGAGATTTGCAGTCGCTTTGACATCACGGGGGTATCGCTCGACGAGATTCTCGAGATCGTCTCGACGCTCGCGGACCGAGAATCGGGCGCGCGCATCATCTGCGAATGCCGCGGCGAGCGTGTGGTCCTCACCGGTGACGCCGGGCGTGTGCTACCGCTGCGCTTGAGTGCCGCCGAGGGCGCTGTGCTCAACCATGAACTTGAATCGTTGGGGATCGAGCCGCATACGGCAGCTCGGATTCGACATGCCCTTCTACCCGAAGAGCTCGGCTATAACCAGCGCGTCTTTGACACCGTCAACCACGGGTCGCACTGGCAGCAGCTGAGCTGCGCCATTCAGGACGGTGTTCGCTGCCGCATCTCGTATCGCTCGATGGACGATGCACGGCCACGTGAGCGTCTGGTCGACCCCTTGCGCATTACGGCAAACGGCGACCAAACATACCTGATTGCCTGGGACATCGCGGTCGATGAGCAGCGCACCTATCGCATGGATAAAATCGAGGGACTCGCCTTGACGGAAGACTCCGTCGTGCCTCATGCACCGGACGTCACATCCCTCCACGATTCCCTTGCTCGGACGCAGCGTAGCGCAAAGCTCTTGATGCCATTCGATATGGCGGAGCATCTGGACTGGGCCGGCATCACCCTAATCGAGCGCAGCGGGGCAGACATGGCAACGGTAACCGTGCATTATGGCTCCGAGCGTTGGCTACTGAGCCAGGTAATCGCAGCGGGCGGAGCCATCCGCATCTTGGATGACCCCGCCCTGTCAAAGCGTCTGTGCGATATGGCAAAGACCCTCGTCTGTCCGCTTTAGCGCCGCCGCTCGTGGCGTGCACGCCACAGTTGCAGATAGTGCCCGATCTGCGCCGATTCGATGCGCTGGTAGGAGCTCGTAGGCAGCGACGTTAAGAACTTCTTTCCGTAGCCCTTCGTCACCAGGCGCGGGTCGGCCAGAATCAGCACGCCGCAATCGGTCGACGAGCGGATAAGGCGGCCGGCCGCCTGCTTGACCTCGAGCACCGCCTCGGGCAGCGAATAGCGCGCCCAAGCGCGGTCTTCGCGCAGGTTGCGCTCGCACGAGAGCGGGTCCGTGGGACTCGAGAACGGCAGCTTGGGAATGATGACGCAGCGCAGCGTCTCGCCGCTGGCGTCGAATCCCTCCCAAAAGGCCTTAAGAGCAAAAAGCGACGAGGTCGGCTCGTTGATAAACCGGTCGCGCAGGCGACGAGGAGATGAGTTGCGCTGCTGGCAGTTGAGCTCCAGACCCGCACGGGCCATCTTGGGCTCAACGCGGGCGTACAGGTCTTCCATGTCGCGCCGATTGGTGAACAGCGTGAGCACCGATCCGCCCATGGCAAGATGGGCGTCGACCAGCACGCGCTCGAGCGCCGTAAGATAGCTCTCACGATCGCGCGGATCGGGGATATCGCCCGCAACGACTACGGCCATGTTCGAATCGAAGTCGTAGCTCGAATCCAAGTGCAGCGATGAGGATGTCGAAGCACCGATGCGATCGAGGCCGACCGCGTGGTTAAAGTGTTCAAAGCTTTTGGACACCGTCATGGTCGCCGAGGCAAAGATAGCCGTGTGAACCTCGGGCAGCCACTCGGTTGCCAAGGCCTCACCAATGTCGATGCGCTCTGCGGTCATCGACTCTCCGCCGGCACGCAACCTGCGATTGACCTGCAGCGAATACACGTAGTGTTCATCGGCGCCATCAATGATGAGTTTGAGGTTCTCGGCCAGCTCGTGCAGGCGGCGCGAGATATCACCCAGATCAACAACAACCTCGGGCTTGTCGGCGGCGACGGCTTGCACCAGCGCGTCGACGCTCTTGTCAGCTTGTTCCAATGCGTCGATGGCAGTGTAGGCCGACGGTAAGAAATCATGCCAGTCGTCAGATTCGCGCAGCTCGGGGCCAATCCATAGATTGGCATTGTCATAACCCCCACGGGCACGGCGGCCGAGCTCGCGAACGCCATCGAACACGTCGGCGATTGCCATGCTCGCGCGCGCAACCGTCGACGTCGCCTTGGCAGTAAGGCCCAGATAGAGCGTAGAGCCCTCGGAGGTTGCCAAATCACGGGAAACCTGGCTTAGCGCGCCGGTGCTCGAGCCACCCAGGCGCTCAAACAGAACGCGTGATTCGTCCGCCGACACCACGCGCGCCCACTGACGGCGTGCCTCGCGCTCGATGGAATGGGCCTCGTCGATTACCCAATGACGAATCGGAGGCAAAATCCTGCCCTCGGCCGCGACATTGCGGAACAGCAGGGAATGGTTGGTGACCACCACATCGGCATGCGCCGCACGACGGCGAGCACCGTGGACCAAACATTTATCAGGGAAAAACGGGCAGAGGCGACGAGCACACTCGCGCGAGGCCGTCGTAAAGTCGGGGCGGTTGACGCTGCGCCACCGAATGCCAAGCGAGTCGAGGTCGCCATCGGCTGATTGGCAGACGTACGCCATAATGACCGCGACCGCCGTGAGCGTGTCCGCCGGATCGCGCTTGGTGGTAATCTCGACCTGGCCGCGGCTCATGCGCTCAAGCTTGCGCAGGCACGGATAGTGGTCATACCCCTTGAGAGCGCAAAATGACAGACCACCGTCCAGTTGCTCGGCAAGTTTTGGCAGCTCATGGTACATGAGCTGGTCGGCAAGATTGTTCGATTTGGTCGCAATACCAACCGTGATGTTGTTACGGCGCGCTGCCTCGGCAAAAGGTACCAGATAGGCCATCGATTTGCCGACGCCCGTGCCCGCCTCAATTACACGATGAGTGCCCGTGACCAGCGCATCGCGGACCTCGAGCGCCATCGCGATCTGCTCATCACGCGGCTCGTAGGTGGGGTACATGCGATTGACCAGGCCACCTGGCGCATAGTCTGCCTCAATCTCCTCACGACTCGGCATCTTGAGGACCGGCAGTTCGTCGGCGTCCACCCGATCGTCGGCGCGATCGGCCTTGAGAACGTCAGTACGAGCGGCGCTGAGAGAGAAGATAGAACCAGGGTTCTGCCCCGCCAAGAATGAGAAGATAGGACGATAGGACCAAGGCACATCCGGATGCATGTCGGCTAGGCGCGCCATGAGGCCCTGGGGCAAGTCGGTGAGCGCCACGAGCAACACGCGCCATACGCCACACAGGGCGTCGACGTCGGCATTGGCACGGTGTGATACCGAGTCACAGCCAAACAGATCGGCCATAAAAGACAGCTTGTGCGAGGCCAGGCGCGGAAGCGCGATGCGCGACAGCGCCAGCGAATCGATCCAAATATCGCTCACGTTGACGCCGCCTTTGACCGACTCGATAAACGAGCGGTCGAACGTGGCGTTATGTGCGATCACCGGGCAACCACCGACAAAATCGGCGAGAGCGGCGACGGCCTCAACGGCCGACGGGGCATCTGCCACGTCGGCATTTGTAATGCTCGTGAGCTCGGTAATCTCGGCGGGAATCAGCTGCTTGGGATGCACGAAGGTATCGAAACGGTCGACGATCTCGCGGCCCGAAAGACGGGCCGCCGAGATCTCGATCAGCTCATTGTCCTGCACCGAAAGACCTGTGGTCTCGGTATCGAGGACAATCACATCTTCCTCGATAAGGCCAAAGGACTGCGTTTTGGCGCGTTCGGCTAGCGTGGCATAGGAGTCGATGACAAACTGCGGCGTTCCTGACGAAACCGCGTCCTCGATTAGCATGCAATGCCCGCTCGACGAAGGCCCATACGGATCAGGCTGTCACAGACCTGCGGGAACGTTATGTCGTCGGTGTGGCGGATCTCATCCGGATACAGCGACGTATCGGTCATGCCGGGAATGGTATTGGTCTCGAGGATGACGGGGCCGTCCTCACTCACGATAAAGTCGCTGCGCGAGATACCCAGGCAACCGAGAGCCTTGTGAGCGGCACAGGCAAGCTCCTGAGCACGAGCGTAATTCTCGGGCGAAATCTGCGCCGGAATGCGATGGATGTCTGTAGGGTCGACATACTTCACGTCCAGATCGTAGAACTCGCAGTCCTTGGGCTTACGAATCTCGACAATCGGCAGAGCGCGCACGTCGTCCTCGCCGTATACGCCGACGGTGATCTCGGTACCCTCGATACACTTCTCGACCAGCACTTTGTCGCCGTACTCAAACGCCTTGGCGATTGCCGCGGGCAGCTCGGAGGGCTCATGGACCAGGGAAATGCCATAGCTGGAACCGTTGACGGCCGGCTTCACAAAGCAGCGCTCGCCACAAACCTCGACGATATGATCGATATCGACTTCATCGCCCACCTCGAGCGCAAGGCCGGGGGCAATGGGAATGCCCGCCTTGGCGTACAGGAGCTTAGAGACCTCCTTGTCGGCACCGCAGGCGCTGGCAAGCACGCCCGAAGCCGTGTAGGGGATACCCAGGGTCTCCATGGCGCCTTGCATGGCGCCATCCTCGCCGCCGGCGCCGTGCATGGCGATAAACGCCACGTCAAAGCCGCCGGTCGCCATGGTTACCATAAAATCATCGGCAGCCGTGTCGAGCAGCTCCACCGAAGTGTAGCCGGCCTCCTTCAAGGCAACCACGACGTTCTTTCCCGAATTGAGCGAGATCTCGCGCTCAGCGGAATGACCGCCCGCCAAGACCGCTACGTGCATGTTCTCTAGGCTTTTACCCGGCATGGGCAGACTCCTCCTCTATTATTTCTGCAGCTGATACCATATTGTAGCGATACCCTCTACGTTTCCCCAAAATCGAAAGGCTTCCATGAATCCCAGGACTAAATCTCAGGACATTCGCGACTTGAGCCAAAACGATATTCGCGAGCTCGTGGCCGAGCTTGGCCAGCCCGCCTTCCGCGCGAAGCAGCTCATCGAATGGGTCTTTGAGAAGAACGTTTGTTCGTTTGACGATATGACCAACCTTCCCAAGGCTTTCCGCGAGCAGCTTAAAGAGGCTTTTGCCTTTGACACGCCGACTGAACTCACCAAGCAGGTTTCCAAAGATGGCTCTCGCAAGTATCTGCTCGAGTACCACGACGGCGTTTCCGTCGAGACCGTCGGCATGCCCCGTCGTAACAAGCTTTCCGTCTGCGTTTCCACCCAGGCAGGCTGTGGCATGGGCTGTGCCTTTTGCGCTACCGGTCTCAACGGCCTCAAGCGCTCTCTGACCGCTCAAGAGATCGTCGACCAGGTACTTCATGTATCCAACGACTTTGGCGAGCGCGCCACGAGCGTTGTCTTCATGGGCCAGGGCGAGCCGTTTGCCAACTACGACGAGGTTCTCAAGGCGCTGCGAATCCTCAACGACCCCGATGGCATCGGTATCGGCGCTCGTCACCTCACCGTCTCTACCAGCGGCGTTATTCCCGGTATTCGCAAATTTGCCGATATCCCCGAGCAGTTCACGCTTGCCGTTTCCCTGCATTCCGCCATCCAGTCGACGCGCAATAAGCTCATGCCCGGTGTTAAGAAGTACACGCTGCTTCGCCTTCACGAAGCGCTTCAGCTCTACACCGAGAAGACCGGCCGCCGCCCGACCTATGAGTATGCCATGATCGAAGGCGTCAACGATACGAATCCCGAAATGCAGGCGCTCTGCGACTTCTGCGAGGGAACGCTGTGCCACGTTAACCTCATTCAGCTTAACGACATCGAGGGTAGCCCGCTCAAGCCGTCGCCGATTCATAAGGTTGAGGATCTTCAGCGTCGTCTTGAGTCCCGTGGCATCGAGACCACGATTCGTAACTCCCGTGGTAACGATATTGACGCCGCTTGCGGACAGCTGAAGCAGCGCTTCAAAGTTCAGAAGAACGCATAGGGGAGTCGCATCCCAAAACGTTTCATGTGAAACATCGAACGACCCCGGTTACAGAATATGCAACCGGGGTCGTTTCATTTATTGACCTTAATTTTGAATCAGCGCTACCTGTCCCATTTTTTACGGCCAAAATAAGGTGTCCTTGTCTCATGAATCAGACAAGGACCCCTCAAAAAATGCTGAGTAATTGTTAGGTACCTAATAGCCTACATTTTCCCATTGGTTGCTGACCCAACCTTGATTAATCTTGGGATTCTTCGTTACCTGAGCAGTACGCATGGCAACATCTTCCGTCATAACATCCATTTTCTTTTTGGAAGTATCGACGATATCTAGCGCGCCACGAAGCAAACGACCTCGAAGTTCATCGTCTGTCGCGATCTTATAGCCAGCAAAGGCACCAGCCGCGACAGTCGTCACCAATGCAATCGCTGTTAAAATCTTATTCCTCATCTTGGCCTCCTTGATCAAACTGAATCATTTCGCCAAGAATACGAGAGAGCTCTTCCTCGTCTTTAAACTCAATCTCAATCTTATTCTTTCCACGCGAGCTCTTCACACGCACGTTGGTATTAAATACCTGACGAAGCACACGGGCAGCCTTTTTAAAGGACTGAGGCGTTGCAGGCCTTGGCGTCTTAGGTGTCTCTCCGGCAGAAAACAACGGAGCAAGATTTTCTGTCGCTCTTACGGAAAGGCCCTCTGTAACAACTTTCTCTGCAAGTCGAATACGCGCGTCCTCATAGGGAACTGCAAGAATCGCACGTGCATGACCAGCAGTAAGTTTGCCCTCAAAAATCATCTGCTGAACTACTTCGGGGAGATCGAGAAGACGCAGCGAGTTTGTAATTGCAGAGCGTGACTTGCTTACTGCCTTCGACAATGCCTCCTGGGTCATCCCGCTGGCATCAATGAGTTGGCGATAGCCCTTAGCCTCTTCGACGGGATTCAGATCAGAACGCTGAAGGTTTTCGATAAGAGCAAGAGCCAGCATCTCTTCATCATTTACCTCTTTAATGATGACTGGCAATTCTTCAAGGCCAGCAAGCTTTGACGCCTGGTAACGACGCTCACCAGCGATGATCTCATAGCCGTTTCCATGCTTGCGAACCAAAAGCGGCTGCAAAACGCCATGTTCTTGGATTGACTCGCTCAACTCGCGAAGTTCAGTTTCGTTAAAGAGAATTCGCGGCTGATTAGGGTTGGGAACGATATCCTCAATAGGTAGTTTTGTTTCAGATGCGGCATTTGAAGCCGATGCAGCCGAACCGCCGGTCTCATACTCGGCCTCTGAGACCAAAGCATTGAGTCCACGTCCCAATCCGCCACGTTTCTTTACACTAGGCACGCTTGATCACCTCTTTTGCAAGGTTCATATATGCTTTTGCACCCTTATTTTGAGGTGCATAGGTAATTACCGGTTCTCCAAAAGACGGAGCTTCGGAGATTTTAACCGTACGGGGGATTAGCGTCTTAAACGCCTTATCACCAAAGTACGATTGAACCTCCTCAACAACCTGATTCGATAGTGAAGTACGCGAGTCATACATGGTCATAAGCACACCATAGGTGTCTAAGCCCTTGTTCAGCCGTGATTTGACCATCTTCATTGACTCAAGCAGCTTCGTAACGCCCTCGAGTGCGTAATATTCGCACTGGATCGGAATCAAAACGCTGTCTGCTGCGGTCAAAGCGTTGATAGTAAGCAGGCCGAGCGAAGGAGGACAGTCAATGAAAATAAAGTCAAACTCGTCCTGAATCGGCTCAAGCAAATCTTTGAGGCGGGTTTCACGAGCAATTGCGCTTACGAGCTCAATTTCCGCGCCTGCAAGTTGAATTGTAGCCGGAATAACGAATACCTTTTTACAATTTGTATCAAGAACAAGCGATTCTGCCGGCACATCATTCAACAATGCATCATAGATGCATTGATCAAGGTCTTCTTTTTCAATTCCGAATCCACTGGTGCTGTTTCCCTGCGGATCAAAATCGACAATCAATGTCTTACGACCCTGCTCACCCAGTGCTGCTGCAAGGTTTACAGCCGTCGTTGACTTACCGACGCCGCCTTTTTGATTGATGATTGCAATGATACGCGTGTCTTTTGCGCTCTTAGAACGCTTAACGTCGCGAAATCCCACGGTCCCTCCTGGTGTGTATTAAAGCTGTCAAACGGAGGATGTTTCACGTGAAACATTCCGAATCGATATCAACCGCCATGTTTCACGTGAAACACTGCAAGTTGTTAGTATCCATTATGTTTCACGTGAAACATCTAGGCAAGCGGATTCTTCTTTGCCACGCCATTTGCACGAGGCAATGAGACGGATGCTGGATGACTCTTCTTAAGAACAATGAACTCCCTGTGTCCCAAGCCTTCAGGCAAATCAATTGCGTCATTCAGAAGCAAAGTGAAGCCGCAAATCTTAGCTGCTGACATGCCGGAAGCAAGCTCCTCATCCAAAGGATTGCCCTTGGTTATAACAAATAGCCCTCCATCCTTCAGATACGGAGCCGCATACTCAACAAGAATCGGTAGAGGGGCCAGTGCGCGGGCGGTTACAACAGAGAACTGCTTCTTATGGCTTCGAGCATATTCTTCAAGACGATCATGAACCGCATGAGCATGTTTCAATCCAAGAGCATGGACAAAGGAATTAACCGCATCAACCTTCTTGCCAACAGAGTCAATATAAGTAGCTTTACGATGCGTGGTTATGGTTAATGGAATACCAGGGAAGCCCGCACCTGTTCCCATATCGAGCAAAGCTCCCTCAGGAGCCTTGTTGATATAGGAGAGCAAAACAAGTGAGTCGAGGATATGAAGTACTGCAGCATCTTCTACGTTAAGAATACGGGTGAGATTGGTTGTCTTATTTGTTTCTAGAACCAAATCCAAATGCTGAATACATTTCCTCAGCTCAACATCGGTTACGCTCAAGGAATACTCTTTGCAATAGGAAGTTAGACGACTCAACATCTCGTCAGCCTGCTGATCAGTAAGTACTAACAACGAAAGCTCCTTTCTGACAAAAATCAGTGTATCGAGAACTTTTGACAAAAAAAGGGGACGTGGAAACCACGTCCCCTTAGCATAAGCTCGAGAAGATTATCGAGCAACAATCACCACATGGCGATCAGGGTCAGAACCCTCAGAATGAGTATCGACGGCATCGTTGCCACGAAGTGCAATGTGAACCAGTCGACGCTCGTAGGCATTCATGGGCGGAAGCGAAACACTCTTATGAGTGCGGATGGCACGCTCGGCAGCAGACTGAGCCATGGAAGCAACCTTGTCCTGACGGCGACTCTTGTATCCCTCTACGTCCACTACAACCGGATACCTAAAGCCAAGTTTGCGGCTCACCAGCAAAGAGAACATAACCTGAAGGGCATCAAGGGTGCGACCATGACGGCCAATGAGAACAGCAAGGTCGGGAGCCGTTACATCCAAAATCAGCTCACCCTCGTCGCCCTCATACTCATCGATAGGAGAGTTGGCGGCATCGAAGTGCGAAAGGATGGAACGCAGGATGGAAATCGCAACATCGGCAATGGTGTCGAGCTCCTCATCGGTCAGCTCTTCACCAGCCTTGTAGCGCTGTGCAATCTCGGGATAATCGCCCGCGACCTGCGGGGCAACCTCCTCAAGCATATCCTCGATGATCTCTTCAGACATAACGTACTCCAAAAGTTAGGTACCTAAATAAGATTGATATCCCGTTACTTCTTCTTGTGCGGGCGCGGCTTCTTCTCTCGACGAGTGACCTCAACCTGCAGCGGAGCGTTCTTAAGACGCTCCTCCTCATCGGCCTTCGCCTTGTCGATGACCTTCTGCGTCACAAAAATCTGCTGGATAACCTGCCAAGCAGACGAGACGTCGTAGTACAGCAGAACACCAACGGGAAGGCTCCAGCCCATCCAAAGCATCATGACCGTCATGACAACGGCCATCATACGCATGCTCTGAGCCTGCTGGCCGGTCTGGTTGCGCGACATATAGAGCTGCGGAATCAGGGTCAGGACGGCGAACAGGATCAGGCAAACCAGCGCAGGCAGTGCAACCATAAAGCCATCGGCAAAGGAAGCACTCGGCGTGGTGGTCAGGTCGGGCAGGATGTTGAAGAACGAGAACGTGCCGTCGTTAAAGTACTGCGGCAGGTTGCGCAGCAATGTAAGCAGGGCGAACAGGATAGGCATCTGAATCAGCAGCGGCAAACAACCAGCCATGGGGTTGAACTTGTTCTCGCTGTAGAACTTCTGCATCTCCTCGGCCTGACGCTGGGGATCGTCGGCATAGCGCTCCTGGATCTCGAGCATCTTGGGCTGCAGCACCTGCATGCGAGCCGTCGACTTGGTCGACTTGAGCATGAGCGGCGTCAGCAGCAGACGGATGATGACCACCAGGATGATGATGGACAGGCCCCAGTCGACCGCAAAGGTCTGGATGAGCTTGAGCAGCTCGAAAAGGATGTTAACGATCCAATCCCACATGTAAGTTTTCCTCCGATAGCGAGTGCCCGCTAGGGCACAGGGTCATAACCGCCGACGTGCAGGGGATTGCAGCGAGCGATGCGCCTCACGGCAAGCCAGCAGCCTCTCAAAACACCGTGTTTCTCAATCGCCTGGACGGCGTATTGCGAGCACGTTGGGTAATAAATGCAGGCGTCAGGCAATAAGGGCGAAATAACCTGTTGATATATGCGAATAGGAGCGATGGCAACACGTCGCAAAACGTGATTGCTCATCGCTCCTCCCCGGCAACGCCGACGCGCTTCATAAGCGAACGCAACGCTTTGTCCATCTCCTGCGGCGAGGAAACCCTCGTCTTGGGAGTTGCAAACAAGATGATGTCATAACCCGCAACGGGGAATCCGCAGCTGCGGGCGGCCTCGCGCATCACACGCTTAGATCGGTTGCGCACGACGGCACAACCGAGTCGCTTAGCACCAACGAAGGCGACCCTTCCGGAGTCGCCTTCGCCAACCGATTCACATATGGTCATTCGAATCAGAGGGTGATTGAAACGACGCCCCTGACTGAACACATGCTCGAAATCTTGCCGAGACTTAATAGTCTTCATGCGAGATGTGTGTATCGCTGCTAGACAGTGAGACGCTTGCGGCCCTTGGCGCGACGACGGGCGAGCACGGCACGACCACCCTTAGTGGCCATACGGGCACGGAAGCCATGGGTCTTGGCACGCTTACGCTTATTAGGCTGATACGTACGCTTCATCTTAAGTTCCTCCTGCTGCATTTCGAGTGTCCGCGGGAGCGCGGACGCAGATATAGACACGTGAGCTTGAAGATTGTAGGGAAATCAATGTTCAAATGTCAAGAAATCAAAGGTAAAAGGTCGCGCAGTTCACACGGTTCCCCCATAAGCCGAGTTCGATTTAGCGGTGCATGGCAACTTTTCACGATATTTCATCGAGTTTTCAACAGGTCATGTTGGCAATGTTGAGAACTTTTCGCCCGTTTTCCAGAGTTTTCAACAGGTTTTGAAAAGTTGTCGAAAGATGAGAAACATTGCACAGTGAGCTACTATTTGTTCGAAACCTTTTGGAAGATTGCGAGCGGCATGTCTGACGACTTTTACACCATGGTCGATTCCGGAGACCCGGCACCCGACAACGAGCACATCACCGGCGTGCGCGAAGAGCGTGCGGAAGGCGAGCAGACGACCACGCAGGCGCCAAAAGCCATGTACGCCGCGCGCATCGCCGTCTATGACGACATGCTGTCGACACCGCGGGTGATCGTCATTGATCCGCAAGATGTCCGCACGTATTTGGAAGAGACGACCAACACCGTCTACCAGTGCATGAAAGAACAAGGTGGTCATATCTCGCTCATGGTCATCCGCGAGATTGTCGAAAACTTTATCCACGCACACTTTGCCGAGCCCATCATCTCGATTCTGGACGGCGGAGACACCATCCGCTTTGCTGACCAAGGACCCGGCATCGACGACAAGGAACGTGCTTTCGACTTTGGCGTTACCAGCGCAAACAGCAAGATGAAGCGCTATATCCGTGGAACCGGAGCAGGGTTTCCCATGGTGCAGGAGTATTTGGAAAACGCCGGCGGTGCCGTATCCATCGAGGACAACATGGGCAACGGCACCGTGGTTACGGTAAGCCTGAACCCTAAACGCGTGCAGGAAATCGAGCGTGCCGGCGGACGCGGCGCTGCCGTGCGGCCCGAGACGGAGCAGCCCACATATCCCCTGCCGGGAGCTTTTGCGCAGCAGCCCATGGCAACGCAGCAGATGCAGCCCCCCGTGGGGCAGATACAGCAGCCCGGAATGCTTCCTACACAAGAGCCCCAGGCGACATCGATGTCGATGCCGCCAAACATGCCAGAGGCCATGCCGCTGGCTGATCAGGATGCAGCAGCAATGCAGCAGGCGACGGGGGCGCCGGGTGGCCAGCAAATGGGCTATCAGCCGTACCAACAGGGATATCCATATCAGCAGATGCCGCCACTGGGGTATGGCCAGCAGTTCCCGCAGCAGTACCAGCAGGGATATCAGCAGCCGTACCAGCAGATGCCGCAGCAGCAGTACAACCCCTGGGCCCAGCAGACGCCTCCGCAGCCTTACCAACAGTGGCCTCAAAGTTTTCAACAGCAAATGCCGCCGACGCAGAGTTCTCAACAACCAGCAGCTCAAATGATGTATCCTAATGCAGTAAATCAGTATGCACAGCCACAACCGGACGTGTTCGTAAGCGATCGCGGCAACGCCGCGCTGGGCTATCTTGCGCAAAATCAAGCGTGCGGCGCAACCGATCTTGCGAGGGCGTTTGGAAACTCGGCCCCCACTTGGTCACGCACGCTCAATGACTTGGCGCAGGCCGGCTTGGTCATCAAGCATGGCCAGAAATACCATCTGACCGAACTCGGCGCCGCTCGCGTGCGAGCTCAGAGCTAAAGAACGGGAGAGACAGTGGACGAGGAAGCAAGCATCATCCTGGGGGATGCCATCGCCTTTTGCCAGCGCGACGGCCAAGATGCACGCCTCATCAACATGCTGGGGCAATCGCGCGCCATAAGCCTGACCGAAGATACGCTCACGATCGAGGCGCCCTCGCGCTTTGCCATCGCGCAGCTCAAAAAGCATCAGCCGACTATTGAGGCCTATCTGGAAGAAATCGCCTTTGCACCGATTGCGCTCGACATCGTGGCACCGCAAGGCGCCGCGACGGAATCCGCTGCCGCGACGGCGCCCGCCACGGCTCCCGCTGCTTCCCCGGCGGTGCCGGCCTCCGCAGGCGACGCGCCGACAATCGAGCACCAGCACGGTGATGTTTCCCGTGAAACCATGGCACCATTGCCGACCGCGGCGGCGACGTCAACGAACGCACCCGTCACGCACATGCCCATCGCTCACGACGCAGCGGCGGGCGCTGATTCGGGCATTGCAATCAAGAACACGCTCTCGGCCGATGATTTTCGTCGCATGATGAACCAGATGAAGGGCGGAGCGCCGACTAAATCCACGCAAGCTGCGACCCCCGCTTCACCCATGCCAGCACCGACCGTGCCGGCTGAGCAGAATACGGATGGAGCCCCGCTCGCCGCGAACTCAAAATTTACCTTTGAGAACTTTGTCTACGGCCCAGAGAACAGCCATGCCTATCGCTCGGCACTCAAGTTTGCCGCCCTCGCGGACGAGCGCGGCACGTGCACATCACTGTTCATCTACGGCAAATCGGGCCTGGGCAAGACGCACCTGCTACTTGCCATCAAAAACGAGCTCGCCGAGAAGTCGCCCGAGATCAAGGTCAAGTATGCCAACTCCCAGGCATATCTGGACGACCTGATGACCGAGTTCGACCGCCAAAAGAAGAGCAACGCCCCCATCATGCAGGCGTACCACGGCGTGGACGTGCTCATCATCGATGACATCCAAAACATCATCGGCAAGCGCGCGAGCGTGGACTACTTTTTCCAGCTCATGGACGAGTTCATCCGCAACAACAAGAAGGTCGTCATCGCGGCAGACCGCGCCCCCAAGGACCTGAGCATGGACGAGCGTCTGACCAGCCGCTTCAACGCCGGCATGCTCTGCCTGGTCGCAGAGCCCAGCTACGAGATGAAATACAAGATCTTGCAGCGCTATTACGAAAACACCATCGTCGCCGCTCCCGAGGCAGGCGACGACTCGCTGCTGGCGGCCTATGGGGGCGACGGCGGACACCTGACCGACGAGCACTTTAAACACATGGCCGAGGTCTCGGGCACCAACATCCGCGAACTCGAGAGCTTTTGCGAGCGCTGCGCCGGCGAGGCGGGCGACCGCGAGCGCGAGGGCGGAGAGCTCACCTTTGACGATATCGACGCCATCGCCGGCCAGTACTTCGACACATCGGCCAAAAAGATCAACGTGCAAACGGTTCAGTCCGTCATTGAAGAGCAGTACGGCGTGACGCACGAGGAGCTCATCGGCCCGCGTCGCAACGCCAATATCGCCAAAGCGCGCCATATCGCCATCTACCTGGCCATCGAGATGTGCGAGATGACGACCACGGCGGTGGGCGCCGAATTTGGCAACCGCAACCACTCGACCGTCAGCACGAGCTACAAAAAGGTCCAGAAGATGATCCAGGAAGACCGCACCGTCACCGAAGACCTCAAGTCGTTGCGCGATAAAATTACACTGCGTTCGTAGGGAAATAGAGACACCTGTTGAAAACTTGTCGAAACAACGGGCATAAGGTGTCTAAAACCCAACCCGCGGTGATGAAAAGTTTTGCGCAGGTTTTGAACGTGGAAAACCACCCCCGTTGCACACAGGTTGCTGTCGATTCTCTTCCTGGGTCTGACCTGCGTCTTTGGGAGTAATCAACAGTTTCGTCAGTGCTATTACTATTATTAAGATATTTATATATAGAAAGGTATTAAAAGATGAAGTTCACCGTCAGCCAGAGCTCGCTTACACAAGCCATCGGCGTCGTTATGAAGGGTGTCGCTTCGGCATCCACCCTTCCCATCCTGTCGGGCGTGCTCGTCAAGGCCCAAGACGGCATCTTGGAATTCCAGACCTCTAACTACACCATCTCGATCCGTCATCGCATCGCGGCGCATGTCGAAGAAGAGGGCGAGATGGTTATCCCCTGTAAGATGCTCTCCAATATCACCAAGACCCTCCCCGATGCCCCGGTCACCTTTGACCTGTCCGAGCGCCAGGTGCTGATCAGTTGCGAGAAGAGCTCTTTTAGGCTGAACACGCTCGATGCCAATGACTTCCCCGAGTTTCCGGCCTATGCCATCGAGAGCGCCGTGGAGCTGCCGACCGATATCTTGTCCGAAATGGTCGGTCGCGTGTGGCGCGTCACCTCGACCGACAAGGCCCGCCCCATCCTGGGCGGCGTGCACATGAAGGTCGAGAACAATACCGTGCGCCTGGTGGCGACCGATTCCTTCCGCTTGGCCGTGTGCGATACGCAGGTCGAGACCTCGACCCTCGAGGGCTCCTTTGAGCTCAACGTTCCGGCTGACGCCTTTAACGACGCGCTGAACATCATGGCAAGCCAGGCGACCATCATGATCGGGGCTACCGACACCCAGGTCGTCTTCGAGGCCGGCAACACCACCTACGTGTCGCGCCGCATCGAGGGCGTGTACCCCAACTACAAGCAGCTCATCCCCGATTCGTGCGTGACGAGCGTCAAGATCGACGTCGCCGCCTTCAATGCCGCCCTCAAGCGTGTTGCCGTTATCGCGAGCGCCAACCCCGCCGTCAAGTTCGAGATCGACGTCGAGAACGGGCAGATGGGCCTGTCTTCCATCTCCAACGACCAGGATCTGGCGCAGGAGACGATCGATGTCGAGGCCGAGGGCGAGTCGGGTACCATCGCCTTCAACTACCACTACATCTTCGGCTGCCTCAATGCCCTATCCAAGGAGAAGGAGATCACGCTGGAGCTCAAGAGCTACTCGCAGGCGGGCATCTTCAAGTCCTACGACAAGATCAACTACCTGTACCTGGTCATGCCGGTCCGCATCTAGCGTTGCGCCATGACCATGTTCGCCCGCGATCTTTCCGTCGCGCACTACCGCAGCTTCGATAGCTATCGCCTTGCCCTAGACGACGGCGTGACGATACTTGCGGGACCCAACGCGGCGGGAAAGACCAATCTCATAGAGGCGCTGCAGCTGCTGACGAGCGGCGCCTCGTTTAGGCATCCGACCGCAGCCGAGCTCGTCCATGACGGCGTGGGCTCGTGCAAGGTCGAGCTGAGGCTCGAGGGCGACGGCCGCGTGCTTGATATGGGATTGAACGCGGAGGACGGTAAGCGCTCGTTTAGCCGCAACGGCAAGAGATGTTCTGCCGCCGGTGTGCGCGGGGTTCTGCCGAGCGTGCTGTTTTGCCCCGACCATCTGGACATGGTTAAGCGAGGCGCCAGTGTGCGCCGTGCCGCCCTCGATGACTTTGGCATGCAACTGAGCGCACGCTATGCCGATCTTGCGAGCACCTATGGGCGCTGCGTGACCCAGCGCAACGCCCTGCTCAAGGAGACCTGGTGCTGCCGCGAGATGCTCGGCGCGTGGAACGATTCGATTGCCCGCGCGGGCTCGGCCCTGCTCGTGCACCGGTTGGCCCTACTCGACCGGCTGGCGGGCCATGTGCACACTGCCTACGGTCAAGTGGCATCCGGTGAGGCTGCCAACGTGACCTATACGTCCACGCTGGGGGATTTGCCCCAGGTCGAGGATCGCGAAGAGCTGAAGGGCTGGGCGTACGAGCGCATGCTGGCCGCACTTGATGAGCATGCCGACGAGGAAATTCGCCGCGGCGTGACGTTGGTGGGACCGCATCGCGATGAGATTGAGTTTACCGTGGCGGGTCGCTCCGCCCGTTCATTTGCCAGCCAAGGTCAGCAGCGAACGTTGGTGCTGGCCTGGAAGGTGGCGGAGGTGGCCGTGGCTCGCGATGTCCTGGGCACCGCCCCACTGCTGCTTTTGGACGACGTGATGAGCGAGCTCGACGGCGAGCGTCGCGGCGCTTTTCTGCGGCTGATCGGCGATGATATCCAGACGGTCATAACCACGACCAACCTGGGGTACTTTACCGATGACCTGCTTGATCGAGCCAAGGTGGTGAATATGGGTGAGACGTGCTAATTACGAGCGCGAGAGCGAAACGGTTGCCTTCAGTGGATTTTTGAACGCAGAGCGTCAGCGCATCCTGGCGGCCGCGACGCCTGAGCGCCGCGCGCAGATGGAGGCTGCAGAGGAATCTCGCGCGGTCTATCGCGCGTGGAACGCGGTGTGCTCGGGCACGCGCGAGGGGCGGCATGTGACGGGCCTGCGCTACCTGCCCGAGTCCAATGAGCTGCTGGTATATCTCGATTCGCCCTCGTGGACGCAGGAAATGACGCTGTTGCGCGAGATCATCCGCGCGCGCATGGAGCGCGCCGGTGCGCATGTGGATGGCCTGGTGTTCAAAACCACCGCGCCCGGTCACACGCCGCCCGCTGCCAAAGAGCGTCTGCGTCCTGCCGTGGCCGAGCGCCCGCCGGCTCCGCATGCTGACCTAAGTGAGGCCGAGCGCACCGAGATTGAGTGCCAAGTGGCGCCCATCGAAGACCAAAAACTGCGCGAGGCCCTCGAGAACGCCATGAGAGCCAGCGCCGAGTGGGCCAAGGGCGTGCAAAGCAAAAAAGAGCCTTAAATCGCATCTGGTGGCCTTGTAGAGCCAAATACCCTCGTTCCCGAGGGTATTTTTTTACGATAAACTAGTAAGGCTGTACACATTTTCTTGACTGAAGGAGGACGTGTGGCAAACGAAAACGATTACGATGGCGGCGAGATTAAGATTCTCGAAGGTCTCGAGGCCGTTCGTAAGCGCCCGGGCATGTATATCGGCTCGACGAGCGCCAGCGGTCTGCATCACCTGGTGTGGGAGATCGTTGACAACTCCGTCGACGAGGCCATGGCCGGTTTCTGCACCGAGATCCAGGTGACGGTCCACGCCGACAACTCCATCACGGTCGTCGACAACGGGCGCGGCATCCCCGTCGACGAGCACCCTGTTAAAAAGATCCCGACGCTCGAGGTCGTCATGACGATCTTGCACGCCGGCGGTAAGTTCGATAACTCGGCCTATAAGGTCTCGGGCGGCCTGCACGGCGTTGGCATCTCCGTCGTCAACGCACTGTCCAAGCGCGTGGTCGTTCAGGTTCGTCGCGACGGCAACACCTACGAGATGGAGTTCTCGCGCGGCAAGACCGTCAAGAAGATGGAGGTCGTGGGCACCTCGGATTCGACGGGCACCACCGTCACCTTCTGGCCCGACGACGAGATCTTCGAGACCTGCATCTACGATTTCGATACGCTGCACAACCGTCTGCAGGAGACGGCGTTCCTCAATAAGAACCTCAAAATCGTGCTGACCGACGAGCGCGAGGCGACTCCCCATGTGGAGGAGTTTTGCTACGAGGGCGGCATCATCGACTTCGTCAAGTTCCTCAATGAGGGCAAGGACGTCCCCGAGGCCTTTAAGGAGCCCATCTACATCGAGGGCAAATCGGACCCGGACGCGCCTGTGGCCAAGATGGGCGAGGTCGAGGTTTCCCTGCAGTGGAATAGCGGCTACGGCGAGAACGTCATGTCGTTTGCCAACGACATCTACACCCCCGAGGGCGGCATGCACCTTGAGGGCTTCCGCACCGCGCTCACCCGCGTGATCAACGACTATGCGCGCAAGCAGAACCTGCTCAAGGAAAAAGACGCCAACCTGACCGGCGACGATGTGCGCGAGGGCCTTTCGGCCGTAATCTCGGTCAAGCTGCCCGATCCGCAGTTTGAGGGCCAGACCAAGGCCAAGCTCGGCAGCTCCTATATGCGCGCGCTCACGCTCAAGATCGTGACCGACGGCCTCGCCGATTACCTCGAGGAGCATCCCAAGCCCGCTCGCGAGATCGTCAAGAAGGCCCAGCAGGCCTGCAAGGCGCGCAACGCCGCCCGCAAGGCGCGCGAGGCGACCCGCCGCAAGAGCCTGCTCGAGACGGCGTCCCTGCCCGGTAAGCTCGCTGACTGCTCGGTGCGCGATGCCGAGCTGACCGAGCTCTTCATCGTAGAGGGCGACTCGGCAGGCGGTTCGGCTAAGGACGGCCGTCGCCGAGACATCCAGGCGATTCTGCCCCTGCGCGGCAAGATTTTGAACGTCGAGCGCGTAGGCGACCACCGCGCGTTCTCGAGTGACACCATCCAGTCGCTGATTACCGCGATCGGCTGCGGCGTCACGACGAGTGCCGGCGACGGCGGCGACTTCGATATCACCAAGGCGCGCTACCACAAGATCATCATCATGACCGATGCAGACGTCGACGGTGCGCATATCCGCATCTTGCTGCTGACGTTCTTCTACAAGTACATGCGTCCGCTGATCGATGCCGGCTACGTCTATGTTGCCTGCCCGCCCATCTTTGGCATTAAGGTGCGCAACAAGATCCACTATGTGTATCCCAACGGCCGCCAGCCCGAAGACGAGATCCTGCGCGACACCATCCAGAGCCTGGGCCTGAACCCCGACGACAACGACGAGGACGGCAAGGCCAAGGACGGCAAGATCACCAAAAAGCGCAAGGGCTATACCGTCCAGCGCTACAAGGGCTTGGGCGAGATGGACCCCAAGCAGCTTGCCTCGACGACGATGGACCCCAAGACCCGCATCCTGCAGCGTGTGTCGATCGAGGACGCCGTGGTGGCGGACCGCGCCGTGCGCGAGCTGATGGGTTCCGAGGTCGGCTATCGCCGCGAGTACATCGAGAAGCACGCCCATGATGCGCGCTTCCTTGACGCTTAAGAGGAGGTAACGTGGCAGACGATATCAACAATAACGAGGGTATGGACGAGGCCGGCGATGCCGGTATGCCCGATGATCTGAAGCGCCTGCTTGCCCGTGCTGAGCAGGGCGAGGACGGCGACCCGGACGCCTATAACCCCGATGCCGATGATGATGAGGAAGAAGACGACGCCGAGCTCGAGGAGAGCTTTGGCGAAGTCGACCGTGGCGCCTCGGCCGGCGAGGATATCAACGGCGGCCAGCTCCAGATTTCGGAGTTTGGCCGCGAGATGAAGCAGTCGTTTATCGAGTATTCGATGTCGGTCATCACGGCGCGCGCCCTGCCGGACGTGCGCGACGGCTTAAAGCCGGTGCACCGCCGCATCCTGTACGCGATGAACGAGAGCGGCATCTACCCCAACCGCCCACATAAGAAGTCGGCCTGGACGGTCGGCGAAGTTATCGGTAAGTACCACCCGCACGGCGATTCCGCGGTCTATGAGGCCATGGTCCGCCTGGCGCAGTGGTTCTCCATGCGCACGCCGCTCATCGACGGTCACGGCAACTTCGGTAACATCGACGGCGACGGCGCGGCGGCCATGCGTTACACCGAGAGCCGCCTGGCAAAGCCCGCCATGGAACTGCTGCGTGACTTGCAGAAGGATACCGTCGACTGGCAGCCCAACTACGACGAATCACTTGCCGAGCCCGTGGCGCTGCCTGCGCGCTTCCCCAACCTGCTGGTCAACGGCAGCCAGGGCATCGCCGTCGGCATGGCCACCAACATCGCCCCGCATAACCTCACCGAGGCGATTGAGGCCACCTGCTACCTGATCGACAACCCCGACGCCACCGTCGACGAGCTCATGCAGATCATGCCCGGTCCGGACTTCCCCACCGGCGCCATAATCATGGGCAGCGCCGGCATTAAGCAGAGCTACGAGACCGGCCGCGGCTCCATTACCGTGCGTGCCAAGGCACATGTGGAGTCCACCAAGACCGGTCGCAGCCGCCTGGTCTTTACCGAGATTCCCTACATGGTCAACAAGGGCACCCTGCAGGAGAAGATCGCCCAGCTCGTCAACGACAAACGCATCGAGGGCATCTCGGATATGCGCGATGAGTCCAACCAGAAGGGCATCCGTCTGGTAATCGAGCTCAAGAAGGGCGTCATTCCGCAGGTCGTGCTCAACAACCTGTACAAGTACACCTCGCTGCAGACGACCTTTGGCGCCAACAACCTGGCGCTCGTCAACGGCGTGCCCAAATGCCTGAGTCTGCGCGAGATGCTGCAGCACTATATCGACCACCAGGTCGACGTCGTCACCCGCCGCACTCGTTTTGACCTCAAGAAGGCCCAGGCGCGTGCGCATATCCTCGAGGGCTACCTGATGGCCCTCGACCATATCGACGAGGTTATCAGCATTATCCGCTCCTCGCAGACCGACTCCGAGGCCAGCAGCCGCCTGATCGAGCGCTTTGGCTTTACGCCCGAGCAGACCACGGCCATCCTCGAGATGAAGCTGCGCCGCCTGACCGGCCTGGAGCGCGACAAGATCCAAGAAGAGTTGGACGGCCTGCGCCGCGCCATCGCCTACTACGAGGACCTGCTGGCGCATGAGGAGAAGATCCTGGGCGTCATCAAGGAAGAGATGCGCGAGATCTCCAAGAAGTTTGGCGACAAGCGCCGCACCGAGATCAGCCAGGTTGAGAAGGACCTGGATGTCGAGGACCTCATCGCCGACGAGGACATGGTCGTGACCATCACCCACACCGGCTACGTTAAGCGTATCCCGGTGGCCGCCTACCGCGCCCAGAAGCGCGGCGGCAAGGGCGTGTCGGGCGTCAATCTCAAAGAGGACGACGTTATCGATGAGATGTTCATCGCGTCCACGCACGAGTACGTGCTGTTCTTCTCGAGCAAGGGCAAGGTCTATCGCCTGAAGGTGCACGAGCTGCCGGTGGGTACGCGCCAGGCGCGCGGTACCGCGATCGTCAACCTGCTGCCCTTCGAGGAGGGCGAGAAGATCGCGAGCGTCATCAGCTGCCGCGATTTCCCGGCCGACGAGTACCTGATGTTTGCCACCAAGAACGGCATGGTCAAGAAGACCGTGATGAGTGCTTACGATCGTAGCCGCCGTGATGGCCTGATTGCTATCAACCTGCGTGACGACGACGCGCTGCTGAACGTGCGCCGCGTGCGCGAGGGCGACAAGATTATCCTGGCCACCACCGCGGGCAAGGCGATCATGTTCTCCGAGGAGCAGGTGCGCGCCACCGGCCGCGATACCAGCGGCGTTCGCGGTATCGGTATGAAGGACGGCGTGAGCGTTCTGGGCATGGAAGTCACTAACGGCAACGGCGATCTGTTCGTCATCACCGAGCGCGGCTACGGCAAGCGCACGCCGGTCGCGGACTACCCGGAGCAGAATCGCGGCGGCCAGGGCGTCTACACCATTCAAATGACCGAGCGTAAGGGTAACCTCGCGGCCATGAAGACGGTGGGCCCGCAGCACGAGCTGTTCATCGTGACGGAGGGCGCGACGGTCATTCGCGTCAAGACCGACGAGATCAGCCAGACCGGCCGCGCCACCCAGGGCGTCAAGATGATGACCGTCGACGACAACGACCGCATCTGCGCCGTGGCCCGCATGACGGCCGCCAAAGAGAGGCCCGAAGGCGAAGCCACAGAAAACGGCTCTGCTTCCGAAGAAACCCCTGTCGATCTAGGCGACGGCAACGACATGCCAGAAGATCTCCTCGACGAGTAAGAGGCCCTGGCTGGTAGAAAATATCAGACCCCATATATCGGCGGTCGGCGCACTGCGCGCCGACCGCTTTTTTGAAAACCTTGGGACTCGTGTTCGCCCCGGTCGCACGGCGACATGTGAAGTCGATCGCGAGTTCCGCACGAGCCAGAGAGCACTTAATGTGCTCTCTGTGCGAGTCAGGACTGTCCGAGCAGGCGACTTCACATGCCGCCGTGCGACCGGGGCGAGCACCCTTCAAAGATTTTCAAAAAAGTTGTTGACGCGCGCGTAACGACTCGTCTAATATATCCCTTGCGCGATGGACCTGTAGCTCAGTTGGTTAGAGCGTCCGGCTGATAACCGGGAGGTCACAAGTTCGAATCTTGTCAGGTCCACCACTTTCTTTCGCAATAAACACCCCAGCGAGAGCCGAGTCGCCGCTGGGGTGTTTATTACTGTCTCCGTGGGGGTTTAGCTCAGCTGGGAGAGCGCGGGCTTTGCAAGCCTGAGGTCAGGGGTTCGATCCCCCTAACCTCCACCATGATGGACCTGTAGCTCAGTTGGTTAGAGCGTCCGGCTGATAACCGGGAGGTCACAAGTTCGAATCTTGTCAGGTCCACCATCAAAACTGTGAAGAGCCCTGGGGCATTGCCTTGGGGCTTTTTTCTTGTCTGCGATAAATCTCATTTTGGTTTTGTGTGCTGTGCGAAAGATTGGGTAGTATAGCTATTCAATGCGGTGGAGCTGCCGCGTGTTAACCGCTACGTACCGGAGGTGTTCCATGGTTCGTGTCGACATAGAGACCATCGTCATGGCCGCCGGTCCCGTGCCATCGCTTATCGTGCTTCGCGAGCGCTGCAGCAAATCGGACTCGCCCGCGCCGCTGCGTTCCCTTTCCATTCAGACTGGTTCGTTTGAAGCTGCTGCCATTAGCCGCGGCATCGATAGCGGCCGCGCCGAGCGCCCGATTACCCATGACCTGTTGCTCGATACTGTTGGCGCCCTGGGCGCCAAGCTCGAGCGCATCGAGATCGTTCGCGCCGAGCCGCCGGTGTTCTACGCGATGATCGTCGTACTGGCCGATGGTGACGAGCGCAAGATCGACGCCCGTCCCAGCGACGCCATCGCCCTCGCCGTACGCAGTAATGCCCCCATGTTCGTTGAAGACGACATCATGAATCGCCTGGGCACCGTTTCTGCCCATGCCGAGGAAGTTGACGACGAGCAAGAGTTCGAGAAGTTCGACGAGTTCGTCCATACGCTCTCCCCCGATGACTTCTAAATGCGGGGCGTCCAGGCTGCGGAGCGTTCGCTGATGGCTGGCGGTATGTCGGCTGAGGCGGCTGCGATCGCCCGCGAGGCCCAGATGCGCTCGGAGGCTTCTGAGGCGGCTCGCATTGCCTATGTGACGCAGGCCCGCACGCTTCGCGAGCGCCGCGGCTCGTTTATCAAGATGGTTGTCGTCTCCGTCCTTGTCGCGGCAATCTGCTCGCGCCTTCGTGGTACAGTTGGTGCGCTTGGGTTTTCGATCTCTACGGGCCTTGTGATCTGGGGTGTGGTCGATGCGGTAATGCTGACCAGTCAGATCAAGGTGCTCGACAAGCGCGCAGCGGACATGATGCGCGCCCGCGACGCTGCCGCCAGGATCGCCGCCGAGGCACAAGAACTGTAACGACGCCAGACTCGATGGGAAGGTCTAAAGATGGCACAGGATATGCAGGACGCCGGTAACGTCTCCGCCGAGCTCGACGCCATGGTGTGCGATCTGATCGGCGCGTTCTTGGACGACCTTGCCGCCGGTGAAAACCCTGGCGTGGTCGTGGCAATTGAGGACGCCGCTTCCAACCGTTATCTGGCGGCGCTCGATGAGGATGGCGAAGAGGCGTGCCTCGAGGCGGCCACCAACTTTATCTCCGAGCACAAGATGGGTCTTAAGGACGAGGGCCTGGGCCGTATCGCTCGCTATGCCATCGGCTACACCGGCTGCGTCGAGATTGACGGCGGCTATCACGATGCTCTGCTCGTGAGCTTCTTCGAAACCACGCTCGAGAGTGGTTTTTCGGCATATGTGCTGTATGAGGGCATGGGCGCCGGCGATGGTTTTATGTGGAGCGACCCTGAACCTGCAGGTGAGGAAACCCCTCTCATCTAAAATCGCTAAAATAAACGAGTTTTCGGTAAAAGGCTCAATATTCCCGCTGAGCGTTGCATCGCTGGGCGGGTCGCATACGCGTGCCGTTTGTATATGGATAGAAGATAGGGGAACTACATGCGCGTAGACAATCTGAGGAACATCGCCATCATCGCCCACGTCGACCACGGCAAGACGACGATGGTCGATAAGCTCCTGCGTGCCACGGACGCCTTCCGTGCCAACCAGCAGGTCGAGGACCGCGTCCTGGATTCCAACGACCAGGAGCGCGAGCGCGGCATTACGATTCTCGCCAAGAACATCTCTATCGAGTACAAGGACGTCAAGATCAACGTCATCGACACCCCGGGCCACGCCGACTTTGGCGGCGAGGTCGAGCGCGTGCTGCGTATGGCCGACGGCGCCCTGCTGCTGGTCGACGCCTTTGAGGGCCCCATGCCCCAGACCCGCTTTGTGCTGCGTCACGCTATCGACACCGGCCTCAAGATCATGATCGTCATCAACAAGATCGACCGTCCGGGCGCCAATCCCGAGAAGGCCTACAACGACTGCCTGGACCTCATGGCCGACCTGGGTGCCACCGATGACCAGCTTGAGTTCGCCATGGAGCACGTGGTCTACGCCAGCGCCATGAACGGCTTTGCCCGTCTTGACCCCAACGACGGCAACATGGACATGTATCCGCTGCTCGATATGATCATCGACGACATGCCCGCGCCCGAGGTTGACGAGAACGCCCCGCTGGCCATGCAGTGCGTGACCATCGATCACTCCAACTTCGTCGGCCGCATCGGTATCGGTCGCGTGTACTCCGGCGCCATTCACCAGGGCGACCAGATCCTGGTTGTCAAGAATGACGGTTCCAGCGCCACCGCTACCGTCAAGCAGCTCTTTACCTTCGACTACCTGGGCCGCACCGAGTGCCAGGAAGTCGGCGCCGGTGACATCGCCGCCGTCGTGGGTATTGACCGCACCGATATCGGCGATGTCTACACCGATCCCGAGAACCCCGTCGAGCTCGAGCCCATCGAGATCGACCCGCCGACCCTGTCCATCGTCTTTGAGGCTTCGACCTCCCCGCTCGTCGGCCGTGACGGCGACATCGTGGGCGCCCGTCAGCTCAAGGAGCGCCTGTTCAACGAGGCCGAGAACAACGTGACCATGAAGATCGAGGAGCTCGAGGACAAGAGCGGCGTCGAGGTCTCGGGCCGCGGCATTCTGCACCTGTCTGTTCTGATGGAGTCCATGCGCCGCGAGGGCTTTGAGTTCCAGGTCGGCCGTCCCCGCGTTCTGTTTAAGAAGGACGAGAACGGCAACAAGATGGAGCCTGTCGAGCAGGCCGTCGTTGAGTGCCCGGACGAGTACTCAGGCAAGGTCGTTGAGGTCTTCGGTACCTCCGGCGGCATCATGACGAGCATGGACACCTCGGGCATCGTGACGCACCTCGAGTTTAAGATCCCGACGCGCGGCATCATGGGGCTTAAGAACCGCATCATGAACGTCACCCACGGCGAGGGCGTGTTCTACCACACCTTCCTGGAGTATGGTCCTTACGCCGGCGAGATCGGCAACCGTCAGAATGGCGCCATGATCTCCATGACCACCGAGAAGGCCGTTGCCTATGCTCTGGGTACGCTGCAGGAGCGCGGCCAGCTGTTTGTTGAGCCGGGCACCGAGTGCTACGAGGGCATGATCGTGGGCGAGCGCAGCAAGGCCGGCGACATGGTCGTCAACATCGCCCGTACCAAGAACCTGGGCAACCAGCGTTCCTCGACCTCCGATATTTCCGTCCAGCTGGTGCCGCCCCGCACCTTCTCGCTGGAGGAAGCGCTGGAGTACATCGCCGACGACGAGCTGGTCGAGATTACTCCCAAGAACATCCGCCTGCGCAAGCGTCTGCTCAACGCCACCGACCGCAAGAAGGCTGCCGTTCGCGCCGGCCAGGTCAACAAATAAGCGCCGGGCTTTATGGCGTCTAACAAGAAAGGGCGTCGACCGCAATGGTCGGCGCCCTTTTTGGTGCAAGGGGACAGGTTACTTTGCACCACGGTGGAGGAGGTTATCCCCCGAGCGGCTTTCCAGCCAAAGTAAAGTTGTTTAAACATATACATAATTCCACAGGATATAACCGCTTTGATACAAAACCGTTAACAGATAAATATCAACTGGTATTACATTAAAAGACCTCTTTACCAGCGGTTTACATGACTGTTATCTATATTGTATTTTATGCATTGTGGCATAGACGAACCGTCTTAGAAGTTGCCCCCAATGGGTTCTTGCAATGCGCTAGGTAGGTTCTCGTAGATGTTGGGGCTTGTGTTCGATCCGACGATTCGCCGTATTCCACACTGTGTTGTAGGAATTAAGGGACAACTATGGACGCACACCGCTCGCGGTCGCTTGGTATGGCGGCCCTGATCTTCATTTTGATTAGCCTCACCGCCGCAGTTTTTCACGGCGCATCCCCCGTGCGCGCCGATGACGTTGCGAAGCCCGATCCGATTGCGATCGATGGGGATACGGCGACGGTTGATGTCAGGCTGTATACCGATGAGCACCACACTCAAAAGCTCGAGGATCCCGTAACGTCCACTTCGACGCTCTATGGGGCTTTCTCGGCACAATTCAAAGGCGGCAAGGCGCCTACGCCCGAGAAGAACATCGCTGTCTATAAGCTGCCCGACACCATTGTCGTTTACGACAACGACGGCGGCGACCTCATGGAGGGTCCGGAAGCCACTGCCGCCAAGGCTGGCACGTGGAAGATTAAGGACAATAAGGTCATCTTTGCGTTTGACAAAAACTGGCTTGCGTCAAACCCTGCGGAGATTTATGTCGGAGCCAATTTCTCGTTCGAGCTTGCAGGCAAGGGCACCGGTTCAGGCAGCAGCGCATCTGTCGTGTTCCCTGGTGTGGGAACGATCAAAATCCCTACCAAGGACGGCAAGGTCACGGGGACGAAGTCGGGGACCTTCTCCCAGGGCGCAGATGGCGTGGCCAAGGTTACCTGGACTGTTACGCTTACCGTAGAGTCGTATGCTACGGACGTTAGCTTCACTGATACGCTGGGCGACAACTTCGACTTTGTGAACGACAGTTTCAAGCTCGACGGCAAGAAGCTTGACTCCCAGCCGATGATCGACGGCCAGGTCGTAACCCTCGACAGCCTGGGCAACCTTTCCCAGGGCAACCACACGATCACGTACGATACGGTGCTGAAGAGCGGCGTTGCCGCGAACGGCGGCGATTTGATCAAAGCTGAGAATACGGCAACGTGGAATTGGGCTGGCTCAAGCGACAGCGATAACAGAACAGCTACGGCTGAGCCTGTTACATTCGGCTATGACATGATCAAGAAGTCCAATGGCTCAGGCACGCCGTCGGACATCAAGTGGACGGTCAAGCTCAACCAAGGCAAGCTCAAGGCCGACATGAGCGGCTACATGTTCACTGATAATCTGGACGGAAAACAGACGTATACGGGCAGCTTTACGGTTTACAAAGGCGACTCGGAGGCGAGCGGAGTCAAGATTTGTGAAAGAAAACTTGAACCTAAGGATAATTCCTTTTCCTATACGTTCCCGAACAACCTTGAGGATAAGTACGCCACCTACTGCATCGTTTATCACACCAAGATGAACGACACGAGCTCGTACGACACTGTGCGCAACAGCGCGGCCATCGAGCGCGGAGGCTCCGTTTCCGGTAGCGATGATGGCAGTTTCACGCCGCAGCTGACGGGTGTTGTGCCGATCGCCAAGAGGCTCGTGAGATACGATGAGGCGGCGACGACGGGCAGGGCGACGTGGGAGACGAAGGTCGCGCTGAAGGCGATCGTCAATGCGGCCCATCCAGGCGAGGTGACGGTGAAGGACACGTTTCAGTCGGCATGGTCGCAGAAGCTTGGTGTCGACGAAAGCTCCATTACAATTAAAATCGGCAATACCAAGCTGGTTCCGGGCACCGACTGGAGACCAACGACCAGCTATCCGGGTAATGAAACAAAGAAAAACTACGACCTCAAAATCATCGTTACCGACAACGTGAAAGCCGCTCTCGAGAACGAGGACTACGCCGTTATCACCTACGACACCACATCAGAAGCGCTGTCGGGCTGGTACTCAAACTTCGCAGCGGTCGAAGCACCGGGCCTGAGACTACAGTGGCCGTTCACCGAACCCGTCAAGTACGTTGTCAACCAAGAAACGGCGCCCGCGGTCGAGAAGCCGGAAACGGAGTCGAAGGCGTCTTGGGTTGAGAACTTCGATTGGCATACCGTTGACGGCTCGGATGAGAAGGGCGCCTGGATCGTCGACTGGACGGTGTATGCAAACCGCCAAAAGGGTAATAAGGGCGCAAATGGCGAGTTCGAATACTATGGAGCTGGAAAGCTGGGCGGGAAACCGCTGAATATCGTTGATAGCCTTCCGGATGGTATGAGCTATGTTGCGAATTCCGCAAAGTATACGCTCGTGCAGAACCCCTATGATAAACATACGGGGCTTCATCGCGGAGGCGAGGCCAAGGAGGTCGTTACGGGTCGGACGCTCGCCGCCGACAACGTCAGCCGCAACGGCAATACGGTCACCTTCTCCATCCCCACGACTGAGCTTGAAAGCTATGCCGGCTACGCAAAGCTCACGTACAGGACGGCGGTCAAGCGCGGTGAGCTCGATACCTCCACAAACGAGGTGAAGTTCACCAACAAGGCCACCGCCGAGTCGGGAAGCAAGAAGTTCGAATCCGGCAGTGGCACCGTCACCATCAAGAACAACGTTATCAAAAAGACTGGTGAACAGGTTGCCAATAGCAATCGCATCAAATACACCATTCTTGTTAACGAGTCTGCCGTTGCCCTTAAAAATGGCACCGACTTCCTTGAGCTCGTCGATACCATGGATGCCAAGTGCGCGCTGGTGCCGTCGATGCTTAAGGTCTATGAGCAGGTGAATGGTGCCTGGTCACCGCTGGCTGATAAGGACTATTCGTCGAAGATGGAGCAAGTCAAGGATGAATCTGGCTCGCGTACGAAGTTGACTCTTGAGGTGCCCGACGGGAAATACCTCAAGGTCGAGTATGAGGTTATCCCGACCGGAAACCCCGGCGAAGAGGTGTCCCTTTCCAACACCGCCGAGCTTGTGGGGGTGACGGAGGATTCGGCGATCGACGAGCAAAAATGGAAGATTCAAAATGCGTCCGCCAGCGCGGGCGGCAACGGCTACAGCATCACGATGACCAAGTACGACGCCCAGCAGGTCGGCGCGACGCTCGAGGGGGCGAAGTTCACACTCTACAGCGTGGATATGGGCCAGGTTGCGGATGACGGAAATGTAGAGAACGCCAGAACGCCGTTTGACGAGGCCGCGATCGACGTCCCTACCGACGCCAACGGCAAAATCTCGTTCGGCACAAGCGACAAGAAGATGAGTAATTGCGTGCTCTATCAGCTCGTGGAGACCAAGGCGCCTGTTGGCTATGCCAAGGCCGATCCCACGTGGATCATGCTCAAGGGCAGCGCGAGCGACAAGGATTATCAGGCTGCGCTAACTAAGGCAAAGGACATCGTCGACGGTGCGGAGATCATCGACGATACGAAGAAGGACGAGATCTGGGTCTACGACAACCGCATGACGGGCAAGGCGGTTATTAACGCAGAGAAGGTGCTCGCAGGCGGAACGTTCAAGGAAGGTCAGTTCTCGTTCGCGCTCAAGGATGACAAGGACAGGGTGCTCCAAACGGTGACCAACGATGCCATGGGCAACGTCTCCTTCAACGTCGACTACAACAAGGCCGATACCTATACTTATACCATCTCTGAGGTCGTCCCCGAGGGCGCCGAGAACAACGTCAAGGACCACATCACCTACGACAGGACCCAGCACAAGGTTACGGTTAAGGTGGACAACGGTGAGAGGAATCTCGTCGCCACCGTCACCTACGACAATGGCTCTTCGACCCCGCCGACTTTTACCAACAGATACTCGACCACGCTTCCCGAGGCAGGCGGTGCCGGCTTGACTATGACGTATCTGGCTGGCGCTTCGCTGCTGTGCTTTGCCGCGACATGGATGCATGCTCACCGCCATCGCGATCGAGATCGAGGTGGTCGCCGTGAGTAGGCTTTGGCGCCGCTTGTTGGCCGTGGCGACGATAGTTACGGTCGCTATGCTCTCTTTTGCGATGCTGCCCGGGACGGCCCGTGCGGCGGGCACCGGTGCCATTACGGTAGGCGGTACAGTTGCGACGCGGTATGACGCGTACCAGCTCTTTTCGGCGAACGTTGTCGACGATGACGATGCTGGCCAAAAAATTGCAACTGACGTAACGTGGGCGAATGGCGCGGTTCGTCAAGCTATTCTTTCCGTGCTTCATGATGCTGGACTTGACGGCTCGGCATCGACGGCGCAAGAGGCTGCCGAATGGATGAATGCCGACAGACACATGGCGACCGCACTGACGGCAAAACTTGCCCGCGCAATTGTCGAAGCAGGCGCCGTGCCCGTGGCCCTTAACGCGGGCACGGCGGCCGAGCTGCCCTGCGGCTACTGGCTCATCGTCGCCGACGACGACGCCATCGCCCAGGGCGAGGCCGGCACCGCGCCGATCATGGCCCTGGTGGGCGGCAGCGCCGTCACCGTCAAGCCCAAGGCCGCGACGCCCAAGGTCTCCAAGCACGTGCTGGAGGACGGCACCGCCGCCTGGCAGAAGGCCGCCGACGCCACGGTCGCCGACGACCTGTACTGGCGCCTCTCTGCCACGGTCCCGGCGGGGCTCGCGGCCTACGACACCTATGCGGTGCGGTTCGTCGACACCATGAGCGCGGGGCTCGATCCCTCCAAGGTGGCCGCGAGCATGCGCGTGTACGTGGCGGCGGGCGCGGACGGCGGCTTTGACGCGGCCCAGACCTGCAAGGACGGACGCGCCGGCACCGAGCCCGCGAAGGGCTGGACCGATATCACGGCCCAGTGCGGGGTCTCGGTCGACGGCAAGACCTTCACCGTGCACACCGGCGACCTCATCGACGTGCTCGGCGGGGCAGACGCCTTCACCGCGGGCGCCCGCGTGGTCGCCGTGTACAACGCGCCGCTCAACAGCGCATGCAACCACGGCATCGCGAAGGGCAACCCCAACGAGGTCTACCTGCGCTACCCGCGCTCACCCTTTGCCGACCAGTCCGGCGACGCCGGATTCACCCGCACGCCGGGCGATGACGCGTGCGCCTACACCTGGGGACTCAGTCTGATCAAGCGTTCAAGCGCAGACGATAAACCGCTCGCGGGTGCCAAACTGCGCATCATCGATGACCGCGGGCGCATCCTAACGACCGACGGCTCGTGGTCGACGGATGCCGACGCGTGCGTCACCACGGGCGCGGATGGCCATGTGGAATTGAGCGGTGTTGACGCGGGTGTCTACACCGTCGAGGAGGTCGCGGCTCCCAAGGGCTACACCGCCTTTGAAGGCAAACGTACGGTGACGGTTACGGCCGAGGGATTGGACGTTAAACAGGTTGCAGTCGCGAAGCCCAAGGTGACCGTGTCGGCCGAAAGCCCTCTGCGGGTTGATACCGCCGATGCCGGGACGGGTTCGATTGAGCTGTCGGTGCTCAACACCCCAAGCAAAGAAGCAAGTCGAGGCTTTATGCCCTCGACGGGAGATAGAACGTTGGTGCTAGTGGCGGTTTTGGCTGCCATCGGAGTGGCGGCTATTGTTGTAGCGCTCGTCATCAAGCGGGGAGGAGGTCGCCGTGAAAAATAATTATCCCCTCTGCTCAATGGCGAACTGCCTCCGTAGCGAGTGACGCGTAGGCCTACCGACCTGATGATCGTTGGTTTTGAAAAAGTTACTAGAGAACCCTCCATGAAAAGCGGGGCACCCGGTCGATATGACCGAGTGCCCCGCCTCGTTTGGTGGTGCAAAGTAACCTGACCCCTTTGCACCACCACAAAGGTGCCTGGCCCCTTTGTGGTGGTCGGCTGCTAGGCGGTGGGGAGTTCTGGCGTGTTAGCCGGCTGCTGCGGCTTGAGGTGGGCGCTGCGCCAGATGATTTGGATGATGTAGCCGAGCATAAAGACAAAGGCCACGCCGCTGATGAAGCCGCCTACGAGGGGAAGCCCCGTGAGGGCGCCTGCGATTACGCCACCAACGGCTGCCATGGCGTAGCGGTTCTGGCTGTGTCCGACCATGCGCGCGATCGCGCACCCTGCAAAGGCACTCGACACCAGCGCGATGCCAATAACACCGCACATGAGGGCTCCGGCAAGCGACAGACCGGCGATAGAGATAATTAGCAGCAGGACAGCGGGGACGATAGCAATCGTGCCCAGAAGACCGCTCACCCACAGGGGCATGGGGCGCTGGTGGAGCATACCGGCGGCGCTGGCGGTCGCACGCGGAAAGACGAGCTCGAGCAGCAGAGCGACAAAGCAGGTCGAGAGTGCCGCGGCGACGATACCGCCGATGACATCGTTAACGGTGGAAGTATCCTCGTTCTCGGTGCGGTCGATCTTGAGTGCGCCGACCTCGGCTCCCGCGGCGCGCTCGGGGTCCTCGGAGACGTGCGCGTTCACGGTGCCGGTGATGTGGGCGTTCTTGCCCAGGATGAGCTTGTCGGCCCAAACCTCGACATCGCCATCGACGGTGCCATCGACGGTCACCGTATCGCCCGCGAGCGCTGCCGACTTGGTGGAGCCTCGCAGGGCAACTGTCTCGCCTATCGCATAGAAACAGTTGGAGGTGCTGTCGGAATTGAGCACGACATGCTGACCAACGACCGTGACGCTGCCATCAACCGTGGTTTTGGCAATGTCGATGGTGCGTGCCGCCAGACGGACGGCACCGCCCACCGTGCAGTCGCGGATCGAGAGAGTATCGCCCGCGGCGATGATATCGCGGTCGATGGACGTATCGTCCAAGTTGAGGGCCTGACCTGCCCAGTACAGGTCACCTTCGACGCCGGACGGATTGGCGTCATTGTCGGTCGCAAGTACGTTGCCTGCGGTGTCCGTGCCGGCGAACGACGCCGTGGGAAGCGCGGTGATCGCCAGCGCGATGAGCGCGAATGCCATAAGCAGGCAGCGACGCATCTTGTGTGACGGCGCCGCCGCGGTTTGATTGAAAGCCATGGTTGATCCTTTTGTTAGGTGTTCGGCATATACCTAACAGGGTACCCAACGCGCGGGCGCTCTAAAAGAACCTCTCGGTTGCATTTCGAAGGATGAGCCCGCGCCACCTACTTTTTGCGGTGCAAAAAGCGTGCGATGTCTTCCTCGGTGGGGCTTTTGATGTCAAAGCGCAGCGAGAGCCAGCGCAGACCCATGGTCACGACAACGCATACGACCAGCGCGGCGACATTGCTCATGATGCCGCTCATAACGAGACACACATAGCTTGTCGATCCGGCGATGGCCGCGATGGCATAAAAGTTAGTGCGTTGGAAAATGCCCGGAACCACGCCCATAAAGCCGTCGCGCAGCATGCCGCCACCTACTGCGGTGAAGAAGCCCATCATGATGCAAACGACGGGCGCAAAGCCGTAGACCAGCGCCTTGTCTGCGCCGGTTGCCGCATAGATGCCGACCGAGATGATGTCGAGCAGGGGAATGAGTTTTTCGGGCTTGTCGACGATTGCCGGGAAAATATAGATGATGGCTGCCGTGGCAATGGAAAGCGGCAGCGCCATCGGCTGGTTGAGGATGTAGACGCTGCCCACCTGCAGCGTCATGTCGCGCAAGAGACCGCCGCCCAGACCGCAGACCACCGCGAGCGCGACCGCGCCCACCAGGTCGAGCTTGTGCTCGCGCGCAACCAGCACACCCGAGATTGAAGCCGCGACGACGGCGAACATTTCGAGCCAAAACGGGATGGCGACCATGGCATCCGTGGCGTGTGAGGTAACGGTCATAGCGGCGACGACGGGCAAGATGGGGTCCTTTGAGTTACGGGTTTAGACAATGCCCGTACATAGTACATGTTCGGCGCCGATTGCGACCCTATTGCTCGGCAAACGGTTGGGACCGGGTGCGGGCGTAGGTACCAAACGTGTACGCCAGCCTTCAAAGATGTCGAAAAATGTCGGTTTTGGAGAGTGGCGTACATGTTTGGGGGATCTGGGTTGATGCTGAACGCGATGGGGCGTGGCTGAATAGGAGGGATGTCCAAATTTTGAGCTTTGCTCAAAATTTATCCGGTCGGCTTACGCCGACCGCGCTGCGCTAAAAACGCGCCAGTGGCGCGTTTTCTTTACGCTCCGCGCCCTAGCGGGTTCGAATCCCTCCTCCTGCGCGTAATTGAAATGTGCCCAAAAAGAAAAAAACCCCATTGCTGGGGCTCATACCATCTAATGGCGGAGGAGGAGGGATTCGAACCCTCGTGACCTTATACAGGCCAAACGGTTTTCGAGACCGCCGCATTCAACCACTCTGCCACCCCTCCGCGTGGGGTAAAAACAAAGCAGGCTCGAAGGCCTGCTTTGGAATTAACTGGCGGAGAGTCAGGGATTTGAACCCTGGAGACGCTTTTGACGCCTACACGATTTCCAATCGTGCTCCTTCGGCCACTCGGACAACTCTCCGTTAAATGCGAAAGTCAGTATACACGAGGAATCGCAAAGTGCAAACGGAAAAGTTGGCATTTTTTAAAACGCTTGGCCGCGTTTGGCGTTGCAGCGGGGTTTGAGATGCCAAAAAACGGCTTCCGACCAGCGTAGTTGATCAACTCAATTGTTCAAAAGGGGTATTTATAAGCGATTTGGCAATGAATTTAAAAATCTTTGGGTGGTGCTGTGCGCCACTGGTATGCATTTTGCGACCACAGCCTTGTGCCCGTTGACCTGCGGCTTGGCTCAGCTTGTCCCCGCGGCGTCGTATCTTGTCCACAAATCCGTCAAGCTCTTGGTCGGCATTTGGTTGGAATGCGCATGAAACGTGGTGCGAGCATGGGCATATGTGGAGGTCATGAGGTTGTAGCTGCATATTCTTGCAGCCTAGGAGGTTGAAAGATATTATTACCAAGTCTTTTCCTGCTTCAGGCGCACCTTCACGACCTGAAGTCACATTTGCCCAGAGGAGGTGACAATATGAAGGCTTATGAACTGCTGTTCTTTGTTGACCCGTCGCTCGACCCCGAGACTCGTCTCGCTGTTATGAAGCGTATCGATACCACGATCGCTGAGGGCGCTGGCAAGGTCGACTCCGTTGACGAGTGGGGCAAGCGCAAGCTCGCCTACGAGATCAACGACCTCACCGATGGTGACTACACCCTCATCAACTTCCACGCAGATCCTACCCAGATCGCCGAGCTTGATCGCGTCCTGCGCATCACCGACGCTGTGGTCCGCCACATGATCGTCCGTCGCGACGACCAGGAGTAAGACTGTCGTTTTGGACTGGGCTTGTGCCCCAAGAGGAAGTAGTGAGTTATGAGCATCAATCGAGTGAACATCACCGGTAACCTCACCCGCGATCCCGAGCTGCGCGCCACCGCCGGCGGAACCCAGGTTCTGTCCTTTGGCGTCGCCGTGAACGATCGTCGCCGCAATGCGCAGACTGGCGAGTGGGAGGACTATCCCAACTTTGTCGACTGCACCATGTTCGGCACCCGCGCCGAGGCCGTGAGCCGTTTCCTGGCAAAGGGAAACAAGGTCGCGATCGAGGGCAAGCTGCGCTACAGCTCTTGGGAGCGCGACGGCCAGCGCCGGAGCAAGCTTGAGGTCATCGTCGATGAGATCGAGTTTATGAGCTCCCGTGGTGGCCAGGGTGGCTACGATCAGGGCGGCTACGCCCCCGCAGCCCCCGCGCCCGCAGCACGTCCTGCCGCACCGGTGGCCACGCCGCCCGTGGTCGACGTCTACGATGAGGACATCCCGTTCTAAGGGTTGTTCACCTATTTTTGAGTGAGAGGCGGCTTCGGTTCGCCGAAGTTGCCAAATGAAAGGTATTTTGACATGGCTAATGATTTTTCTGCACGTCAGCCGCGTCGTAAGTACTGCCAGTTCTGCAAGGAGAACACTGAGTTCATCGACTATAAGGACACTCAGCTTCTCCGTAAGTACATGACCGACCGTGGCAAGATCAAGCCCCGTCGCGTCACTGGCGCTTGCACGCAGCATCAGCATGACATCGCCAACGCCATCAAGCGCGCCCGCGAGATGGCTCTCCTGCCGTACACCGTCCCCGTGGTTTCCTCTCGTGGCAACCGCGACCGCGGCTAAGAAGGGAGACGCATCATGAAGGTTATTCTTCTCGATGAGATCAAGGGCAAGGGCGGCGAGGGTGACGTCGTAGAGGTCGCTCAGGGTTACGCTGAGAACTTCCTGTTCCCCAAGAAGCTCGCTGTTGCCGCCACCAAGGGCAACCTCAAGCAGCTTGATGAGCGCCGCAACAACATCGCCAAGCGCGAGGCCGTCCGTCTGGCTACCGCCAACGAGACCAAGGCTGCCTTCGAGGGCAAGACGGTCACCGTTGACGTCAAGGTCGGCGACGAGGGCATCCTCTTTGGCTCCGTTACCGCCGCTATGATCGCTGACGCCATCAAGGCTCAGCTCGGTATGGACATCGACCGCAAGCGCGTCGAGCTCGGTAAGCCCATCAAGGTTGCCGGTGCCCACACCGTTGCCATCTCGCTGTACCGCGAGATCAAGGCCGAGGTTGTCGTTCTCGTCGGCGTTACCGCCGAGGAGCTCGCTGCCGAGGCTGAGGTCGAGGAGGCCGCTGAGGTCGCCGAGGCCGAGACCGCCGAGGTCGAGACTGAGGCTGCTGCCGAGTAGCATTTGCTGCAACGCAACAATCTTGTTCTAAGAAGGGCGCTCTGGGAAACCAGGGCGTCCTTTTGTTTTTTGCGCTGAGTGAGTGTCATGGTGAACGTTGCGTCGAAGTCCTATATACAGGACCGTTCATCCGTTTGGTTCGGTGATGATTGGCGGCGCGCGGCGCGTTTTGGGACCGTGGCTGATACTATGGATGCTCGCAAGCGATATGAATGAGGATGCTCATGGCATATGACGATAGGGAGACCGGGCTGACGGTTGAGGACCGCGGCTCAAAGTTGGGTCTTCCCCAAAACCAAGATGCAGAGGCCAACGTACTGGCCGCTATGCTGCTATCGCCCGAGGTGGTCGAAGAAGCCCAGGTCGAGCTGCAGCCCGATGACTTCTACCGGCCCATTCACAAGACCATCTATACCGCGATGGTCGATATGTACAACAGCCGCATTCCCATCGACTCCATCTCGCTGATCGATTACCTGCGAAGCATCAACAAGCTCGATGCCGTGGGCGGCGAAGCGTACATTTTGGAGTTGATGGGTCAGACTCTGTCGCTCGTCAACTGGCAGCACCATGCCGCCATCGTTCGCCGCGATTCGATGCTGCGTGAGCTGATCGGCGCCACCAACGAGATCAACGCGCTGGCATATAACGCCCCCACCGACACCAAAGAGGTTGTCGAGCTGGCCGAGAGCAAGCTGCTCAAGGTCACGGCACGCGAGGTCAAGTCGAGCTACAAGACGCTGACCGAGTTTATGGTTGAGGCCTATAACGAGGCCGAGGAAGTGTGTCAGGCCGGTGGTCAGGCTGCGGGCGTGCCCACGGGCTTCCCGTCGCTCGACCGCATGCTCATGGGCTTCCGCGAGGGCCAGCTCATCATTATCGGCGCCCGCCCTGCTGTGGGTAAGACGTCGTTCGCCCTGAATCTGGCGCTCAACGCTGCCGCTGCCGGTTATACCGTCGGCTTCTTCTCGCTGGAGATGTCGGGCAAAGAAATTGCCCAGCGTCTGATTTGCGCCTACGCCATGATCTCGATCAGTGACTTCCGCATGGGCCGCATTAGCCCCGAGCAGTGGGCCAATATCAACGAGGCCACGCAGACCTTGTCCAAGCTCGATATTCTGATTGACGATACGCCCGGCACCACAGTGACCGAGATTCGCGCCAAGAGCCGCCGCATGCTCCATAACAAGGAGAAGGCAATCATCATCCTGGACTACCTGCAGCTGGTGAGTCCCCCGCCGGGACGCCGCTCCGAGAGCCGTACCGTCGAGGTTTCGGAGATGTCGCGTGGTCTGAAGATCATGGCCAAGGAGCTCAAGATCCCGCTCATCGCGCTGTCACAGCTCTCGCGTCAGGTCGAATCCCGTACCGGCAAGCGCCCGCAGCTTTCCGACCTTCGTGAATCGGGCTCTATCGAGCAGGACGCCGATATCGTTATGTTCTTGGACCGCTCCGCCGACGAGGCCGAAGCCTCGCGCGACGATCGACCCGACGAGGGCGTTACGCGTATCGTCGTGGCCAAGAACCGTTCGGGCCCGATCGGCGACGTCGACCTGATGTTCCTGCCGGCATCCACCAAGTTCTATGAGCTTGATGGGGCACATGCCGAGGAGTAGGACAGGCGCCCGTTGCACGGGTATACTGGGAATGTTTTGTGCTTCTGCGTGCCGGCGTGGCGCGTAGACAGTCCATGAATGTAAGGAGTAAACATGCCGTCAACCGTTTTGGTCGGTGCCCAGTGGGGCGATGAGGGCAAGGGTAAGATTTGCGACTTGGTCGCCGGCGACTTCGATGCCGTCGTGCGCTACTCGGGCGGCAACAACGCCGGTCACACCATCGTCGTCAACGGCAAGAAGTACGGCCTGCACCAGGTGCCCTCCGGCATCATGTATTCCGACCACGTGTCGGTGATCGGTAACGGCTGCGTCGTCAACCCCAAGGTTGTCCTTGAGGAGATTGACATGTTCGAGGCCGACGGCATCACCACCAAGAACCTCAAGATTAGCGGCAACGCGCATGTCATCATGCCGTACCACATCGATCTGGATGGCGCCTTTGAGCAGAAGCTCGGCAAGAAGAACATCGGTACCACCAAGCGCGGCATCGGTCCGTGCTATCAGGACAAGATGGCGCGCATTGGCCTGCGCATGCAGGACATGCTGGACGAGGCGCTGTTCCGCGACAAGCTGGAGACCGCTCTCGCCCGCGTGAACCCCGAGCTCGAGCTCATCTACAACCTGCCCACCTACACCGTGGACCAGATTTGCGACGAGTACCTGCCGATGGCCGAGCGCCTGCGCCCCTACATCACCGAGACGAGCCTGCTGCTCAACAACATGATCGATGAGGGCAAGGACCTGCTGTTTGAGGGCGCCCAGGCGACGCTACTCGACATCGACCACGGCACCTATCCGTACGTGACGTCTTCCAACTGCACCGCCGGCGGCGCCATCACCGGCTCCGGCGTCGGTATGAAGAACGTCAACCGCGTGCTGGGCGTCATGAAGGCCTATATCACCCGCGTCGGTTCGGGCCCCATGCCCACCGAGCTTTCCTATGAGTCCGAGGCCGGCCACACGCTGACCGAGGAGGGCTATGAGTACGGTGTGACCACCGGTCGCCGTCGTCGCTGCGGCTGGTTCGACGGCCCCATCGCCAACTACGCCTCGCGCGTCAACGGCCTCACCGACATCGCCATGACCAAGCTCGACGTGCTTTCGGCCTTCGACACCATCAAGGTGTGCGTGGCCTACGACGTCGATGGCGAGCGTTACACGAGCGTGCCCGAGCACCAGGTGCGCTTTGAGCATGCCAAGCCCATCTACGAGGAGCTTCCTGGCTGGAAGTGCGACATCACCGGTTGCCGCAGCTTTGACGAGCTGCCGCAGGAGGCTCAGGACTACGTGGCGTTTATCGAGGATCTGGCACACACCCGCGTGACGTTCATTGGCGTTGGCGCTGGTCGCGAGCAGATCATCAACCGATTCTGGAAGTAATCGGGACTATTTGGTTATTGCGATATACCCCTTTGCAGCCCGGACGGGCGGCCGAGGGGTATATTTGCTTGCAAAGGGCTCGCGCGGAGCGGGCCGTTCATCCATAGAGGAGGCACCCTTGAAGGCGGACACTCAAACCATCGACATCCTGTTGTTGGGCAGCGGCGGCCGTGAGCATGCTTTGGCAGCTAAGCTCGCAGCATCACCGCGCGCCGGCAAGCTCTACATCGCGCCGGGTAACGGCGGCACCGCGAGCTGCGGCGAGAACGTTGTTCTCGACGACTGCGATCCTGCGGCCGTGGCGGCGTTTGCACAGAGCCACGGATGCGGACTCGTGGTAATTGGCCCCGAGGCTCCGCTCGTGGCGGGCGTGGCCGACGCCGTGCGCGCGGCGGGTATTCCCTGCTTTGGCCCGGGTGCCGAGGGCGCCCAGATGGAGGGCTCCAAGCTGTTCTCCAAGCAGCTCATGGAGCGTGCGGGCATTCCGACGGCAGCCTATGGTTCGTTTACCGACGAGGCTTCGGCTCTCGCCTACGTGCGCGAGCAGGGCGCCCCGCTGGTCGTGAAGGCCGACGGCCTTGCCGCGGGCAAGGGCGTTATCGTGGCGACCGAACTTGAGCAGGCCGAGGAGGCCGTGCGCGAGTGCTTTGGCGGCACCTTTGGCGATGCCGGCAATACCGTGGTCATCGAGGAGATGCTCGTTGGTCCCGAGTGCTCGCTGCTGGCCTTTACCGACGGCAAGACCGTGCGCCCCATGGCCACCTCGCAGGACCACAAGCGTGCGCTCGAGGGCGACAAGGGCCCCAACACCGGTGGCATGGGCGTCTACAGCCCGGTGCCCATCGTGACCGATGAGGAGCACGCCACCATGGTGAAGGTCATGGAGCAGACCGTGGCCGAGCTCGCTGCCGAGGGTATCGACTACCGCGGCTGCCTGTACGGCGGCTTTATGCTCACGCCTGCCGGCCCCAAGGTGCTGGAGTTCAATGCCCGCTTTGGCGACCCCGAGACGCAGGTCGTTCTGCCGCGCCTTAAGAACGACCTGGTCGAGGTCATGCTCGCCTGCGCCAACTGCGAGCTCGATCAGATTGAACTCGACTGGCGCGACGAGTGGGCCGTGGCCGTTGTCCTGACGAGTGCGGGTTATCCCGGCAGCTACGAGAAAGGCAAGGTCATTACCGGTATCGCCGATGCCGAGGCCATGGAGAACGTGACCGTGTACCACGCGGGCACTGCCGTGGTGGACGGCCAGCTCGTGACCAATGGTGGCCGCGTGCTTGCCGTGACCGCGCTGGGCGATACGTTTGAGAACGCCCGCAACCTTGCCTACGAGGCCTGCGAGAAGATTGATTTTGAGGGCAAGACCCTGCGTCACGACATCGGCCTGCGCGCGCTGCGCGGCCGCGACGCCTGGGATGCCTAAAATCCGAGAGGAATGAGACGGATGGACGAGAAGAACGAAGAGCTCGTGGACGCGCAGATCGTCGAAGAGGACAGCCGCGTGTATGGGCACGCCGAGGGCGAGCCTGGTGGCGAGGTCGCTGACGAGCCGGCGCTGGTGCTGGGCAATGACGACCCGCACGATGCCGAGCTGCACGAGAAGATTCTTTCGGAGGAGTGCGCCTGGAAGGGCAAGATCCTCGACGTCCACCGTCTTGAGGTTGAGCTGCCCAACGGTCGCCGCAGCGCCCGCGATATCGTTCGCCATCCGGGTGCGGCGGCTGTTGTGGCACTGACCGAGAGCGGCAAGATCGTACTGGTGCGTCAGTACCGCACCGCCATCGACCGCGTGACGGTCGAGATTCCCGCCGGCAAGCTCGATCCAGGCGAGGACCCGCTCGATTGCGCCAAGCGCGAGCTGCATGAGGAGACGGGCTTTAGGGCTGGTCGCATTCGCTTTTTGACGTCGATTGTCACGTCCTGTGGTTTTTGCGATGAGATTATCCACATCTACTTGGCTACCAAGCTCGAGTTTGATGCGCCCAACCCCGATGATGACGAGTTTGTCAACGTGGACCTGGTGCCGCTGCATGAGCTGATCGACGCCGTACTCGACGGCAAGATCGAAGACGCCAAGACCGTCGTGGGCGCCTTGGCCTGCGACAGCATCGCACACCGCCTTGGGGGCACGGAGCTCTAGGTTACGCGGTTTTACCAAACCGCGTAACGAGTCGACGCTGCAAACGCCCCTAAGCGGCAATCTGCCTTTCAATCGTCGCTCGCGTACCGAAGTACGCGTCGCTCCTCTTTCAAGGCACCTTGCTCGCTTAGGGACGTTTTCGCTGACGTTGCTAGAACATCGGCGTTATGTTTGTTGGGACGCTTTGTTTTCAGCCCGACCGGCTCAACCGGATTTATCACGCTATTTATTTCTCTTCGAGGACTGCATGTTTAAGAGGTTTCTTTCGTATTACGAGCCCCAGATGGGGCTTTTTGTTGCTGATACTGTTTGTGCTCTGGTGCTTGCCGCCATTGACCTGGCGTTTCCCATTATCCTGCGCAATTTGACCGGTGGGCTGTTTACTCAGGGTCAGGCTGCCATTATGCAGGCGCTCGGCATGATCGCGGTGGGCTTGGTGCTGATGTATGCCGTCCGCTGCGCCTGCCGCTACTTTGTGAGCTATTGGGGCCACGTGATGGGCGCGCGCATGGAGTCCAAGATGCGCGAGGACCTGTTCGACCAGTATGAGCGCTTTAGCTTTGCGTACTTCGACCGCAACAGCTCGGGCGACATGATGAGCCGCGTGGTCAACGACCTGTTCGATATCTGCGAGGCGGCGCACCACGTGCCCGAGTGGATCATCATCTGCGGCATCGAGATCATCGGCTCGTTTGTGATCCTCTTTACCATCGCCCCGGTGCTGGCGCTTGCCATGGCCGTGGTGACGGCGGCGTTTGCGGTCATCATGTTTTGGCAGAACATGCGCATGCGCGAGGTCTTTAGCGACAACCGCAAAAAGATCAGCGGCATCAATGCGCAGCTGCAGGATTCGCTGGCGGGCATGCGTGTGGTCAAGAGCTTTGCCAATGAGGAGACCGAACGCTTCAAGTTCCGCGCCTCAAACAATCGCTATCTTTCGTCCAAGGAGAACATGTATCACGCCATGGGCGTCTATACCGCGACGTATGGCCTGCTCTCGGGTGTGCTCTATGTGATCGTGGTGCTGCTGGGCGGCTGGCTGGTCGCCCAGGGACAGCTGCAGGCGGTCGATATGGCGACCTTTGCACTCTATATTTCGCTGTTCTGCACGCCGCTCGAGACACTCGTCAATTCGGCCGAAACGTATCAGAAGGCTATCGCCGGCTTTAAACGTATGGACGAGGTGCTCTCGACCGCGCCGGATATCCAGGACAAGCCGGGCGCCACGGATCTGCAGGTGACCGCCGGCGCCGTGGAGTATCACGACGTGTGCTTTAACTACGAGGATGTCGAGCTGGGCGAGGGCGATGCCGACGAGCGTCCCGTTATCGACCATATGGATCTGTCCATCAAGCCCGGGCAGACCATCGCTTTGGTTGGCCCTTCGGGCGGCGGCAAGTCCACGACCTGTTCGCTGCTGCCGCGCTTTTATGACGTGGCTGCCGGCTCCATTAGCATCGACGGCCAGGACGTGCGTGATGTGACGCAGCAGAGCCTGCGTCGCGCCATCGGCCTGGTGCAGCAGGATGTCTATCTGTTTGACGGTACGATTGGCGAGAACATCGCCTACGGCAAGCCGGGCGCTACGGCGGAAGAGATCGCCGAGGCGGCCCGTCGCGCCAACATCGATGCCTTTATCGAGTCGCTTCCACAGGGCTATGACACGGTCGTGGGCGAGCGCGGCAGCCGTCTTTCGGGCGGACAGAAGCAGCGCGTTGCCATCGCGCGTGTGTTTCTCAAGAATCCCAAGATCCTTATTTTGGATGAGGCGACGAGTGCTTTGGATAACGAGAGCGAGGAGGCGGTGCAGGAGTCGCTCGAAGAGCTGGCACGCGGCCGCACCACGATTATCATCGCCCACCGTCTCTCGACCATTAAACACGCCGATGAGATTGCGACCGTTGAGCATGGTCGCGTTGTGGAGCGTGGCACGCACGAGGAGCTTCTCGCCCGTGGCGGCACCTATGCCCGTTACTATCGAATGCAGTTCGAAGGTGCGCGTGCGCACGAGCTCGACTGATTGATATGACAGGAAGTTTATGGCTGACAAGAACCCTTTGACTCCGGAAGAAGTGACGGAGTTATTCTCCGAAATCGATGCATCCGGCGTCTTGGATCCTACGCTTGCCAAAAAGCGTACCGAGCGCATGCGTGAGAAGGAGGCTGCGGCCAAGCGCGGTGACAAAGCGGCGCTAGCGCAGCTGCGCAGCGATGACCGCGCGAGCCAGGCAAAACATATCGACCCGCTGTCCGAGGACGATCCTTCGGGCTCGCAGGTGAGCCATACCATTACGAAGACCGCGATGGCCGTGGTCATCGGTATTTTGGTGCTGATCGTGGGCATGCAGATTGGCTACGGCGTGATGCGTCGTCTGAACACCGCCAACCTGTCCGAGAGCGTTTCGGTCGATACCGTTTCGACGGCGCTGAAGGGTGGACTTGAATGGGGCAACGGCTTTACGCAGTTCCCGCTCGACTTCACCGTCGATGAAGCCGATGAACGCACGGGCACGGTCGAGGTGACGGTGTTGGACACATCGTCTGCCAACGAGCTCGAGCTGCTGTCCAACGGGCAGATTCAGGCCGCGGCGCTTGCGACCAACGCGTTGCTCAACGATAAGATCGACCGCGTGGTGTATAACGTTCACGCCTATATCGACGAGGATAGCAACATTCAGCACGATTCCTTCTTTGGCATGTTCCCCGCGCGCGGCCACCAGAGCGCCATTTTGACGTTCGTGTGGAACAAGAGCTCATCCAACGCCACGAGTATCGACTGGAAGATGCGCATCGTGAGTATGGATGACACCATCGCCGAGCGCATTCAGAAGCAGGTGAACTCGGTGTCGTCGTTGATTGAGGACCCGGTGGTGAGCCAGACCAAGATTGACGAGGAAAAGGTCGAACGTGACCTGGAGCATCGTCTGCATGGCCGCGAGATTTTCCGCGGCGGCAAGCCCGACCGAACACCGTCCGAACTGCTGGAGCAGGACAAGAAAAAGTAAGAGGCCATCATCCCGCGTGAGCCACAAGCCCACGCGGGATGATTTTTCTGGGACGGGGATTAAAAAATCATTATGCATAGAAAGTCATAATTATCATTTCGTAAACATTTCGATGAAATTAACGCCATGAGGCATGCTTGCGGTTACAATACCGCGAGGCCTAACCACATACCTTTAAGCCGGTCCTGTGAGACCGGGAAGGAGAATTATGGCGAACAACCATACCGCGGGCACTGCCGCCCGCACCTTCGCGCCCAGCGAACTTTGCCAGCGTATGCTGGCCAAAACCAGCAAGGGCACCTGCGGTCCCTGCATCCTGTATCTTGAGGATGGGACCATTTTTTATGGACGTGCATGCGGCGCCGAGGGCACCGCGACCGGCGAAGTCTGCTTCAACACCTCGCTCGAGGGCTACTTTGAGGTCATGACCGACCCGAGTTATGCCGGCCAAATCGTAACCATGACCTATCCGCAGATCGGCAACTACGGTATCGACGAGACCGACGTCCAGTCGGCCTTCCCCGGCGACGCCGTGCGCCCTGCGAGCGCTCCGGCCATGCGCGGCATGATCGTTCGCGACATGTGCGCCACGCCTTCTAACTGGCGCTCGGCCGTCAGCGTGCCGGAGTACCTGCGCGCTCGCGGCATCGTCGCTATCGAGGGTGTCGACACCCGCGCTCTGGTGCGCCATCTGCGCGACAATGGTTCCAAGATGGGCATTATCTCGACTGAGATCTTCGACGTTGACGAGCTTGCCGAACGTCTGGCCGCAGCGCCTACACTGGTGGGCGAGAATTTGGTCAAGACCGTGAGCTGCCCCGCGCCTCACGAGTTTGTGGCCGCCGACCTGCCTGCCACGCATGACTTTGCACTTGCTGCTGCCGCTCCTGCCCGTCACAAAGTGGTCGCCTACGACTGCGGTGTGAAGCGCGGCATTCTGGAGGGCCTGGTCCGCGCCGGCTGCGACCTTACCGTCGTGCCGTGGGATACGCCAGCTCAGCAGGTGCTCGACATGAATCCCGACGGCGTCTTTTTGTCCAATGGCCCCGGCGACCCCGACGCCGTGGTGGAGACCTACGAGCAGGTGCAGCAGCTGATCGGCAAGGTGCCGGTCTTTGGCATTTGCCTGGGTCATCAGATGATCAGTCTGGCCTGTGGCGCCCAGATGGAAAAGCTTAAGTTCGGTCACCGCGGTGGCAACCAGCCGGTCATGAACCTGGTGAGCCGTCGCGTGGAGATCACCGCGCAAAACCATGGCTTTGGCCTGCTATTCCCCAGCTTGGGCAAGCTTGTCCCCGAGCTTTCCGGCGGCGAGATCGAACATGCGGCCGATGGAGACCTGCGCGTTTGGGTGCGCCGCGGAATCGCGCCAGTCGTGATGAACGAGCGCTTCGGCCGCATTCGCCTGACACATGTGAACCTCAACGACGGCACCGCCGAGGGCATCCAGCTGCTCGACGCCCCGTGCTTCTCGGTCCAGTACCACCCCGAGGCCTCGCCTGGCCCCACCGATGCCCACTATCTCTTTACCGCCTTTATGCGACTCATGGACGGCGAGGAGAACTACCTGGATATCGACACCGCGAAGGACCGCCTGGCTGGCTGGAATTTTGCCGAGACCGCCGCGACCGAGACTGAGACCGAGGAGAACTAACATGCCTAAACGTACTGACATCAAGCGCATCCTCGTCATTGGTTCGGGCCCCATCGTTATCGGTCAGGCCTGCGAGTTTGACTACTCCGGCGCACAGGCCTGCAAGGTGCTCAAGGAGGATGGCTTTGAGGTCATCCTGGTCAACTCCAACCCGGCGACCATCATGACCGACCCGGGTCTTGCCGACCGCACCTATGTCGAGCCCATCACCGCCGAGTTTATCGAGCGCGTGATCAAGAAAGAGCACCCGGAAGCGCTGCTGCCCACGCTGGGCGGCCAGACCGGTCTGAACGCCGCTGTCGAGCTGGCGAAAGACGGTACGCTCGACAAGTACGGCGTCGAGATGATCGGCTGCGACCTGGCCGCTATCGAGCGCGGCGAGGACCGCAAGCTCTTTAACGAGGCCATGGCCGAGATTGGCCTGGAGGCCGCGCGCTCGGGCTATGCCTACAGCGTGGCCGACGCCGAGGCCATCGCCGAGCGCGTGGGCTATCCCTGCGTACTGCGCCCGAGCTTTACCCTCGGCGGCGCCGGCGGCGGCATCGCTCACACCCACGAGGAGCTCGTCTCCATCGTGAGCCAGGGCCTGGAACTCTCGCCCGCCCACGAGGTGCTGGTCGAGGAGTCCATCGAGGGTTGGAAAGAGTACGAGATGGAGGTCATGCGTGACCACGCCGGCAACGGCATCATCGTGTGCTCCATCGAGAATCTCGACCCCATGGGCGTGCATACCGGCGACTCCATCACCGTGGCGCCGGCGCAGACGCTCTCCGACCTTGAGTATCAGCGCATGCGTGTCGCCTCGCTCGCCATCTTGGAGAAGATCGGCGTTGAGACCGGTGGCTCCAACGTGCAGTTTGCCGTGAATCCCAACACCGGCCGCCTGATCGTCATCGAGATGAACCCGCGCGTGAGCCGTTCGTCCGCCCTCGCTTCCAAGGCCACGGGTTTCCCCATTGCCAAGGCCGCCGCGCGCCTGGCTGTGGGCTACACGCTCGACGAGATCGTCAACGACATCACCAAGGCTACGCCCGCCTGCTTTGAGCCCACGATCGACTACTGTGTGGTCAAGGTGCCGCGCTTTGCCTTCGAGAAGTTCAAGGGTACCGACCCCACGCTCACCACGCGCATGAAGGCCGTGGGCGAGATTATGGCGATCGGCCGCACCTTTGAGGAGGCCTTTGGCAAGGCTATGCGCTCGCTGGAGGATGGCCACCAGGGCATTTGCGCCGGTGGCAAAGAGGGTGCCGATAAGCTGAGCGACGACGAGCTTGCTCAGGCCGTGGCAACCCCGACCGAGCATCGCATCTTCTTTGTGGTCGAGGCCCTACGCCGTGGCTGGGACATCGCTCGCATCCATGCCATCTGCGGTATCGATCCGTGGTACCTCAACCGTATCAACGATATGGTGCAGGTCCAGGAGAGCATCCGCGACCTGCGTGTGGAGGATATCGACGCCGACGCGATGCGCCTGCTCAAGCAGTACGGCACGAGCGATGCCGAGATTGCCGCGCTGACCGGCTCGGACGAGCGCTTTGTGCGCGCCTATCGCAAGGGTCTGGGCGTGGTTCCCAGCATGAAGACGGTCGATACCTGCGCTGCGGAGTTCTCGAGCGCCACGGAGTACCACTACAAGACGTACGAGAACATCTACCGCACGAGCCCGGATGCCAAGAAGTGCGTGGCTCCCGACGAGACCACGCCGGCGGACAAGCCCAAGGCGATGATCCTGGGCGCCGGCCCCAACCGCATTGGCCAGGGTATCGAGTTCGATTACTGCTGTGTGCACGCGAGCTATGCGCTGGCGGCCCGCGGCTTCGAGACCATCATGGTCAACTGCAACCCCGAGACCGTTTCGACCGACTACGACACGTCCGACCGCCTGTACTTTGAGCCGCTCACCTACGAGGACGTCATGGACGTTATCGACGTTGAGCGCCCCGATGGCGTCGTGGTGACGCTTGGCGGCCAGACCCCGCTTAAGCTGGCGCGCATGCTCGAGGAGAGCGGCGTGAACATCATGGGCACCAAGCCCGATGCCATCGACTTTGCCGAGGACCGCGAGCGCTTCGCCGCTCTGCTCGACAAGCTGGGCATCATGTACCCGCCGGCGGGCCAGGCCACCTCGTTTGAGGAGGCCGAGGCCGTTGCCGCGCACATCGGCTACCCGCTGCTGGTGCGTCCGAGCTACGTGCTGGGCGGCCGCGGCATGATGATCGCCTACGATGCCGAGCATCTGCGCGATTACATGGCCGAGGCTGCGCGCATTAGCCCCGACTACCCGGTGTATCTGGACCGCTTCTTGGAGGGCGCGATCGAGTCCGATGTCGACGCCCTGTGCGATGGCGAAGAGGTCTACATCGGCGGCATTCTGGAGCATATCGAGGAGGCCGGTATTCACTCCGGCGACTCTGCGACCTGCATCCCGCCGTTCAGCTTTAGCGAGAGCCTGCAGGCAAAGCTTCGCGAGACCACGCGCCGCATCGCGATGGCGCTGGGCGTACGCGGCCTGGTCAACGTGCAGTACGCCATCAAGGGCGAGACCGTTTACGTGATCGAGGCCAACCCGCGTGCCAGCCGCACCGTGCCGTTTATCTCCAAGGCCACCGGCGTGCCGCTGGCCAAGTGCGCGGCGCGTATCATGGCGGGCGATTCCATCGCAAGCCTGGGCCTGCCGAGCGACGAGCGTCAGCTGGACTGGTTCTGCATGAAGGAAGCCGTTATGCCCTGGGGCCGTTTCCCGGGCGCCGACGTTATCCTGGGGCCCGAGATGAAGTCGACGGGCGAGGTCATGGGTATCGCCAAGAGCTATCCCGAGGCATACGCCAAGACGCAACTGGCGATTGACTACAAGCTGCCCGACCCGAGCGCCGGCAAGGTGTTCATCAGCGTGTGCGACCGTGACAAGCGTCATATCCTTTCGGTCGCCCGTATCCTGCGCTACCTGGGCTTTGATATCTGCTCCACCGAGGGCACGGCGCGCGTGCTGCGTGGAGGCAACGTGACGTGCGAGGTCGTGGAAAAGATTAGCGGCCCGCACGACGGCGAGCGTCCCAACATTGGTGACCTCATCGCCGATGGCAAGATTGCGGTAATCATCAACACGCCGTATGGTCCGGGCTCGCGTGGCGATGGCTACCTGCTACGTACCGAGGCCGTACGCCGCGGTGTGACCTGCGTGACGGCGATGTCTGCCGCCAACACATACGTGAGTGCCATCGAGGCCGTGCGCGAGGACCAGCAGGGTCACGGCAGCGCCAACGACATGGGCATGGACGTCATCGCCCTGCAGGACCTGCCGCAGCACACGGTGTAGTGTGACCTGGCCGGCCGGGGCGGGAGGGGCCGAGATTTCCCCCTTTCGCTCCGGCTGCAAGCAGAGTCGCTCAGGAGGAAACTCGGCCCCTCCCGCCCCGGCCTGCGGTGACTTAGCTGCACCGTGTGCTGCCGAAGGGGCTTTGCGCGATGACTAGGGCTGAATAAAAAGTGAGCGTGGGCTCCTTCGTTCATTCGAACGAAGGAGCCCACATTTTAAATTTCAGCCAACGTACGTCATGGCAATCCCCGGTAGGTCGAGGGTGCCCCGCGGCGGTCTGGTGTTTTCATCTGAACGACTTTGCGAAGCAACCGGAGTGAAGATGAAAACACCAGACCGCCGCGGGGCACCCGCAGACCGCAGGGACGGGAGCAGCTATACTACTCTCAGTAGTTAAGGGTCGCGGATCCGCCGCGTCACCGCTCTCAACAGGAGGTCTTTGTTTATGGCAGATCAAAAGCCGGTTGTCGGGATCATCATGGGCTCCAAGTCCGATCTGGGCGTTATGGAAGGCTGCACCGCCGAGCTCGAGGCGCTCGGTGTGCCCTATGAGCTTGTCATTGCGAGCGCACACCGCACACCGGCGAAGGTCCACGAGTGGGCTTCGACTGCCGCCGATCGCGGTATCAAAGTGATTATCGCCGCCGCCGGCAAGGCCGCTCACCTGGGTGGTGTCGTGGCTGCCTTTACGCCGCTGCCGGTCATCGGCGTGCCTATGAAGACGAGTGACCTGGGCGGCATGGATTCGCTGCTGTCGATGGTGCAGATGCCTTCGGGTGTGCCCGTGGCCTGCGTTGCCATCAACGGTGCCAAGAACGCCGCCATTTACGCCACGCAGATTCTGGGTGCATGCGACCCCGAGTACCGCAAGGTTATCGAGAAGATGAAGCAGGAGATGGCCGACGCCTAGGCGTTCCGCCGTTTCACCGCAGTATAAGGAGAGCCATGTCCGACTATCAGGGAAAACGATTCAAGGCTTCTCAGATTCCCGATCCGTCGAAGCCGGGTGCTGCCCGTGCGGCACAGCAGGGTCGGACATCCTCTCCTCAGCAGCAGCGCGCGTCGCGTCCCGTGACACCGGCGACGCATCGTCGACATGACGCGCCGGCCGCATATCGTCCTTCGTCTTATAGCACCGCTAAGAAACCGCCCCGGTCTTCATCGCATGCCGTGCCGTCGGATTACACCGAGCCGCCGCGCAAAAAGCGCCGCTCCATTATTCCCATTCTGCTCATCATCATCGGCATCGGCCTGATTGTTGCCGCCGCTGCCATCTTTATCAATGCGCAGATCGGTTACAAGCAGGCGAGCGAGTCGTACCAAAAGATCGAAAAGCAATATGCGCCCGCTAAGGACGCCAGCGGCGTGCCGATTATCGATTTCAATGCTCTTGCCCAGACAAATCCCGAGGTCGTCGGTTGGATTTACGCACCGGGCACCAACATTAACTATCCCGTAGTGCAGGCTACTGATAATTCCAAGTACCTCAACACGTTGTTCGATGGCACGTCCAACGCATCGGGTGCCATCTTCTTGGATTACGAGGACGCTGCGCCCGGCATGGTGGATCAGCAGACTACGATCTACGGACACCATATGAACGACGGGTCGATGTTCAACGTGATTTCGGACACCACTGATCAGGCGACGTTCGACAGCATTGAGTTTGTGTATTACATCACACGGGATGCTACGTATAAGCTGCGACCACTGGCGACCAAAGTTGTCGAGGACACGTATGCCAAGGCGCGCACGCGCAATTTTGAGGGCGACGACGGGCTCAAGAACTACCTGTCCGAGATGCTCGACGGTGCCTCTGCCGTGGCGAGCGATGCCACCGATCGTGCTGCTTCGGCAACCAAGGTCGTAACGCTTGTGACCTGTCGTTCGTTATCGCTGAGCAACACGCGTGCTGTCATGGTGCTCACGCCGGTCGAGGAATAAGTTGTTCGAGAGTAGCTAAAAAGCCCCGTTCCAAATTGGCTACTCGACGACGGTAAGGGAGAAATGATGCTCGAGAATGGCAAAACGATGCCTTCGGTTGATGCTTGGCTGCGCGAGGCCAAGGCCGATTCGTCGGCACCTGCGTGCGGTATGTATCTGACACATAACGGTGTGGTGCGCGCGACGCCCAAGGCCGAGGCACGCGGTGTCGAGACCGATGGCGTGGCGCCGGGCCACAAGGTGGGCGGCATGGTGTTTGGCTACGACGCCAGCAAGGTACAGGCCGCCATCGAGGCGACGCGCGCGATGCCGGGTATCGGCTATGTGCGCGTGTGGCTGGCAAGCGGTGAGCTTGCCGTAGGTGACGACATCATGCTCGTGCTCATCGGCGGGGACATTCGCCCGCATGTGGTCGATGCGCTGCAGGCGCTCGTTGGCACCATCAAGAACGAATGCGTGAGTGAGGTCGAGCGCGAGGCGTAGAGGCTTGCGTCGATAGAAGACTCGTTTATAAAAATGCCCGCCGGTACGTGTGATACCGGCGGGCATTTTGCGTTTTGGGCGCGGTTGGCGCTACACGCGCGTCGCATCCTTGGGGCTCATGGTCATGCTCTGGAAGCGATTCTCCATAAAGTCATTATCGAAATACTTGCCGTAGAACTGCGCAACGGGAATATCCGGTTCCGTGCCGTTGACGCGCTGATACCAATAATCGAGCGACTGCAGCGTCATAACGCCATCGACCAGCATAATGATGGTGAAGATGACGGTAGCCGAGTAGCGGCTCTTCCACGGAATCATGTTGATGAGCTTGAGCAGCCTCGGCAGCAGCAGCTTGATCCAGATGAGGCCGCCCAGGCCCCACAGACAGGCGAAGCCCGTGCAGGTGCGTCCGCCCGTGAGGACCACGAGCGGGTCGGGCATACCGAACAGCGTTATGTGCGAGTAGCTCCACGAGACCACGCCAAACGCGGTCTGCATAAACCAGCCCACGAACACCTCAAAGCTGGCGCCGAGCAGGGCGCTCACCAGGAAAATGATGATGGGGTTCTTTTTATAGAAGCGGTTGAGCACCATGGTCATGAGCACGGCACCAAAGCCGTAGATGGGGCTGAAGGGGCCAAACAGCATACCGGCGCGGTCCTGGTAGACACCCGGATCGTTGACGGTCATATGCCAGATATCCTCCAGGACCAGGCCGAGTATGCAGCAGACAAAGAATACCCAGAACAGGTTGAAGTAGTTGAGCTTGATGTAGCCTTCGCCGGTTTCATCGCGCCCGAGCATGCCCTCGGCGGCGGCGTCGCGGTCGAGCATCTCCTGCAGGCGGCGCTGCAGCTCGCGCTCCTGGCGCAGCGTGGGGTCGACGGTGGCCGAAAGTGCGACGAGGATGCCGAGCTGGATGGCAGGGCGCAGCAAGAAGGGCCCGATGCCCTGGAGCATCACGTCAACCAAAAGCTCGACGACGGTAAACGCGATAAGGATATAGGACAGACGGGCGGCATTGCGACGCTGGTTCTTGATGAGGTCTAGGCCAAAGATGATCAAGATGACAGCACTGGCAGCCGAGAGCATGATGCCGGCGACGATAAGGCCGACCGCGACGAGCGTGTTGTCGCCGAGCTTGGCGGCGGCGTTGCCGTTGATGAGCGCGGTGATGACCTGCCACATAAAGGCGCCGACCGAAGGGAGCGTGCCCACGCCGGACAGGATGCACAGGACGGCGTACACCTTAATGATGAGGGGGATCTTCTTGACCTCCGTGGCGCTGGGGACGCTGGGGTCGAGTTCGTTTCGATCCATACATAACCTTTCTCGTTTTGCTGTAGGTACAAGGATACGCCGCCGACCTGCCAAAAGACAGGACGAACGTCCCAATTGCAACAATGCAAGCCCCAACGGCGGGCGAGACACGTCGCAACGGAAGTATGCGGGATCGTCGGCCCCGAGGCGGTTGCCCAATAAAATGTTTGGCTGCAAAACGGATTATAAGCTCGGTGGGCTTTTAAAAAGCGCTGTTCATGCGCGGGAGTGCTTGTCTTGCCGTGCGTATAATAGGGCAGGTAACGCCAAATAACGAGGCTCTGAGGGGATGCCATGTCTCAAGAAACCATCCGCGCGGCCGAGCGTGCCGCGGGACAGGTGAAGACCATGTCGACGTATGATCCGGACTCCGACCAGCTGCATGAGGAATGCGGCATTTTTGGTGTGTGGGCACCCGATCGCGATGTGGCTCGACTGACGTACTTTGGTCTGCGCGCGCTGCAGCATCGCGGCCAGGAATCGGCGGGAATCGCCGTGGGTGATGGCGGCACGGTTATGGTTCGCAAAGACCTGGGACTGCTCGATCGCGTGTTCTCCAACGCCGACCTGTCGACGCTCTCCGGCCAGCTGGCCGTGGGCCACGTGCGCTATGGCACCGCCGGTGCCAAGAGCTGGGAAGCCTCGCAGCCGCATCTTTCTACCATCAACAGCGTCATTATCGCGCTTGCTCACAACGGCACTCTGGTCAACACCGACGAGCTGCGCCGCCAGCTGATCGAGCTGGGCGTGCCGTTCCTCTCCAATTCGGATTCCGAGGTCGCGACCAAGCTTATCGGCTACTTTACCCAGCGTACAGGCCATCTGCGCGAGGGCATTCGCAAGACCATGGAGCTCGTGCGCGGCGGCTACGCCATGACGCTCATTAACGAGCAGGCGCTCTACGCATTCCGCGATCCGCACGGCATTCGCCCGCTCGTGCTGGGCAAGCTGGTGGACGAGGGTCTGGACCAGGCCGATGCCGCATCCGTTTCGCAGCTGCCGTCGCAGGACGGCGCCGCGACGGTCGACGCCACCACCCATGTCACCCGCGCCGGCGGCTGGGTCGTTGCTTCCGAGACCTGCGCACTCGACATCGTGGGCGCCGAGTACGTCCGTGACGTCCGTCCCGGCGAGATCTTGCGCATCAGCGCCGAGGGTCTGGTATCCGAGCAGGGCGTGCCTGCCGCCGAAGAGCCCGCAAACTGCATCTTTGAGCAGGTCTACTTTGCTCGCCCCGATTCCATCATGAACGGCAAGAGCGTCTATGCCTGCCGTTACGACATGGGCCGTCAGCTGGCACATGAGGAGCCCGTCGAGGCCGACCTGGTCATCGGCGTGCCCGATTCCGGCCTGCCGCCCGCGGAGGGGTATTCGCACGAGAGCGGTATCCCCTTTGGCGAGGGCCTCATCAAGAACCGTTACGTGGGCCGTACGTTTATCGAGCCTACGCAGGAGTTGCGCGCCATGGGCGTGCGCATGAAGCTTAACCCGCTGCGCGACAACATCGAGGGCAAGCGCCTGGTCGTCATCGACGACTCCATCGTGCGCGGCACCACCATGGTGCAGCTCGTCAAGATGCTGCGCAACGCTGGCGCCAAGGAGATTCATATCCGCATCAACTCGCCCGAGGTCATCTGGCCATGCTTCTACGGTATCGATACCGACGTGCAGTCGCAGCTTATCAGCGCCAACAAGACGGTCGACGAGATTTGCGAGTATATCGGCGCCGATTCGCTGGCCTTCCTTTCGGTCGAGGGCCTGCTCAAAGTCATGCCCAAAGGCGGTTACTGCGATGCGTGCTTTACCGGCCGCTACCCCGTGGCGATTCCCGAGAGCTTTGGCCGCGACAAGTTCATGGAGGGCTTTAAGCCCCGCAACCTGGACAAGCCGCTGCACTTTGATGACGACGCCGTGGTCGAGAAATACGACGACCGCAGCTGGGAAGAGAAGCACGGCGAGGCCTAAAACCTGTCATGTAGGGACAGGTTTATTTTGGCAGGTTTTATCTGCTGTTTTGTTGATACTACGGCGCGCGCCGCTGCGGTGTGCGCCGATATGAACGCAACTATGAGCACCGTTTGGCGCCCGGGCGGCGGACGGTAGTGGGAGAGGAAGGCTCAGATGAGCGACAGCAAACATATGACGTATGAGGATGCCGGCGTCGATACCGCCGAGGGCGGCCGCGCCGTCGACGCTATTAAGCAAATGGTTAAGGACACCAACCGTCCCGAGGTCATCGGCGGCATCGGTGGCTTTGGTGGCCTGTTCTCGGCCGCCGCGCTTAAGGATATGGAAGACCCGATTCTGATTAGCGGTACCGACGGCGTGGGCACCAAGCTCGTGCTCGCCCAGATTATGGACCGTCACGAGACGGTGGGCCAGGACCTGGTTGCTATGTGCGTCAACGACATTTTGGCTTCGGGCGCCGAGCCGCTGTTCTTCCTGGACTACGTTGCCATCGGTCACATCGAGGCCGGGCACATGGCAAAGATCATCAAGGGCGTGGCCGATGGCTGTAAGCTCGCGGGCTGCGCGCTCGTGGGCGGTGAGATGGCCGAGCACCCCGGCGTCATGGCTCCGGCCGACTACGACCTTGCCGGCTTTACCGTGGGCGTCGTCGACCGTCCCAAGATGCTCGACCCCGCAAACGTCCGCCCGGGCGATGTGATCCTGGGCCTGCCTTCCACCGGCGTGCACTCCAACGGCTACTCGCTCGTGCGCAAGGTCATCGGCGTCGACGGCATTAAGCCGGGCACGCCCGAGGCCGCCGCTAAGGCGGAGGAGCTGAGCCGTCCGCTCGAGGAGCTCGGCGGTGCTTCGCTGGCAGACGCCCTGCTGGCTCCCACGCGCATCTACGTCAAGCCGATTCTGGAGCTGCTGCGCGGCGGCGCCAACGTGCACGCTATCGCCCACATCACTGGCGGCGGTATTACCGAGAACCTCAACCGCGCGCTTGCCGACGACGTCGACGCCGTGGTCACCCGCAACGGCGCCGAGGTGGGTTGGGACGTTCCGCCCGTCATCACCTACGTGTCGCGCCAGGCCGAGCTCGCGCCCAACGAGGCATGCAAGACCTTCAACATGGGCGTTGGCCTGTGCCTGATCGTCGCCCCCGAGGACGAGGCTGCCGTGACCGAGGCCCTGGTCGCGCTGGGCGAGAAGCCGTTCCGCGTGGGCGAGTGCGTCGAGGGCTCCGGTAAGGTCGTGTACTCCGATGAGCGCTAACGAGCAGATGGCTGCTGCCGCGAGCCTGGGCTTTGTGCCCTACACCCGTCCGACCGGCACCGATACGGCCGAGCCGCTCAAGATCGGTGTGCTCATCAGCGGTTCGGGTACCAACCTGCAGGCGCTGATCGATCTGATCGCTGCCGGCAAACTCAACGCTTCGATTGAGCTTGTGGTGTCGAGCCGTCCTTCGGCTAAGGGTTTGCAGCGCGCTGAGCGCGCGGGCATCCAGACGCTTACGCTGTCCAAGGATGTCTATGCCGACCCCATCGCCGCCGACGAGATCATCGCGCACGAGCTGCTCGAGCGCGGCTGCGAATATGTGGTCATGGCCGGTTACATGCGCATGGTGCACACGCCGCTGCTGGCGGCGTTTCCCAACCGCGTGGTCAACTTGCATCCGGCACTGCTGCCGAGCTTTACCGGCGCGCATGCGATCGACGATGCCTTTGCGCGCGGCGTCAAGGTAACCGGTGTGACCGTGCACTTTGCCAACGAGATCTACGACAACGGCCCCATCATCGCCCAGCGCGCGCTGGCTGTTGAGGAGGGCTGGGACGTCGACACGCTCGAGGAGCACATCCACGCGATTGAGCACGTGCTGTATCCCGAGGTCGTGCAGATGCTCGCCGACGGCCGCGTCCACGTGCTGGAGAGCGGCAAGGTCGCAATTGACGCGCCTCGCGGCTAGCGGCGCACAGTACAATTTAGCCGAGTAGTCAGGGTGGTCATTGGCGCCAAGGCGCGCGTGGCCACCTTTTGTTTTGGGTAGTCATCGGGAACGGGCTTTAACGACTGGTCATTCAAGAACGTCGCAGGTGACTAGATGAGAGAGGTGAGCGCATGGCGGATAACGAAGCGCTGTTTACGTCTGAGCTGGTGTTTTTTGATTGGGAGTGTGCGACGCCGGATGAGGTGTTCGCGCGGCTCGAGGGCGAGCTTGCACCACGTGGCTACATTGCATCCGGTTGGCTCGACGCCGTTCGCACGCGCGAGGATGCCTATCCCACGGGTCTTGCCATGCCGGCGGCAAACATTGCCATTCCGCATACCGATCCGGGGTTTGTGGCCAAGCCCTATATCGCGGTGGTGAAGCCCGCCGCGCCCGTGACATTTAACGCTATGGCTGGCATGGGCGCTCCGGTGCCGGCGCAGATCGTCATCAATCTGGGCATCGCAGAGCCGGGCGGTCAGGTCGAGGCCCTGCAGGCGCTCATGAACATCTTTATGGACGCCGATGCCGCAGCCGACGTGCTCGGCCAAACCACGCCGCAGGGCATGGTCGACGCCATCCGCCGCCACTTCTAAGGTGGGGCTGAGTCGGCACTTGGGGACGTTCCTTTTCTGCCGGCAGTAAGGGACAGTCCCCAAGTGCCGGCACATAAAGAACGTCCCCAAGTGCCAAGTGCCGCATCTGTCCCCTTTGCACCAAAATGGTGCAGATTAACCTGTCCCCAATGCACCAAGCGTGCCGCGGGGGCCGCGTTGTGACACAATGGCGTTTGTTCGATTCGTTATGCGAAAGGCCAACTATGGCAAATAAGAAAAAGAACCCCGCACCCGAGCCGACGCTCGAGCAGCAGGCTCGCGTCGCCTCTAGCTCTCGCAAGAAGCAGCGCAAGACGTACGTGTCTAAGACCGTTAAGATCGTTCTGGTGGTCATCGGCGTGCTGGCGATGCTGCTTTCCGTCTCGGCGATGGCGTGCTCCGGCCTTATGTCGCAGGCCGAGGACACCTCGGGCTACAAGCTGACCGGCGGTGTTGCTGCTACTATCAACGGCACCAACCTCACCGAGGACACCGTGACCAAGCAGATCATGAGCATGCGCACGTCCTACGGTTACACCAAGGACAAGGACTGGGCACAGTACCTGGTCGACAACGACCTCACGCCCAAGAAGTACCGCAAGCAGCTTATCGACTCCTACACGCAACAGATTCTGCTTCAGCAGGCACAGAAGGAGAACGGCGTGACGGTGTCGGACGAGGAGGTCGAGAAGGCATGGAAGGACGCGTGCAAGAGCGCGGGCGGTGCCAAGGCCTTTAAGAAGACCCTCAAGACCTACGGCTATACCGAGGACACCTACAAGGATTCGCTCAAGGAGAGCCTGGCGCAGCAGAAACTCAAGGATGCCGTGGCGCCCACCAGCAAGCCCAAGGACAGCGAGATCGTCGATTACATCAACGAGAATCTGTCTAACTACAACGATGCTCGCCGCTCGTCGAACATCCTGATCAAGGTTGATTCCGACGCCTCCGACGAGGACAAGGCTGCCGCCAAGGCCAAGGCGCAGGAGTGCCTGGACAAGATCAACTCCGGTGAGCTGAGCTTTGAGGACGCCGTTGAACAGTACTCCGAGGACACCGGTTCCAAGGAGAAGAAGGGCGATGTGGGCTGGGATAAGCTCACCACCTTTGTTGACAGCTACCAGACGGCGCTCGAGGGGCTCAACAAGGGCGACGTGAGCGGAGTCGTCGAGTCGACCTATGGTTACCACATCATCAAGTGCACCGACTACTTCCATGTCGATAATCAGGTCGATGACATCAACCAGGTGCCCAAGGCCATCAAGAAGTACGTCTCCAATGTGGTGAAGACGCAAGCGGCCAGCACTGCGTACAGCGAGTGGCTGGAGCAGTACAAGAAGGATGCCGACATCACCGTCAACCCCATGCCCAAGGACGTGCCGTACAACGTCAGCCTGAAGGGCGTCACCAAGAGTTCGACCGACGATTCGTCGACGACTGAGTAATCATGGGGCGGCGCTCGTGCGAGTGCCGTCCGCACTATTGAGGAGGATTTGCAGATGACCAACGAAGAGCTGCAGAAGGAAATGATTGCGGCCATGAAGGCCAAGGACAAGGTTCGCCTGTCCATCATTCGCCAGGTTAAGGCCGAGGTGAAGAACATCGAGGTCAACGAGCGCCGCGATGTGACCGAGGAAGACGTCAACAGCATGATCAAGCGTCTGATCAAGCAGACGAGCGAGACACTGGAGATGTCCATCAAGGCCGGCACCGACCAGGAGCGTACCGACAACCTGACCGAGCAGGTCAAGATTCTGGAAAGCCTGCTGCCCGCGCAGGTTTCGGGCGAGGAGCTCGAGGCCCTGGTCGAGCAGGTTATCGCCGAGCTGGGTGCCACGTCCAAGAAGCAGATGGGCCAGGTCATGGGTGCACTCGGCAAGGCCACCGGCGGCAACTTCGATAAGCCGGCCGCAGCAAAGATCGTCGGCGCAAAGCTGGCTTAAGGGCCGAGCGGTACATAGTTGATGTTGAGGGGGCGTGGCCGTCATGGTCGCGCCCCTTTTTGCTGGCCGGGCACTCATTGGGGACAGGCTTAAATGAGTACCCAATGAGCGGGCACTCATTTAAGCCTGTCCCCAATGAGTGCCGACGAGCAGGTGGAAGGTTGCGGGTTCTTTACGGGAATGTAGTGTGGGCTGCGAAAACGTGGTTCTTTCCGTACAATAGTTCAACTCGTGTAAACGCAGGGAAGGGACATTCATGGCAGACATGATCGAGATCAAGCATCTCAACAAGTACTTTGGCGATCTGCATGTGCTCAAAGATATCAATCTCACCGTCAAGCGCGGCGAGAAGCTCGTAATGATCGGGCCTTCCGGTTCGGGTAAGTCGACGCTCATCCGTTGCGTCGATTATCTGGAGGAGCCCACGTCGGGCGAGGTCGTCATCGACGGTACGCCGCTCACCAAAAAGAACCACCTGGAGATGGCTCGCAAGTATAGTTCCATGGTGTTCCAGCAGTTCAACCTGTATCCCAACATGACGGTGCTGGGCAACCTGACGCTCGCGCCCATCAAGCTACAAAAGAAGAGCAAGGAGGAGGCGACCGAGATCGCTATCGCCGCGCTCAAGCGTGTCGGCATGGCGCATAAGGCCGGCGAGTATCCGCAGAATCTCTCGGGCGGTCAGCAGCAGCGCATCGCCATCGCCCGTGCCCTGTGCACCAAGCAGCCCATCATCCTGTTTGATGAGCCGACCTCGGCACTCGACCCCGAGATGGTCCAGGAAGTTCTGGACGTCATGATCGAGCTCGCGCAGGAGGACATCACCATGATCTGCGTGACGCATGAGATGGGCTTTGCGCGCCAGGTGGCCGACCGCGTCATCTTTATGGAGGACGGCCGCATTCTGGAGGAGGGCACGCCCGAGCACTTCTTCGATAACCCCGAGAACCCGCGCTGTCGCGAGTTCCTGTCCAAGATTCTGCACTAGGCGCGGTGATGGACATGACGGATATGACGAGGGAGGCCGTGTCGCGCCGTCACTTTTTGCAGCTGGCTGGCGCCAGCATGCTTGCGCTGACGGCGACCGCGCTTACCGGTTGCGGCAACTCCACCAGCGGCGAGGGCTCCGACAAGGGGTCCAAGCTTGCGGCCATCAAATCGCGTGGCCATCTGAATGCCGGCGTTAAGAAGGACGTTCCCGGCTACGGCTATTACGACACCGCCAAGGGCCGCTTTGAGGGCATGGAAGTCGATTTGTGCTACCAGATCGCTGCTGCCGTCTTTGGCGTGAGCTACAAGGAGGCCCGCGCCCAGGAGCTTGTCGAGTTTACTGACGTAACGCCCAAGACGCGCGGCCCGCTGATCGATAACGGCCAACTTGACGTGGTCGCGGCGACCTACACCATCACCGACGAGCGCAAGAAGAGCTGGGATTTCTCGACGCCGTACCGCACCGACTACGTGGGACTCATGGTCAAGAAGCGTTCGGGCTTTACCTCGATTGAGGACCTGGACGGCAAGGTCATTGGCGTAAGCCAGGGTGCCACCACGCAGGGCCTGATCGAGCAGATGATCAAGGACAACGGCTTTAGCTGCAAGCCCGAGTTTAGGGCCTTTAGCGGCTACCCCATCATCAAGAGTTCGCTCGACGCCGGCAATATCGACGTCTTTGCCATGGACCGCTCCACGCTGGCCGGCTATATGAACGAGACCGTTGAGCTGCTGCAGCCCGAGGTCAAGTTTGGCGAGCAGGGCTACGGCGTGGCGACCAAGAAGGGCTGCGACCTTTCGGCCGTGGTCGATCGGGTGATTTGCAACCGCCTAGCCGACGGCTGGCTCGACCAAGAGGTCAAGACCTGGGGTCTTGTATAGGCGCATCGTCCAAGGAAGGAATCAAATGCTCGAAGGATTATTTGACGCCGACCGTTGGTCGACGACATTTCAAAACATGGGGCCCTTCTGGGAGGGCTTTGGCGTGACACTGCAGGTGGTCGTTGCCGGCCTGCTGTTGTCGCTGGTGCTGGGCACGCTGCTGGGCGTGTTCTCTACCACTCGCTCGCGCGTGCTGCGCGCCATAAGCCGCGTGTACGTGGAGTTTTACCAGAACACCCCGTTGCCCGTGCAGGTGCTCTTTATGTACATGGCCGGTCCGCAGTTTTTGCAGGCCATAACCGGTGCCGACCAGCCGGTGCGCATCGCGCCGTTCGTGCTGGGCTTCTTGGGTGTGGGTCTGTATCACGCGGCCTACATCTCGGAGGTCATCCGCACTGGTATCGAGGCGGTTCCGCGCGGTCAGATGGAGGCGGCCCAGAGCCAGGGCTTCACCCGTGCGCAGGCATACTGGTACATCGTGCTGCCCCAGACGTTCAAGATCATTCTGCCGCCGCTGTGTAACCAGGCGCTCAACCTGGTCAAGAACACGTCGGTGCTGGCACTTGTGGCCGGCGGCGACCTTATGTACCGTTCCGACAACTTTGTGAGTCTGTACGGTTACCTGCAGGGATACATCGTCTGCTGCCTTATGTACTTCATCATCTGCTTTCCGCTCGCCATGCTGGTGCAGTGGCTCGAGCGCCGCTCCAAGGAGCGTCCGCGCGGCGTGAGTCTGGCCGAGCTGGGGCTCGACAACGTAGAGGAGGCCTAGCGCATGGAAATCTTCAACGCGACCAACCTGCTCTACATTTGGGGCGGCTTTGTTAAGACGATCGAGATCTCGGCGCTGTCGATCTTTTTCTCGCTGATCTTTGGCACGGTACTGGCGCTCGTTAAGAGCTATGCGCCCCGCCCGTTCCGTATTTTGGTAAGCGCCTATATCGAGCTGTTCCGTTGCACGCCAAACCTGCTGTGGATCCTGTTTATCTACTTTACGGTGCAGGGTTTGGACATTGTGATTTCGACCATCGCCTTTACGCTGTTTACCAGCGCCGTTATGGCCGAGATTGTGCGCGGCGGCCTCAACTCGATTCCGCGCGGCCAGTTTGAGGCGGCGCAGAGCCAGGGTTTTGGCTTCTTTGCCACCATGCGCTACATCATTCTGCCGCAGACATTTAAGACGATCATTCCGGCGCTGTTTAGCCAGTGCACGACCGTCATTAAGGACAGCTCGTATCTTTCGGGCATTAACGTGGCCGAGCTCATGTACACGGCAAACGTCGTGATGGCCCACGCGATCGACCTGTCGCAGGTGCTTATGCTCTACGGCCTGGTGTTTGCGATGTACTTTGTGCTCAACTTTGGTATCTCGCTGCTGGTCCGAGCGTATCAGCGCCGCATCGTGGCAGCGTAGAATGTGACAAAGGGACTGTCCCTTTGTCACATAGAGAAAGGAATCGCGATGAGCGATCTGGAGAATAAGAAGAATCCTGTGGTCATTACCATCGCGCGCGACTTTGGCGCCGAGGGCCACGAGATTGGTCGCATGCTTGCCGACGAGTTGGGGATTCCGCTGTACGATAACGAGCTGCTGGTACGTGCGTCGCTGCGCGCGGGCGAGTCGCTCGATAAGATGGCCGCCTATGACGAACGTCTGGCCGTTGAGAACATGGCGTTTCTGCCCGACCGCTACGATGCGCGTTCGTACTCGGATAAGTTGTTCCAAAAGATGAGCCAGGTGATTTTGGATTTGGGCGAGACCGAGAGCTGCATTATCGAAGGCCGCCTGTCCGATTATCTGCTTCGCAACAACCCCAACCACATTGCCGTGTTGGTGACCGCTCCCTTTGAGGACCGCGTCGAGATCGTGCGCAAGAAGCGTGGCCTTAACAAAAAGAAGGGCGCCAAGCTGGTCAAACAGCAGCAGAAGGCGCGCGAGGCGTTCTATAAGCGCTACAGTGCCGGCAAATGGAAGATGACGAGCGGTAAGGATATCGTAGTCAACCGCGCCAAGCTGGGCCGCGAAGGCTGCAAGGACGTCATCGCCGCGGCCTACCGCTACAAGGTGGCCCAACTCGAAGGCTAACCGACCAAAACCACCACAAGGGGGACAGTGAACTGCCTCCCATTTCTTGGACATCGGGAAATGGGAGGTTTGGAGTGGGTATGATGAATTGGACACCTAGTTAAGAGCGAAAGGTGTTCAAGATGACCCAAAGAAGAAAGCGATACGACAGGCAGTTCAAGGTCTCGGCGGCAAAGGTGGTCCTGTCCGGGGAAATG
>NZ_JBBNLQ010000037.1:0-31189 GCF_040092395.1 Collinsella sp. CLA-ER-H4
GCGGGAAACGTCTTCACGACCCTGCTTCTCGCGCTGCTTGCGGGCGGAACCTTGATATCCGTTTGCTCCGTCGTCCTATCGACCGCAACGAGGCGCGTCTTCACGGGCCCCCTTGCCTCCGCGCTGCTTGTCGCGGCCCCGGCATTCCCGTTACTGTCCGATTCGGCGCTGGGGCATAACGCCGCGCTCAATCTCCTGCCGCTGGCCGTATTCTCGCCTATCGAGGCAACGGGTTACGTAGGGTGCTTCCCGACGGAATTCATTGGCTCCGGTTCAGGCGGTGCATCGATGCTTGCCGTGGCCCTGATATACGTCGCGGTCTTTTTTGCGGTCGGCGCCGTTGCGACACGTTCGCCCAAACAGTCTGGACCCGCGAAAAAGCACCATGGGCTCGAGCTTCTGGACGCGAGCGTGGGATACGGGAGCACGACGATACTTTCAATCGGGTCGCTTTTCCTGAGCCCGGGAACGGCGGCGGGCCTCGTTGCCCCCAACGGCTCGGGGAAAACCACCCTTCTTGAAGCGCTGTCGGGCCAATTTCCCACCCGCATCCGCTCGGGAAGCCTGGCGGCAGACGGAATCAGCCAACGCCGATCAGCCGAATTCGCAGGACTCGTCTACCTGAGCTCTTCGGGCAGCGCGGATCTCTATCCCACGCTATCGGCCATCGAGCACCTCTCTTTCGTTAGGGAGGCGTGGAAATCGGCCGCCGACATCGACTCGCTCTGCGACTCCCTCGGAATCTCCCCATATCTCGACAAGCCGACCCGTAAACTCTCGACAGGAATGAAGCAGCAGGTAAAGCTTGCCATGGCGATAGCGACCGATTGCCCGTACCTCATCCTCGATGAACCGCTGAACGGCCTCGATCCGGGAAAGCGGAAAACCTCCTGCGACGCGATGCGCAGCGAGGTGGCGCGGGGACGAAGCGTGCTCATTTCAAGCCATCTGCTCGACGACCTGGCAGACCTCACCAACTCGTTCTACTTCATCGAGGCCGGCACGCTCGTGGAAAAGATCGAGTCGTCCTCGCAGACGCTCAAGCAGGAATACCTCGATACATACGAGGGAGGTGAATGACATGATAGGCAAGAGCTATGCAAAGATAGCGATTGTTGGCTTTGTACTTTGTCTTGCAATGGTGCTATGTGCATCATTTGCGAGGTATAGGTCCGAGCAGTCGTTCATCGATGGCGCTGAAAATGGGTTTGGCATAGACGGGATGTATGTCAACGATGGCGCGACCAGGCCGTCTATGGCGATTCTTGCAGGCGAAGACATGGAATGGCAAATCTGTAATGACGACGGCTCTTGTCTGAGTGGTCGTTTGGCCGCAACGAGCGACCCGAATTCGTTCGATCTTCTCGACAATGATGGAGCGGATTGCGGTTCAGTTCACCTTTCATATGCATCGCGAGATGGGATGGACGGCATTCTCTACGTCTCCCACGATACTGGCGATTTCAAGATGCGTAGGACTAACCGAGTGCCGGCTTTTATCGAGGAGTGAGAGTTCCCGGCGGCCTGCCGATCAGGACGCCGGGGTATCGAATCCCGCATTCATCCGTACACACACGGACGAATTCGGAAAGCAACCGTGGTATTCCTACAGGAATCGAATCCGTGAGGTCGTTGTCCTGGATACCTGGGATCCAGAGAGCGGTAGATACCTGTTCGACGGTCTGACCCAATCGACCTATCGAAACTCGATACATCGGATTGCACGACCCTGGAGGGCATGTTCAGGGGATGCTCAAGCGTCACGGAGCTTTTTGATCTCGACCGTCTTGACACCTCGAACGTCGAGAACACGTCCTACATGTTCCTCAACTGCCTGACGCTCAAGGCCGTCAGCATTTTGGGATGGGAGGCGTCCGGAATCACAGACGTCGACCAGATGCTCAGTGGCTGCTCTACCTACATCCTCGCAACCGAGGAGCAGCGCGAGTTCCTGAACAAAATCACCGGCTCCACGCAGCACGGAATCTGGATCCGTAACCTTTCGTAGCCCAGATCAAAATACCGGTTGTTTCCAGAAATCCTCTAGGAGGCGTCTAGATAGAGGATTTCTTGAAATGCAAATAACAATAATTTAGATTCCGAGCGTATCGACCGGAGCAACAACGATGCCTTCGCTAGTTACGTGAGCCGGCATACCAAACCCGATGACGACGAGTTTCGCCGCAGGCGGCCTCTCCCCGCGATCGACCAGCTTTCGCTCAAGTCGAAGCAGATTTTCCACTGCCTCTGGGACTTGGGGGCTCCCGAGCTTAACCTCAACGGCAACCCACGAGCCGTCACGACGATGGACAATCGCGTCGACCTCTAGGTCGTCAGCGTCGTGGTAGTGAGATACGGTCGCATCGCTGGCCGCCGCGTAAACCTTGAGATCGTGCAGCACAAGGGATTCGAAGAGCAAGCCAAGGGTCTTCGGATCGGATGACAACGACTCCGGATCCGCACCGATGAGGGCGACGGCGAGCGATGAGTCCGCAAGGTGCCGCTTCGCGCCCTGCCGCAACTTCACCGGCGACCTGAGAGCCGGATGCCACGCGGGGACATCGTCGACGATATTGATACGGCGCAGCGCGTCCATGTAGCCGGTAATCGTATTCTTTGAGACGTCAACACCCAAATCCCTTTCGATGGACCTCATGCCGGCAAGAGTCGATTCATTGCGTGCAAGCGACGAGAGCAAGGCCCTTACCTTAACCGGGTCGCGTTTCACTCCATCCGCCCTCGAAACGTCAGACTCGCAAACACCGTCAATATAGGCGGCGGCTATCCGCATTGCGTCAGCAGTTGTCTTACCGACAGCTTGGGGCCAACCGCCGCGGCAGAGCAAATCCGCGATACCGGCGATACCGGCGATGGATCCGAGTGACGCCGCAACGGAATCGCCATCGAGCAGCGCACCAAGCGAGACCGTTCCCGACGAAATACCGAGCTCGAAAAGCGTCATGGTATCCATCCGCAAACGGGCGATTCGACCCACACCGCTGTGCATCGGCTGGTTCTCGGCTCGCGGCGTCGCAGATCCGGTGAGAATGAACTGTCCTGGCTCCCCTCCCCTGACATCGCATTCGAATCGCACGGCATCCCATAGCTTCGGTTCTTCCTGCCATTCGTCGACAAGCCTCGGGGTCGGTCCGACAATTGCTTGGGCCGGATCGAGACGAGCGAGCTGGAGGGCCGCAAAACCGCCAGATGGATCGGAGAGAGATAACGATGACTCGGCAAATCTCTGAGCTGTCGTTGTCTTTCCACACCATTTCGGCCCCTGAATGAGCACTGCGCCAAAAATGCCAAGGTCGCGCTCGACTAAGCAGTCAACACAACGTCTTATATACCTATCCATCGGCTTTCCCTCCAATCATTCATTTGAAATTATAGCGTCTATCTGCGTCGTTGGGACAAATAACGATTACTTATTGGGACGATTGACGGTAATTTATTGGGACGATTGACGATAGCTCGTTGGGACGATTTCCATTTTCTTAAGGCACTAATCAACGAGATCCACTGTGAACTATGAGACGGATAAATTTAGCTGACGCCTCTCATGAGTTCAGCAATGCTGATTTGAAATTTAAATTCGCAACCTACCTTATGATTCATCGAGATGGTAGAAGCTTTGAAGATATTTTTGAAATACGTCGCGATCGTGATGCATTTGCCGTTGCAGAAAGCTATACGGCAACTCTAGATCAAGCTGGGGTATATTATGCGGTTTCTTGTTTCGAAATCGACCGGCTGGCAATAGTTCGTCGAGAAGAAAGAGCACAGGATGTCCTATTCTATCGATACCCTGTTCAGAAGCTTTATCAGCTCTTCATTGAGACTATGAACATTTCAGGCTTCGAATCAGTGGCGAACACCCCGACAAAAATAGCCGTTAGGAGTGTCAAATGAACAAGAATGCCACTGCGCAGTTGCACGTCTATTCCGCCTTTTTCGTTCTCGCGGGATTTGTTTTAAATCGGGGAGTTTTTCTACTTTTCCTTGCGGAGAAAGGAATGTCTGTCACGGAAATCGCGCTTTATCAAGCTCTGTTTAACATTGCAACGGTCGTCCTCGAGCTGCCAACAGGGCTGGTAGGCGATTTCTTTGGAAAGAAGTTCTCGATTCAAGTGGGCGTGCTACTGCTTTTCTTCCATACGGCTGGCATGCTGCTGCTCTCAGGCCCCTTTCTCGTCGCGCTTTCCCTTGTTGAGGCACTCGCCTACTCCCTTCAATCGGGATCCGAACAAGCGCTTTTATATGAAATTGCCCGGAATGCCGGTCAAGGAGAGCGCTTCCTCACCATCAACGCTCGGCTGCTTGCCGCGCAATCAATCGCTACGGGAATGGCAATTGTGCTCGGATCTTTCATTGCCCAAGTATCTTGGAGCGCCCTCTACGTATGTGTCTCCGTTTTCTATCTCCTGCAGCTTTTCCTTCTGTATCCCATTGAGAGGATGGAAACGACCCATTCCAAAAACTCTGGGGAGGAAAGGTCTGACGTAGCCAAGGTCTTCAGACGCGAAACCTGGCGTGTTGGAGAATCCGCTTTTGCGGTGTTGCTTCTTCTAATCGGCACAAGCATGCTCGATGGATTCTATGGGAGTTATTACAACTTGAATCAGTTGGTATTCGACGCATTTGATGCTCCCGTCTCCATAATAGGAATCTTTTTCGGTGCATCCTATGCAGTAAATGCGACGGCCTACATTGCAGCAGATTTCTTCTCATCGCGTTTCGGGAAAAGAAATACCATGCTCGGCTCGATGCTAATCGAGGCTGGCCTTTTCATGATTCTTCCGTGGTTCGCTTCAAATCCGCTGTGTTTGTTTGGCCTTAGCATGGTGCTTTGTTTTCTCCCAGAAGTGGTGTACATCACTTCGGAAAACTTAATCCAAGACGAGATAGCGGACGATCTCCGCGCGACGATCCTTTCCGTCGCGTCTCTGGTAAGGGCTCTCTTTTCCGCAATGTTTTTCTCCATATTTGGACATGTGTTGGGGTTATATCCCATTCAGATAGCGCTCGGTATTATTGGTGCAATCGCGATAGCAATTACCGCCGTTGTTTCATTAAAAATGGTAGGAATACAGGTCTCCAAGAATTGATATATCGATTGACGAGCTAGCGCGATCGATACATCTATTTATATATCTATCCATCTGTATGACTCCCATGTCAGCCTATAACAAGCATTCCATCAGCACTATGGTGACGATTGACGGCAATCTGTGGTGACGTTTTCTATTTTCATAGCAGCGTGATCGGCGAGATGAACTATGAGACGGATAAATTTAGCTGACGCCTCTCATGAGTTCAGCAATGCTGATTTGAAATCCGTCAGCAATCTTCTTGAGATTTGAGAGGCTGACATTACGCCGCCCGACTTCAATGCTCGCGTAGTAGGAACGATCCATTTCAATCAAATTGGCGAACTGCTCCTGGCTGCACCCGAGTCCAGCGCGGAGCTCTTTGCATCTCATGCCGAATGATTTCTGAAGCGTCTTCGTATCCATGACAAAAAGAGTCATGGATTGTTGTATAAAAACCAACGGACTATATACAACAATCCCAGTTAAGGCGCATAATTATCTCTATTGGAAAGCACTCTGATGCCCAGTCGGATAGGGCACGGAAAAGGAATGGAACAGCACAATGACTCAGGGAAAGCATTTCGCTGCCGCCGGCGATCACTTCGTCGCACTGCCAAACAAAAAGATTCACGCCCCGAAGGGGATCGCGCGTCTGACCGTCACCGCGGCGACCATGGCCGCCATGACCGGATCGAGCCTCATCTCACCGTTCACGGCATTCGCCCAGACCGGTGACGGGGGCACGCAGCACCCCGCCGTGATGTCGCCGATCGCCGCCCACGCCGGCGCGGCATCCGGTACCGGCGCGAAATCCGCCGCACAGACCATCGCGGACCTGCAGAAGGCAGTCGACGAGGCGAAGGCGAAGGAGGACGCCGCCAAGGCATCCTACGATGAGGCCGCCGGTCCCTACAACGAGGCGGCTTCCGCCCGCGACCAGGCCAAGGCATCCTACGATTCGGCAGTCAACGCCGGCACGGCAGCCGACCGAGCGGCAATGGACGAGTACGCCCGTCAGGTCGCAGAGGGTAAGGACGCCGCCGATGCCGCCGGCAAGGACCTCGAGCAGGCGAAGGCGGGTCTCGCAGACGCCAAGGCAGATGCATCCGAGAAGGACGAAGCGTACCAGTCCGCCCTCAAGGCGGTCCAGGATGCCAAGGATGCCCTCGATAAAGCCAAGGCAGATGCCGCAGGCGCCACCCCGGAGGCTATCCGTGCCGCCGAGCAGGCCGTGCGCGACGCCACGGATGCCGTGAGCAGGGCACAGGACGAACTCGACAACGCCAACGCGACGCTTGCCGATGCCCAGTCCAAGCTGATTGCGGCCCAGTCTGCAAAGGATTCCGCCGATTCCGTCCTCGCCGCAGCCCAGCAGAACAAGGACACGGCGGATGCGAAGGCCGCAGCCGCCAGCGCCGCCTACGAGAAGGCGAAAGCAGACCTCGCCGCAGCGGAGGCCGGTGCGAGCGGTCCAGAGTATGATGCGGCAAAACAGAAGGTCGCGGACGCGGAGGCAGCCCTCGCTGCCGCACGAGCGGTGCAGTCCCAGTGCGAGTCCGAGCTCGAGCAGGTACAGTCCGCTGCGGCAACGGCACAGGCCGACCTGAATGATGCCCAGGTGGCCCTCTCCGTAAAGCAGCAGGCCGCGGCCGATGCCGAATCCGGTGTGAACGCCGCCCAGTCCGCTCTCGATGCCGCGAACGCCGGTCTCGATGCGGCCAAGCAGGTGAATGCCGACGCCGTCGCCAAGCTGGATGCCGCGAAGCAGTCTGTCAAGGACGCAGAGTCCGCCAAGGCAACCGCAGACGTAGAGCTCGCGAACGCCAAGGCCGCAAAGGATACCGCAGACGCCGCCGTAACCGCCGCGCAGCAGAAGGTCGACGAGGCCCAGGCGAAACTCGATTCCGCCGACGCGCAACTCAAGAAGGGAGCTATCGGCTTCTTCCGTGCCATGGGTGCCGAAGATGCAGCCAACATCATCCTGAACGCCAAATATGCCGGAAAGACCGAAGTCGGCAACTCCAAGGACGCCACGTCTCTTGACAATATGCTCAATGCGATCAGGTGGATGAAGTCCGTCAAAGACTACCGCAAGTCGGTCGGCCTGTCCGAGCTCCATGTCACCTACAAGCTCATCGCCGGTGCGATCGCAGATGCCAACTACAGCGACACCGTGCTCGATCATGCCCGTCAATATGATTTTGCCGAAAATCTGGCATGGAATTACGGAATCGATCCGAGTGGGCAGTGGATCGAGCAGGAGAAGGGCTTTTTCGACAAGGCAACGGAGGCCCTTTATGGAGTCACCGGTCTTGTCGGCAAGGATGCCTATGATTTCTATGCAAAGAACGGTGTCGCAATCAACCATTGGATTGCAGACAACTGCCACTGGGAGAACGGCAGTAGCGGCACCGTCGGCCATTACATGAACATCATCAATCCCGAACTCGCCGTTATGGGAATGGCAACCTGCACCAAGGGCACCATGTCCGGGCTTCAGACGCAGTGCTACACCGCAGAGATCTCCGGCTGGTCCGGCTCCGGTTGGAACACGAACCCCATCTCCGTCGACGAGTACGAGCAAAAGCTGACCTCCTATATCAACGGCCTCAAGAGCGCCAAGAGCGCACTCGACGCAGCCAAGGCTGATCTCACATCCAAGAAGCAGGCAGCCGCCGGCGCCGCCACAACCGTCCAGCAGAAGCAGGTCGCGGTGGATTCCGCACAGGCAGGTGTCGATGCCGCAAAGCAGGGTGTTGCCGATGCCCAGCGTGCCGTCGATGCCACCAAGGCTGATGTCGCCGCCAAGCAGCAGGGCGTCACGGTTGCCCAGACCGAGCTTGATGCGGCGAAATCGGACCTCGATGCCGCCAACGCGGCAGTCGATACGGCAAAGTCGACCGTACAACAGAAGCAGGTTGCTTTTGATGCTGCCAACGCAGCCGTAACGACCGTACAATCTAAGTTGGATACCGCAAAGGCCGACACCTCTGCCAAGCAGCAGAGCGTTGCCGATGCGAACGCCGATCTCGCGAAGTTCTTCCAGGACGTCGCCGACGCCAAGAAGGCGGTCGATACCGCAAAGAGCGTCCACGACGCGGCGGCAGCCGATCAGGTCGAGAAGTCGACCGTCCTCGCCGCCGCCGAGCAAAAGGCGGACGGCACCGCACGCGCCCTCGCGGATGCCCAGCGTACCGTCGATGCCGCAAAGGTCGACACCGGCGTTGCCGCCGACAAGCTTACCGGCTCCCAGACCGATCTCGAGGACGCACAGTCGAACCTCGACATCCTCACCGGCCTTGCCGCGAAGCTCGCAGAGGCACAGCAGCGCGAGCAGGATGCAGTAAAGGCCGTCAATGACACCAAGGCCGCCCTCGATGCCGCGAAGGCGGATACCATCGCCGCCGAGTCCTTGGTCTCCGCCGCCGAACAGGCGAAGGCGCAGGCAGACGCCAAGCTGTCGAAGCTAAACTCCATCGATGCCGGCGCGGCGATCGCTTCCGGCCATGATGTGAACGCGGATGGCGCCCTCAACGCGCTTTTCGCCGCAGCAGTCAAGGCACGTGCCAAGGTCGCGCCCGCCAAAGCCATCCTGGACGAGAAGCAGGCCGCGGTGGACGAGCTCCAGCCCGGCTATGATGCGGCACTCGCCGCCTACGAGTCGGCGAAGTCCGACCGCATCGCAGCGGAGCAGAAGCTTTCCGATGAGATTGCACGACAGGAGGCAGAGGAGGTCGCAAAGCAGCAGGCGGCATACACCCCGAAGCACCTCGCCGGCACGGATACCGCCCAGCCCGGCAGCCTCGCCCAGACCGGTGACCGCGCGGGACTCATCGGCGAGACGTTCGCCATCGGCGGTACCGTCCTCGTGGCGGCCGGCGTCTTCCTCGATCAAAAGAAGCGCCGCGAGCAGATGTAGTGCAAATCGCATAACGACTCGGAAAAGGGGAGTTCCACAAAAAGGAACTCCCCTTTTGCGTCTCGCCAGCCACGGTTCGTTGAGGCAGCTTCAGCTTAAGGGCCACAGATTAAACCGATTTACAACTGTGACCATATGACTGTGCGCACATGTTAGCATGGTCATATGGTCACCTATTTACATCTGCGATTATGCTGCAATAACTCAACCGTTAGTGCTTATTAAACAGCCAATCGAAGCCAGGCTTGCCCAGTGTTTGGCGCATCTGCCCCACCTGAATATCCGTCTCCACACCATCCTTGCCGAAGACGGCGCTCATGTTCTCAGCGGTCGGGATGACCGTTTTCACTTCGCCCGTGGTGAGGTCGAAACGTTGGTTGCTGACCTGGTCCTCAAGATGGATCTGATCATCGGATCCAAAGACACTCTGGAGCATGGCTGCCTCCTTGCAAGAAACTGTCGCCCCCAAGATAACAGACGGGCGGATCCGGCGCAGCATATAACGCTCGGTAATACATGACCATGTTAATGTAGTCATATGTTCACGTATTGCAAGCTGGGACCTCATGTATTAGAGCTCGAGCCGTGGCCGTCAGGACGTCCGGCGGGGAAATCATCGGGGTCGATGCGTGGGGCACGGCGAAGGTTCTTACCGGAGCCTATGGTCCCGGCTCTCCCGGTCGTATTCCTACGATATCGCCCCTAGATCACCAATGTGTCAGATAAAGAATGATGCAATGGCTATGATCAAGCATACGGCGGATGCGGCGACTGCGCCTTTTTTCCTCTCCTTTAGTCCGACTAATAGGGTTGCCGTAAAGTAAAGGGCGGAAATGCAGTCTATGGCAAGCAAAACGAGTTCCTTGGGCGGTTTCAGCAAAAGGTCGCTAGCAAAGAGTAATGCAAGCAGGGCAAAGCCGATTGTGGTCAAGTATCTCGATTGATTTTGCGACAGCATGGCAACTTCCTTTTAGAACATGCAAGTGAAAAGTCGGTACGATGTCATTGCGGTTGCAAACAAGCCGCTGCCAGGACCGGTTGTCACGAGACCGGCGATAACGCATTTTCTCGGTTTCCAGCTCATGACAGACCCCTCTCTCATAGTGAAACGCATACATTATGAGATATGCACATTATCTCGCTAATTAATTTCAATATCCATCATCTAACACTAAAGAATACTGCCTCACTGGTTCAGCGACGATGCGTTTTTACCCTTGCGTTCCCACTCGCCGCGTCGGCGGTCGGAAGGGTCTCCGTCTCGCAATCAGCGACCTTGTAACCGTATCTGATGACTGTAGGTTAAACCAACCCACATCCATGAGCACGTTAATGTAGTACCATACTAATTACTTAACATGCTCACATATTTCTACCTGTGTCTTAGAATTACTTAATGTAGTCACATATTAATGTGCTAATATATGACTACGCTATTCAGAAAGGGGAGAACATGGCGACGAACATCCTGCTAGTCAACCAGAAGGGCGGCGTCGGCAAGACGACGTTCGCCGACGAGATCGCCTGGGGTCTCGAGCGCCGCGGCCACAAGGTCGGTTTCGGCAACCTGGACCCGCAGGGCGGTGCGAACCACGAGAAAAACCTGCTCGACGACGAGGACGCCGTGAACGTCATCGACACACCGGGCTTTTTGAGCGACGACACCGCCGAGTACGCCAAGAATGCGGATATCGCGATTATCCCGGTGCAGCCCGGAACGCTGGGCCTGAAGCCCATGAAGCGAACGATCAAGGTCATCACCGAGGCCAATCCCGACTTGTCGTTCGCAATCATCATCAACAACTTCGCCGGCAACCAGACCGTGGACAGACAGTTCCTCGAACTGCTCGAGGCCGACGAGCTTCCCGTGCTGGGCACCGTACCGACCGCGGCGGCCTTCAAGCAGGGCGCGGCGCTGGGAAAGCCCGTGTATGAAATCGCCAAGAACGGCAAGGCCGCCCAGGCGATTGAAAACATCCTGAACGAACTGGAAGAGGTGCTGTAAATGGCAAAGTTCAAAAAGGCGACCTCCTACTTCGATGTCGCCGCGGAGAAGGCCGAGGAGAGGCAGCAGAAAATCGTTGAAAGCGCATCTGAGCCCCAGAAATCGGCTCCACAGGTACGGAAAGCCGGGCGCCCGAAAAAGGGCCTTGAAGGGGCATCTGAGAGGCTTGTACAGCTGTCTGTCTACGTTCCCGAGAGCTACCGCAAGCGATTGAAGCAGGTCGCCCTTGAGGAAGACAAGTCTGTTTCCGATATCGCTCGGGAGCTTTTCGATCGCTATTTGGCCGAAAAAGAGATCTAGTTGAGTTAACGGGTACCGAAGGGTGCCCGTTTTCTTTTACCTTGGCCACTGAGAGCCGATTTAAGACCCAGTTTTATCTATCAATGAGAAAACGTCGGACCTCACCGATAGGACGTCTTATTTTCGATTCTGCGGCTCCCTGCCGATAATTGAAGTGAGGTCAACCAAATGTCGGTATCCAGATCAACCGGAAAAACGGATTCGGTAGGTCATTGCCGAAGTGCAGGTGTTTACAGCCAAGAGGTTTAGTCCGCCCGGGGAGCGAAGCGACGCCGGCGCTGAGGGTTGGCAAGGGCGTAGTGATTTCAGTCGGGGATTGCTCTCCTTTCCGGTGAAAAGCGAGCGTCCGATTTGCCTATAACGTTTCGCTGGTCGCTAAGACCAATAGGGCCGTACCGGATTTATTTCCGGGAAAGTACGTTGCGAGTGGATAGGGTTTCGATTAAACGGTGATTGACATGGACGTGAATAAAAATCTCAGATCAAAGAAAAGCTCTCTTCCCCTTTCTTTCTCTTAAAACCTCTTTAGATATTATTGGTGCCCTTTTTGGAAACTTTTGGTTGTCAAAAAGGGCACAGTTTTCGGGTTTTTGTGCCCCTTTTGGAAACTTTTTGTGCCCCTTTTGGAAACTGCCATTGTCAAAAGGGGCACAGGAAATTACCGAAAGGGGCATAGGAAATTGCCGAAAGGGGCATAGAAGGTAATGCGAAAAAGCGCCTGAAATAGTGAGAAATTGCCGAAAGGGGCATAGGAAATTGCCGAAAGGGGCACAGGGGGAGGCAAATAAAAAGGGACGGGCAATCTATCGCCCGTCCCGATTAGAGGTTCTTGGTACCACGTTCCATGCACGCCTGCGGGTTCACATCGTACTCGGCGGGTGCCCTGGGCGAGATGACAGTTTTCACGACGAGATTCAGGCTTGTGAGCTTTTCGAGGGAGACACGAAGTTTGCTTTTGCTGACGGCGAGCTGATCGGCGGCATTCTGGGTCGATACTCGAAACGGCTTTGATTCCTTTGCCGCGAAGAACGAAAAGATGTAGCCGAAAAGAACCTTGTCGAGAGCAGAGAGATCGGTATCGCGAATCGCCCAAAAGGGGACCCGGCAGAAAGTTCCGCGCGAAGTCCACTCGTGAAGAGCCCTGGCATCGATGAACTCGATGCCGCAGAGCTCCGCCCACCTAGCCTCATCGACCCTGTAGGTGATTTCTTCGCCATGGCCTTCTTTTTTGATTAGAGCGAAGTTTTTGAGCTTCTGTAGCCTCTTACTGAGCGCCGAGGGAGAGATGCCCAGGGCTTCGGCAATCGTCTTGGCGTTCGAGTGGCATCCCTTCAGGGGATCCCTGCGCTGGAATCCGTGGATATACGCTAGGACAAGGAGTTCGCTTAGGGATAGCTTTGCCTCGGATTTGCGAAGCGAAAGCATCGAGAGAGGGAGTGCGATGAAACGACCGCTGTCGGCCGAGCTGTCCTTGAGCCATGATTCTGCGTTTAAAGCGGAAGCGTGACTCGAGTTCGAGCTCGGCGTGTCGCCCGGTTTTGACTGGGCAAGAAGGGCGGCGAAGTCCTCTTTCGAAATCGTGTTTTTGAACGTGCTCCTCCCGCTGGGCGGAGCGCCATTTACGTCCATAAAGTGACCTTTCCAAGGTCACCAACATGTTTTAAGTGGTAGAATATTACCAACAAGTTGATGACACTTCGCTTAAAGGACCCAAGCCGCCAAGCTAATGAGGGTCCTTTTTGCGTTATATATGTCCTACTGTTTTTGCTGATGAAGACGAATCTCCTCCGCATTGAACAGGTTCTGAATCGCAAGCGCAACGAGCCCAGATTTCGTGAGACCGAGTTCACGAGCCTTTATGTCCATCTGCTCGGTCAGCTCGGTCGGCAGCGTAATCATGAGCCGCTTTTTGTTAGACGCAACGGGCGTGTTGCTCATACGATGATCCTCCCTTCGGTTGAAAACAGTATATACCACTTCTAACTAAACTGTTACAGTTCTGAATGATTTAGGCATATTAGTGACTAAAACCTTAGCGGCCTAAAAATGGATTGTCGTTATTTTTGGCTGTTGCTATGGGTCGAGATAACCCATAGCAACAGCCAAAAGTTGCCAAAAGGGGCACAGCAAATTGTCGAAAAGGGCACAGTGAAACGTCCCTGGAATCAGCTGTTACGATAAGGGGGGGGGTAACTCCGCGGACACGGCCTAGCGCGCTGCCATCCAGTGCCGATTCTGCCATACTCGCAATTCGGCGAGGATGAGGAGTATGAATTGATCGGGGCGGCCTTTTGACGTCGAAGCCTTAGTGAATATCCTAAAAAGTGCTAACTGACTGACAATATTAAATATTGTTTCTAGTATAGTGGCAAATAAGATCTGGAACGGAATAAGGCAGGGGTATTTTTCTTTGGCGAATAAATTTGGATTTCATGGCAAGGGGGGTGGCGTTAAGGTTTTCATCGCTATATCAGTTGCCGTGTTCGCATTCTCTGCGCTATTTCTAAAAGTGGAGCGTTGCCAAAAAGATAGCGGAGGTGACTATTCACATTTGTGGTTCGTGAGCGGATCGGTGTTGAACGTTGACAGTTCTGGCGATTTTACCATGTCGGTCGAAAGCGAAGATCCATATAACGACGGGTCTGATCGTCTGACCATTCTGGTTGATTCAGAACATACGCGCTATGTAAGCGATAGCCCCGTGAGCGTTGGGTCTAAAGTCAAGGTAGGCTATTTTCTCGATTCCCGAAAGAGAAATACGATTCGCTGCTCTTCTGTGGATGTGTTGGAATAAATTTTGAGTAACTATCAGTAAAAAGCTGCGAGCAAAAGGCCACTCCACGTGGGGCGGCCTTTTTGGTGGATAGACGTTGCAGAGGATGATTGATTGAGGTTTTTGCTCCGCATGGAAATCGAGTGAGGATTCTGTCCCGCGAGGGGCGTGTTTTGAGGCTCTTGGTGGTACGTAATTCTCGTTCGGCGTCTTGACGGGACAAAACCCTCGGTTGACTTTTTGAAGCGTCCCTAGAATCAGCTGTTACGATAAAAACAAGGGGGTAACTCCGACAAGGGGGTAACTCCGCGGACACGGCCTAGCGCGCTGCCATCCAGTGCCGATTCTGCCATACTCGCAATTCGGCGAGGATGAGGAGTATGAATTGATCGGGGCTTATAGGACAAAATGTGTCCTATAAGCCCCAAGGATGACGATTCCAATACGGACGACACCAAAACCGGCATCGACGGCTCCATGGACGATTCGGATTCAAAATAGGCCTGTTAGTTGAGCCACTTCTTTGCCGGTGTCGTATACGAAACCGCTATACCCGCGGCAATTGCCATGAGACAGCTCACGATGAATCCGAACTCATACTTCAAAACGTTTGTTGCGGTCAGGGCGATAATCAACACAGTCGCAATTTGCAGAATTATCATTATTACGAAGAGATTGATTCCTTGTTTGGCCGAAGTCACTGAGTGAGTCTGGCTTCGTTGATTCAGGTTGTAGCTGACAACAAAAGCGATCAGTTCGCTTGATACGGGGCCGACTACATAGAAAAAGATTGCGTCAATGAAGCCTATAGTGTTGTAAGTGTTGTAAGTTGTTTCGCCGGAAAAAACAGCGTATAAAGCATATCCAAATCTTGGCTGATTCATGTATGAGTAGGAGAAGACCAAGAGCGTCAATATTGCTACTACCAGAAGTGCATTCAGGACAAATCGTTTGCTTTTCATCGATCGCTCCTTCCGGGTGAGTCTTATATGTAATTCTACAGCAGCCATTATTTTCAAAGAATATGGCTGTCCTAAATAACGTGCACTTTCGCTGGAGGGTCGCTGTTTGGCGGCCTTCTTTTTTGCACAGGCGCGGTGGGATGGTAATATCGGGCGGGAGTCAGCCGCTCTGATAGAATCGTCCTTGCTGTCGGCAGCCCTCGTGCCGGGCAGAGCCCTCCATTTGATGGGAGGTGATGCCCATGACCGATTTCACCGAGCTCGTGAAGCTCCTGACCGCTATGGTCTCGCTCCTCACGGCCCTTGTCGGCCTTTCCAAGGCACTCAAGCAGGGCTCGAAGCCCAAAAAGAAAGGCCACCGTCGCTAAGACGATGACCCAACTTCATTAAGCAACGGCTCTGCCCAGCTCTCTACAACTTGGGCTGCCGTCGGCACCATTTTACCCTCCTGACGAGGAATTCGTCCATATTTCAAAAATCAAATCCTGTTCGCGCGTGGGCGTAAACTTTTAGTTGGGCAAATCCGGCAGATTGGAGCTTGAAACATGAGGGATATGCACCTCATGTCGCTCATAAAACGTCTCCTGACCTCGAAGGAGAACGTTTTTTAGCGACAGAAGGAGACATAAATATGATCTGGTTTACCAGCGACACCAACTTCGGGCATGAGAACGTGCTGAAGTTCACCGACCGCCCGTGGGAGACGATTTGGCAGATGAACGACGCCATCGTCGACAGCATCAACGGCAGGGTTGCCGTGGACGACGAGCTCTACATCCTGGGGGATTTCTCATTCAAGATGACCGCCCAGGACGCCTACGGGCTGCGCAAGCGGATTGCCTGCAGGCGCATCCACCTCGTCCCGGGAAACCACGACAAGGACTGGACCCAGCCGGCGGTCGCGGGAGCGTTCACCGTGGAGCCGCCGATCTGCGTGCTCAAGATCGACGGGCAGAAGATCGTCCTGAGCCATTACCCCATGGCCGACTGGCAGGGCATGAACCATGGATCGTGGCACCTCCACGGGCACATCCACAGCAGCGGCGGCGCGTACAACGAGTTCAACCGCAAGCAGGGCCTTCTGCGCTACGACGTCGGTTGCGATGCCAACGGGCACTCCCCGGTGAGCCTCGACGAGCTGAGGGAGTGGTTCGCCGGAGTCGGCGAGCCGTGCGGCCGGGTGAAATGGCCCTGGTGGGTCAACGAGACCGGCGACAGGCAGGTCGAGCGCGAGCTGGCGGCTTACAAGCGGAAAGAGGCGATCCGATGACGGTCTATGTGACAGGCGACATCCACAGCGGGCTCGACATGCAAAAGCTCCGCGACTGGGAGCTCGGCGACAGCCTTACCGGCGACGACTATCTCATCGTTGCCGGCGACTTTGGCTTTCCGTGGGACTTCTCTGCCGAGGAATGCGCCGACATCGCCTGGCTGGAGTCGCGCCCCTACACGGTGCTGTTCGTCGACGGCAACCACGAGCGCTTCGACCATTGGGCGGAGCGCCCCATGGAGCCGTGGCACGGCGGGCTGACGCAGCGCCTGTCGGATACTTCGTCCATCCGCCGACTCATGCGCGGGGAGGTCTTCGAGCTCGACGGGAAGACGGTCTTCACCATGGGCGGTGCCACGAGCGTGGACAGGGAATACCGCGTGCCGTATTCCAGCTGGTGGCCTCAGGAGCTCCCGGACGAGCGCGATTTCGATACCGCGCGGGCAAGGCTCGACGAGGTCGGCTGGAAGGTCGACTGCGTCATCACCCATACCTGCTCGACGCGCATGCTCTCGCCGACGCTCTACCCGGACCCAGGCTGGGAGCGCCCCGATGTGGACCGGCTGACCGGATTCCTCGACGAGCTCGAGGACCGCCTGGACTACAAGCGCTGGTATTACGGCCATTTTCACCGAGACGGCAATCCGGACGAACGGCACACGGTGCTGTACGACCGGATCGCGAGGCTCGGGGACAAACTCCTGCCGTGGGGTGCGTACTGATGGCTGTCTATGTGACGGGCGACGTGCACGGCAGGGCCGAGTACGGGTCCAGCAGGTTCGCCTTCAGGTCTTGGCCACTGGGCCGCACGCTGACGCGCGATGACGCGGTGATCGTGGCCGGCGACTTCGGCTTTGTCTGGGACGGCTCGAATGCTGAGAGGTATTGGCTCGACTGGTTCGAGTCGAAGCCGTGGACCACGTGTTTTGTAGACGGCAACCATGAGAACCACCATGCCCTGGCTGGGCTGCCGGTGCTGGAGCGGAACGGCGGGCTCGTCCATGAGGTGCGACCGCACGTGCTGCACCTCATGCGCGGAGAGGTGTTCGACATCGCGGGAACCACGGTCCTTGCCATGGGCGGCGCCGCGAGCAACGACAGGCAGTATCGCAAGGAGGGGAGGAGCTGGTGGCCAGAGGAGATGCCGAGTGAGGAGGAGATGGACCACTGCCGCGCCTCGCTCAACCGCGTAGGCTGGAGGGTCGATTGCGTTGTGACTCACGAGGCCCCTGCTGCCCTTGCTGAGGGGTTGTGCCGGGAGCGCGGACGCGAGTATCGGGGCGACCGACTTCAGCGATTCCTTGCCGAGCTCGACGACCGGCTCGGCTACCGAGCCTGGTTCTTCGGCCACTACCACGGTGACGAGTGGCGTGACGACAGGCACCGTCTGGTCTATCGAGACATCGTGCCGATCGAAAGTGCTGCGCCCGGTTCTCAGTTCTAGAAACCCCCTAGAAATGCTCTAGGGGGTTTCTAGAAAATTAGATGCTATGCGGCCTACTCGATCTTCATCTGGGTCATGACCTCGATCTTGGCCTCGGCCACGGCCGCCCGCTGTTCGGCTACAGCAAGGCGGTCCTTGAGGGCGGCGACCTCGGCCATCAGGTCGCGCTGGGCCAGAAGCGCATCGCTCAGCTCAGCCTGGGCTTTCAACGCGGCGTCACGCTCGCCGCGCAGCCGCTCGATCTCATCGACCATGGTCTCAGCCTCGGCGTGGAGCTGGACGACCTTCCTGTCGAGCTCCCTGGCATCGGCGAGATATCTGACGCTCGCGGCGTGGAGCTCGTTATTCTCGAGTTCGAGGTTCGCGGTATCGAGTTCAAACTTCTCCTCGATAAAGGCGACCCTCTCATTGCAGTCGGCCTCAAGTCTTTCGTTCCGGTCTCGCGTCTCGACGAGCTTGCGGCTGAATTCATCCACCTGGGCCATGAGCAGTGCGTTCTCGGTCCTGAGGTCGGCAGTCTCGCGCAGCAGCTTCTCCCGCCATGTCGCCTCGATCCGCTCGGCGGCCTCATCGAGGACGGCCTTCACGCCGGATGTCTCACTGATTTTCTTCTCGCTCGGATTGTCTGTCATCGTGCGACAATCCAATCAACAATGGGCATGGCTCCGCCACGCCGTACGGCTGGGAACAAATACGCGGCCGCTGTTGATTTGTAGTCGTCCTGCGATCGGTGGGTTCTAAAAAGGCGTCTCAAGTCATGCGTTCACGCAGGTTTTCGATTGGAGAAATACCGCACTCATCTAATAGTAGCGCACTCGGATTTATCTTCTGACTCCGACTAACCCGCGCTCGCGGAGGATGCGGTACAGGGTCGATTTCGAGATACCCGTTGCGGCGCAGATGTCGGGAATTGTCGTCTCGCGGGCAAGGTAGAGTTTCACGGCAGCGTCGGCCTTGACGTCTGCGATGCGCGGGCGGCCCCCGACGTTGCCACCGCGGCTCCGTTTGACGGCGATACCCTCGGCCTGGCGCTGCTTGATCAGATCGCGCTCAAGCTCGGCTGTGCAGGCGTGGGTACCCAGCACGAAACGGCCGAAGGCGGTATCGAGGTCGACCGGCTGTTTCAAGGAGGTTAGCTTCACGCCGAGATTTCGGAACATAAGGTCGTAGTTCAGCAATTGCCTGGTCGATCTGGTTAGGCGCTCCCAGGACTCGACTACCACTTCATCGCCGGCCTTCATCTTCTTGAACAGACGCTTCTGTTGAGTTCGGTCGCCGTCCTTGGCACCCGTGACTTTGTCTTTGTAGATATGGCCATAGGGCACGCCGGCGTTGACCAACGCCTCGATTTGCCTGTCTAGCTTCTGATCCTTCGTGCTCACGCGAGCGTATCCGTATCTGGTCATTTTCAGCCTCCTGCCTTGTCTTTTGATTTTCTCATGGGAATGCAAGGGGAGGTTTTGGCACTGGGTTTTGGCACTCACCGTCCACGGCATCGAGGGTTCGGTTTTCGAGTGCCGCGCGGCATACGTTTTGGGACGAACGGCTAATGGAATATGTTGGGACGGATAATATTCTACTACCAAATAGTAGTAGAATATTATCGTAAAGATTGGAGGCTCATGGTCCGGATACACCAGAGAGTTCACGAGCGGCACCCCGAGCTAGATGACGGTGATGTCGAGGCAGCGTGGGAGAGCTACTGCTTCGCGGCCGTCCGCATACCCGGGGAGTGCGAGATGCGGACGGGCTACGACCCGCAAGGCCGGTACATCGAGATGGTCGGTGTCCTCCTGGCCGACGGCGCGTGGCTCGTCTACCACGCCATGACGCCGCCGAGCAAGAAGACGCTAAGGGAGATCGAGAACGCGAGAAGGAGAGGTTACTGATGGAATATAGGCTTGCAAACGGATCCGTTATCACGGATGAGGACATCGAGCGCGAGTGCGCGGAATACGAATCCGGCTCCTGGGAGGGGAGCCTGGTGAACCTCCGAGTCGGCCGCCCCAGGCTTTCCGAGGTGGAGGCCAACGCCAACCTGTCTTTCAAGTGCCCGAAGACGGGCGCCGACCTCATCGAACGGGCGGCCGCCGCGTGCGGGATGCGGAAGTCGGAGTTTCTGCGCTCGGCCGCGATCGAGAAGGCCGAGAGGATACTCAGGTCGGCATAGCCCCGGCGTGCCTTCCCGGAATCGGCGTTGCTGCAGGGAGTGAGCGCCCTGCGCCGCCGTTATGTTAGACATGTCGCTAACATAACGGCGGTTAAGTCGTGCCGCGGGTCGGGGCATCCGCACCACCACAGGTTCAATCACCCCGTAAATCGAATCCTGTTAAGTCGTCTATCTGCGTGTTTATGAACACACCATTGCCATTCCTTAGGTGAGAATCGTGTCCGCACGGGGCGATATATTAGACAGAACACCCGAGGGAAAGGAATAGCATGAGCGATTTAATGGAAGTCGTACATCGGCTCGAGCGCGAGATGGCAGACCGAGCCTCCGCAGTTGAGAAGGAGGGGTTATGCCCAAAAAAGCGCCATGGATAACAAAGGATGTTCGCATAGTAGAAGCGATGGGGTGGCTAACCGGCGCTTGCAGCGTCGTGCTGACAGGTTTTGCTATCGCAGCAGTGCCCACCGGAGAGAAGGTCCCCGTCCACTACGGCGTTGACATGCAGCCGAACCGCTGGGGCTCTCCTGTCGAGCTGTTGCTCCTCCCTATTGTCATGCTGGCTTGCATCGCGCTTTTGGCCCTCGTTCTCCATCTGGTCAGTCCAGAGCATTGGAACCAGCCTGCCGGTCTCGAGAGCGACGAGAAGGATGCTTGGTATCTCGCAAGTGCTCGCTCGGTGGCCTGGTTTGAGCTCGAGTGCGGCGTTTTCTCGCTGCTTGCGGCCCTTAACCCGTTGTCCGACGACTGCAAGGCGATGATTGTCGGCGCTGTTGCATTCGAACTATTGCTTATTGCAACGCCCCTTATATTCACTGCAAGGTTTCGCAAGAGCAGAGGTAAGGGCAAGGCTCGGAAACTTTAGCGCCCCAGCGTGTTCCAATCGATAAAGGGCTCGCGACGAAGACTGCGCTGCGCATCAAGCTGGCGTCCGTCTTCTCGCGATACTCCAAGCCAATCTCCTCAAACAACATGCGCTTCACTATCTCGAAGTTCTTCTCATCGGCGATTTGCTGATACGTCAGCAACATGACGTTGAAACCCATTTGCTGCAATGCGGTGGCGCGATCGGAATCCGACATTGCGGCATCGGCCCCACTGTGCACAAGCCTGCCTTGGCACTCGACGACAAGCGGCTTCTTGTCACCCGTCCCCTCAAATAGGAAGTCTGCATAGCAGTTGTAGCGCCCGGCCAAACGCGCTGCCTTGCCCGAAAGGACAATGCGAGCATTGTTGCTAAAGGATCTGAGACCCTCGCCACCGGCGACGCGCGGCGTCGCAAGCAACAAGGACAGCTGAGCCTCAAACGGCGACGCGACAACCCCGGTCACACGCTCGACATCTTTAAGGCTCAGTTCAATCAAGCCATCAAGGCCTGCATGGCCGCCGACGAGGCGGTCCGCAGCCTTAACGACTATGACAGCATCGTTGACACTCAGATCGCCAACGCCATTGATGAGCACCTTCGCGCCATCGACAGGCTCTGCCGTTTCGGCATCGACGGTGGTTTCGGTAAGAAGCATCCGGTTAAGGAGTACCAGCCTTCCGCATGGCCATGGAAGTAAAGTAGAAGAGGGTCGAATCCGAAGCAGTTCCCGGACAATTGGCGTCCGGCCAGACACTTCGGTTTGGCCCTTTCTTCCAGGATTCTGTAACAGCTGATTGAATTGCAACGCGCTAGGGCAGGACAGTTCAAAACTAGCGGGGCGTGTCGCCGCGCGAGTAGTCACCGCGATCGACGACGCGATCGTCCATCTGTCGCGACACGGCGCTACCGCCGTGCGCCTGGCCGGTGGCGCGGACGCGGTCGTCACCGGCATCGGGAACGGAGCCGGCATAGCGGTTGCGAATCTCCCTTGCGTAGCCGCGGCGCGCAAGGAGCTCGTCGCGAACCGCGGGATCTTCGAGCTACTTCACTTCAAACCTTAAGAGCCTTCTCTCTGGCAGATCGGTCATCTTCATCGTATAAGTCCCAGGAAAAGCCTTCTCAAAACGGACGGTCTCGTAACCTTCGAAATAGTCGTTGGTGTTTTGCATCATGAATGGGACGAGCAACTCGTTCTCCGCCCCAACCTGTACAGCAAACGCAGCAGAGCCGCCCAGAGCCGGCATTGCCTGCGTTATCAGATCGGTATTGACCACAAAGTCATAGTTTGGCGCAGACTCCGGCACCAAATGCCAAACATACGTTTTGATTCCGCCTTCGACATTGTCCTTATTCCTGACACGCATCTTTACGGCGATAACACACGTGATGTCGGCGTCCTTCAATTTCGTTTTCGTATCCACGATGCCATATTTTGAATAATCATCATGCGCACGCTTGAGATACTCGCGCGGCGTGAGCAGCTCTGCCCCGTCTATGCAAAACGAATACCCGTCAGTCGCCACATCCTTCGACCCCAGAAACGCCCCATCCATCGAGAGCCATTCGCCCTCCGCATAATATTTCTCAGGAATGACCGTCCGGTTCCCGTTAACGACACTCACCCTCATGCCCGCAAGGCCGGTAGCAGCACAGCCGAAAAGAGCAAGCACCGCCCTTCTTGTCCACATGGCCTTCTTCATCGCGCTCACGACCTTTCCCGAACTTTCACAACGGCACCGTCGCGCATGCAGTAAACCCGATCGGCCAGCTCCTCGAGCACCTCTCCGTCATGGCTTGACAGAATAACCTCGCGACCCGTTGAGGCCGCCATCGCCACAACGCGCTTGAGCATTTCAACGCCCGCTTCGTCGAGGGCATTTGTTGGCTCATCGAGAACAAGTAGCTTCGGCTTTTCCATAATTGCCGCAGCTATCCCCAGACGTTGCTTCATCCCAAGCGAATATGCTCGGAACTTCTTTTTTTCGTCTGCATCGAGCCCCACGAGCCGCAGGGCAGAGCGAATGTCCTCGGGAGTGGCAACGCCCTTGATCTGAGCGATGAGCTCCAGATTGTCGTAGCCAGACAGATATCCCAAAAAGGAAGGCGCCTCGATCAACATCCCCAGACTCGGCGGGAACGAGATGTCCGCCCCAAGCCTTTGGCCATCGATAGAGATTTCGCCTTCGGTAGGCTTGATCAATCCGCAGACCGCTCGCATAAGCATGGTCTTACCCGAACCGTTTATCCCCTGAAGCCCAACCACAGTCCCAGGGTCAACCTCGATGGACACGTTGCGCAGAACATCGTTTTTGCCCATGCGCTTCGATACGTCCCTAACGATCACGCTCATATCTTGTCCCCCTTTTCTATAAGGTCGGCCCTTCGAAACCACAGTCCGCCCAACGATAGGCATAACGACATAATCACAATTGAAAACAAGACGCTCGAGCCCGTCGCGATTCCCTCTTTGACAATTCCGCCCCAGCGCAACAGCATTAGGGCGTTGCCTAACAGCACCCAATGCCGCGCAAATGCCGAACAGATCAGGTAGCTCATTAAAACCACAAACGAGACCGACGGCCCAAGTACAAAGCCAATCACTGCCTGCGCAAACGCAAGCGCCTCGAAAGCAAAAAAGAGACCTGTGAAAAACGGCAGCGCATCCGCCTCGCCAGCTTTGAGAAACCACGGCGCCAAATTAGCCAGCTGAAGCGACTCACCATGAATGACCGCGCTGAACGAGGCGCTCACCATCAAGCTCCAAATCACAACAGAGCAAACCACCACGAGCAGCGAAAATGCCGTTACCGCCGCCACCAAGATAAAACGCGAGACCCACCAAAGGGTTCTTGACCGGCATCGAACAAGCGCTTGCAAACCAAACCCGTGCAACGATTCGGTCGGATAATCGAGTGTTGTATAGAGAATAAGCAGAATGACAAATAGCCATCCTAACGGAGGCACAAACATGAGCCCGGGCCTAGGCTCAAACGGAGCGGATCCGGCAAACACGAGCGCGAGATTATCAGCAAACCCCAAGGTATCCGTCCGAACCCCATACACAGAAGACAAGCCGTAGGCGTACACCAAGTTCGCAACGGTCACTGCCGCAATCGCAATAAAAGTAAGGATGTTCTTCTTCAAAACGGTCCTCAGGTCCGCGGCGACCAGCCTAAACAGCATCAGACCACCTCGCGTCTTTTTAAGAATCTCGCGGAAATCAAAGAAAAGACGAACAGCAAAATGATTTCCGCAAACCCTGCTCGAATGTCGGGCCAGTTATTTAGCGATTCCGACCTGATGCTGTTAAGAATGTTGCAGTTAAAGCCGACGCATGAAAGGACGCTAAAAATCCAATCGTTAACAAAGTGCCATGCAACCATAATCAGATATGGAACGACCATCGCCTTGATTCTGCTGCGAAACACAACCGACAGACCAGTCACGGCCATGGATAGAGCCCCCAGCGTCACCGCATCGAACAGCGTATAAACCAGCACATATAACAGAGGCCGGGAATAAAACAGACCAGAAAAATAGCTATGCAGATAGAGCCCGACGTAAGTCGATTCATCGACCCGGGGGAGATACGCGGGAAACAGCATTGAGACAATCAGGAAGTTCACGAGTAGCGGAATAGCCGTGACCGCAAACGCAGAGAGAAAAGCAGACAGCATCTTCACGTTCACGTATGCATTTCTAGAAACACGTGTGCAGATCTGCGCCTCGTAACCGCTCAAACGCTCGGACAGGCATGACCACGACCCGGCCAGCATGGCAAGCAACGGCAGCGCATAGAAAAACACTGATGCCGATAGCGGTGCATTTGCACTCACAACGATCCAGTTACCAAAGCTACTTTCACGCGTTTGGCCGAGGTATGCCTGGACTTGCAAACCAACGCCATAGCCAAGCGATAACAGCTGCTTGCGCTCAGTCTCGAGCGTCCACCATGCCTCAATGGCAGCCGCCATCGAAATTACAGTTGCAACCATAAGGGTCAACGCAAATATAGGATTGCCAAATATCTTGGACAACTCGTGCCGCATTAGATTTCTATTCAAGCGACATCACCCTCCCTTCGGCCGGACCGAGCAGCAACGCTCGGCCCGGCCCTAATCACAACAAGAAGCTGCGGATTGGCTAGGAGGGAAGTTTGTTAAAATGGCCTAAGCAATCGGGGCTCCACTTTCCATAGACCGTGCCGTATCCGGACTCGGCCCATGCAGTCAGACGAGCATGGCTGCGCTTATTCTCACGGACGAGGTTGTATATCTCCCATTCACGCTCATGGTTGGAGCGATAAACGCCCTGCGTGCAATTCATGTTGCCCGTTCCTCTAGTGTCATAGGCACCGTCCACGTACAAGCGTAACGGCTTTCCTGAATAGCCTTTGATCCAAATGTAGACTGAAGATGAATCTTCTTTCTGGCGATAGCCGGTTGCGCTCGTGCCAGAACATTGAAAAGCGAAATCTCTATCTTCGTTGTTCTTGCATGTGGCAATTCCGGCATCCGCGCTCTGCGAAATGCTAGAAACCTGGGAAGTGTCAAACTCCTCTTGAGCAAATGATGCGGCAGGTGCACCCATCGACAAGCCCGCAACAATCGCCAAGCCGACTCCGATTCGAGCAATAGCGCTCCTTGGCTTAATCATGGCCTTCTCCAATCAAAAGCGGTTAACAATGCGTCGACGCACGGCAACCTTTGCATGAATAGAGAAAGATGTCTGTAAACACCCGCTATTGAGTCGACCGCTCAGGCGTTTACACGTTATCTACCTGCGATAACAATGAAATAAGCTGCGTTTTATTCTTGATCCTCAACTGGCGGTAAGAAGCAGACCGCAGTGCTTGCACCGTAGATGCAGCGTAACCGACATCCTCCGCAATGGTCTTTGTCGTTGCGCCCTCTGCCGTCATCAGCAAAATTTGCGACTGAACATCGGAAAGGGAGCGCGACATAAGCAGGGCCAGCTGGCGCACGCGAGCTGTTTCGGTGGACCCGTTCGCGCGGTACTCCAAGACGGCCTTCTCGTCCTCAACCGAGCGGGCGAGCGCGATGTGCGTGACGAATATGGGCACAGACCAGCAGACGATCACCGTTGCCACGACGACATTGAGAGCCGAACTTTGCCCCAACAACGACGCGAGGAACAACGGCTCGAAAACCGTCAGATCCTGCACCATGTTGAGCAAGACAACCCAAGCAGGAACCGTCGCCCCAAAGCAGAGCATCCATACCCCGAGCATTTTGCGCTGCGGACAGCTTCGCAGCACTATATACGTGAGCAGCATCCCCGTCAGTACCGCAAGTCCATGAATTCGCCCCCTAGTTGCTGCATAGATTAAAGCAGCCACACCTATCGAAACTAATGGCGCGATAGCCCGAGTATGGGCATGAACCTTAAACGGGCACAGCTTAACGGCGAGCGAAGCCATAGACGCTATGCCGCAAAACAGGACCGGCGCAGCCATCAACGGATCGCGTATGCACCTCCATGCCGCGATATAGACAAAAGACCATTCCACGGCAGACAGTATCGCCCACACACACGGGCTTCCGAGCCCGATCGCCCCATCCGCTCCATCCAGATCGTCCCCGCGCTTCGATTTTCCACCCGCGCTGCACAGCGACAGAAGCAGCCCGAGACCCAATGTATAGCTTGCAAGAGAAAAAGCGATTGCATGCGTAACGCCGGAACTCCAATCGCTATCCGCCATTACCAAGGGACCAGCCGCAAGAAGAATAAAAAATGATGTGAGCAGGTATCGAAACAGCCGGCGCGTCCGAGCTGATACCAGCAGATCGTCAGCATGCCGCTGCAGCGGCTCGGGCCCTACAGCATCACCCTCACCTGCAAACAACGCCACGAGCTCGCCTGAGCCCGCAACCGACGCCTTCCCGTATGCTCGGTGAAGCGTTGTTCGTACCGTCGATGGCTTCGTACCCGTCTCCCTGGCAATCTCCGCCGGCGTTTTCCCTTTGAGCAGCAGCCGAACAAACTGCTCTTCTCGAGGCGACAGGGCAGGGGAAAACGCCCCAGCATCGAATGGGTCGGACGTGCGGGGGGTATCCGAATCGTTGTTCCGCTTCTTCCTGAGCAACGTGCATCCGAAGGCGGCAATAGCGGACCCCATCGTCAGCGACACAATGACCGTGGCATCGCTTGCAAAGTATGCCACCTCGACAGCCGGAACAAGGCCAATGGGAACTGCTACGAGCACAGAACGGGCAAACACGTCGCCCTGCCCCCGACCAAAGGCGCGGGGACAGCAAAGCAGCGGGACCGCAGCCAATACGAGGTAGACCAGAGGAATTAAAAGCACGATGCCAATTGATGCGGCCGTTACAGAGGGCATCCCCCATGGCTCGGGAACGACTCTCCATGAAACTCGACAGCAAAACAGCAGGCAAGACAGGACAACTATTGTTTCTGCAAAAAGCGCGCTCTGCGATCGGCGGGTCCCCCTTTCGCCGTCCCGCGCCGCCCCCCGTATCAAAGGAGAGCCCGCCGTATCCCAAATTACACATGAGAGGAGCAACGACCCAGTGAAGCACAAGGTACACGAAACACCATGCAACAACCAGATTGGTGCAAACACGATTGGGATAGAATCTCCGCGAGCATAGAAGGCCAGGTCGACCCATTCGGGAACCACCGCAATAGCAGCAAGGAAAACACCGAAGACGCCAAGGCGACCCGGCCGTCTTATTTCTCTCCCCTTGCGGAGCGCAACACCATGACCAAACGCCGCGAGGCATGCGCCGAGGATAACGAGCCAGGTCATTGCACCTGATGCCAAGCCGATTGAAGATGAAAACCGGTGATAAGGGGTAACCGCCATTACGATAAGCACAATGACGCAGGCAGATGTGGCAGAACGGCGGGAAAAGAGCATATGGCCTCCATAGCATGTCATTATATCGCTCGATCCACTCATCTATCTCCATGCCCACACCGGCCAACATCAACGGTTAACGCATACTCCAATCCGAACCAGATCACGGGCCAATTTTCCGCAGCCCCCGCCCCAAAGCGGGATACGGTTTCCTTTTGAGCACCGGTTCGGAAAATGCATCCCGTTTTAGGCCGAAAACTGGGACGCGCGGGCAGGAGCTATGCAAAGATAGCGGCCGTTGGCCTTGCGATCGGTCTTGCAATGGCGCTGTGCGCATCATTCGCGAAGTATAGGTCCGAGTTAAAGATTTCTGTTGTCTGGTTCATCTGCCAAATAATCGCTTGGAATATAGTCGACGTGATAACGCTTCTCTAATTTCTCGATGAACCGGTCGACCTTTCGAGCATTTTGATAAACCTTTTCAAGCGTTCGGAAAACAGCTTTCTCGTTGTACGCGGGAAGCCCTTGGGCGTTCACAAAATACATCAGCTGATTGAGGTTTGTTCCTTCCTTCAATAACTCATGATGGAGTTTTTCAACTTCCGCGATGTCAAAATTGAATGATTCGATCTTTCCGTAAATTGCGCTGCGGCGAACCAGTTCGCTTGCAGAAATGCCGAGCGCCGCTGCACGCTGCTCAATTGCCTTTTTTTCTGGAGCAGTGAGCATTACTTGGAACGGAATACTCCTTTTTTCAGAAATCGGCTCGCCACGTTCATCGGTTTTACGCGATGCCTGTGCTCTCCTGTAATCCTCCTGTTGCTTATGGAGGGCCTTTTTCTTCCGATCAAGAACTTGCATTTCGTCATCGAGATCATCAAGTGAGATTTCCCGATGAATCAGTACGGATCGAATCAACTCAGCTTCCGTACAACCAGCTTGTTCGCAAAGTTGTTGATAGATCTCTTTCTCTTCAGGAGAAACGCGAGCCTTTACGAATTCATTTCGTGCCATTTTTCTACTTTCTCCGGAGTGGCCTCCGGAAAAGTAAGCAAGAAACTGAGGATTGGCATCCGTCACCTCTTGCTATGGTTGCCTAATTTTTTAGAAAGAGTGAAACCAACCCGCAAAAAGCGTACTGCGTTCACTCTTTCCCTTTTCTCCGTGACAGGAGAAAAGCAAGATTCGTAAATCATGATAACAGGGACTACGGGCCCGGTTATCATGATTTACGTACATCTTGCAATCTCCGGAACGGGGATTGGGCGAAACGCAGTGTAGACGTGGAATGAGAGGCCTCATTCCAAGCGAGAGGCCTCGCGGCGTTGTAACTGCGTGAAGACCGTGAGCGGAAGCGAATTTTTAACGCAAGGGATGCCGAGTGTTAGAAGTTCGCTGTAGCGAGAGCGGAGCGGAAATGCGAATGCGAGGGATGCCGAGCGTTTGCATTTCCGCGAAGCGGGTTTGCGGCGCCCGCGACGCAAACATTCGACGTTGTCGAATCGTTTTTCGATACGCTTACGAAAAAGTTGAGGCAGCTTTCGACAATTTCAATGGCGCGGAGAGTCATTAGCGTGACTCGCAGCGCTGTTGGATTTGTCGGAAGGTGACGCGGCTCGCATTACGAATCGAATGGCGAGTCGATTTTCATGCGGCAGCAAAGCCGCCTATGATTGCGACCTTCGGTCGCTATCGATTTTCAAAACTCGCGTTTTGTTTTGACGCGGTATGAAAAGCGATACGAAAAAACGAAACGGCCGCGCGAGTCGTTTTGACTTTTGCGCGGGCGCGATCCGAATCAAATGAAAATCAAGACGATGAGTTTTTGAGTTTCGCGCTTCAGATCTCAGAAAACAGATTTAAAAACTGCAACGTCGATTCCAACTGTCACCAATCAACCGATGCAGTCGCAATCGACTTACCAGCCCCGGTCCATGGGCGGAGCCCTGGCAAGCGCCGTGCCGTCCGGGCCGGCGGCAGATTTGTACATACATTTACGATGGAGGTACAAGTCTGCGTCTCTTGCGAGATTTTTCATCTCACAGCACATTTCACGGCAAACCATCGCCGCGCTTAGATCGCCTCGGTGTCCGGTGGCTGTCCGGTAGCGAACCTTTTACCGAGACGCACCGGAGACATTGCGTAACCGTGTCATGCCGCAACAATGTAAAAGTGTGACTGCTGAACTGTGTAATAACGCAATAACGTAACAACGTTATTGCGTCACTTTTTAACGCCGCCAAGGGCGCCGGGTTTTTAGGGCAGAACCCTAGTGCGCCGCCGGGCTTTGTACGGCGGCGCACGACACTTGCGGAAAATTTTCAGGCGCGATTAGTTCAATGTTCAATTGTTCTGCTATTCCACAGTCACGTTGTTCTGTTATTTCGATTTGCCGTAATCGCGTTATTGCACAGCTACGCTACTACGTAGTTACGTTATGGCACAGTTGCGTTGTGTCATAGTTCGGTTCCGCAAGAGTCGTACACCGCCGTACAAAACTGCGTTTCGCCCGGCGGCGTGCGATTTAGGGCTCTGCCCTAAAACCCGGCACACGGCAAAACGAAATAACAGAACTATGTAATAACGACATTACGTAAATACGGCATTGCTGAAAAAGTGAATACCGTTGACACTCCCCGTAGTTGCAACCAGGGGTTTTACGACGGTTTTGATAATCTATGTGGTCAATATGATGCCGTTGAACCCGCGTATCGATACCGCCCAGCCATTCGCCTCGCCCCCATCGCACGCATCTTCATTCGGTCTGTCATTATTAATCTAACGATGCTTTGAGAAATGTAGGTGCTTCCAAATGTACTGTCGACTTCTTCTCAAACTAATCCTAAGAGACCGGGCCGTATGGATCTCTACGCTCGTTCTCGCTGCAGCCTTCTCCGTCCCCATTGCGTTCAATTCACCCATCTACGGGCCCTTCTTTATGAAGCAGGGCATGCAGGGCTTTGTCGACGCATTCAATACGCGCGCGCCCCAGGCCAGCGGCACAGACCTATCGCCAGAGCAGCAAGATGACGCTGAGCTTGCAAGATACGCGAACGCCGCCCTCGCCGCTCAAACCGACGCCGCCTTTCTCGATTCTGCCGAGAGCTACTACGCGCTCATGGACGAGGGCTTCCAATCCGGGTCCATCGTGGGGGACCAGGAGACCAATGACGCGGAGCTCGCATATTGCCGCGCCCTGAGCAGCTCCGGCATCGCGGATATCCCGGCCTCCGCAAACGACCTGCCGTTCCTCTCCTTCCTGCCCTACGCCATTGCCCAGGCGCCGTCCTTCCTTCCCTTCATCCCCTTCCTTCTCTCGTCGATACTCCTGCTCGGCGCCACAAGGCCCGGGACCCTGGCGGCAAAGGCGCCCGTGCCCAAATTCCGGCGCCTTATCCAAACCGTGTTTTCGATAATTGGCGCGGGGACCGCGATGCTCCTCGCCGGCCTTGCGCCCGGGAGTATTTACGCCTTGGCCCTAAACGGCTTCGGGCAGATCGGATACCCGATCGCCTTCTTCCATGACGGCGCGCTTGCCACCACGACC